>CAZZDV010000001.1:0-67815 GCA_964652785.1 uncultured Bordetella sp.
CTCGGTGTTCGCGATGCCGCGCGCATGCATGTACTTGAGGAAGCGCGCCTGGTAGATCGCCTGTAGCGGGCCGAGGCCCATCGATACGGTGGGAAACTGCCAGAAGTCCGGCATGAGCCAGGGGTGGGGATACGACGTAATGCCCTTTCCGTCCACATCGCGGCGGAAATTGAGCAGCTGCTCTTCCGAGAGCCGGCCTTCGAGATAGGCGCGTGCGTAGATGCCAGGCGCCGAGTGGCCTTGGAAATAGATCAGGTCACCGCCGTGGTCCTCGGTCGGCGCATGCCAGAAGTGGTTGAAGCCGATGCCGAACAGCGTGCCCACGGAGGCGAAACTGGCGATGTGGCCGCCGAGGTCGCCGTCGGTCTTGTTGGCCTTGGCCACCATGACCATGGCGTTCCAGCGCGTGTACGAGCGGATGCGCTCCTCGAGCGCGTGATCGCCGGGCGAGCGTTCCTCCAAGTGCGGAGGAATCGTGTTGAGGTAGGCGGTGTTCGCCGAAAACGGCAGGTAGGCGCCGGAGCGGCGCGCGGTGTCGATCAGCTTTTGCAGCAGGAAATGGGCGCGCTCGGGTCCTTCGCGCTCCATGACGGCCTCGAGCGCGTCCAGCCACTCCTTGGTTTCCTGCGAATCGGCGTCGTTGGCCGCTGGGAATTGGGGAACGGCAGACATGACTCCTCCAGCTTCGTGGCGTGGGCTGTCGAACGGAAAACGCAGACAGGATTTTTATCCCGGGCGCGCGGGAATTTCCGTTGAAGCTTAATACGTTCAAGTGACCCGCACAAACTTGCGCCCTGTTCCCCGCGGTCTCGGTCGAGGGCCAATTTTTCATATTGTAAAACGTTGTTCCGCATTATGCAATGAGACCGGGTGCTAAACTTCGGCCCCTTTTCAAGGCGCCGGCAGGCAATGACCGCTCGCATCATTGATGGAAAGGCGCATGCGGCAGTGTTGCGCGCCGAACTGAAAGTCGTCGCCGACGACCTCGTAAAGCGTGGAGTCGTGCCCGGACTGGCGGTCGTCATCGTTGGGGACGACCCCGCCTCCCGTGCTTATGTGCGCAACAAAGTGCGCGCGTGCGAGGAAGCCGGCGTGCTCTCCGAGAAGCACGATTTTCCCATCGACACTACTGAATCAGCGCTGATCGCGCGCGTCCATGAGCTGAACGCCGATCCGCGTATCGACGCAATCCTGGTCCAGCTGCCCCTGCCACCGACGGTGGACGAAGCGCGAGTCCTCGGCGCCGTGACTCCCGAAAAGGATGTGGACGGCTTTCATGTGCAAAGCGCCGGCGCCCTGCTGATCGGCGCGCCGGGGTTCGTGGCCTGTACGCCGGCCGGCATCATGTACCTGCTTGAAAAGGAAAAGATCCCGCTGGCCGGGCGGCGGGCCGTGGTGCTCGGGCGCAGCAACATCGTGGGCAAGCCCATGGCGCTCCTTCTATTGCAAAAGGACGCCACGGTCACCATCTGTCACTCGAAGACGCCTGATCTCGCTGCTCATACCCGCACTGCGGACATCCTGATCGCCGCGGTCGGCCGGTTGAATCTTGTGGGCGCGGACATGGTCAAACCCGGTGCCTGCGTCATCGACGTGGGAACCAACCGCACCGCCGATGGCAAGCTGCGCGGGGACGTGGATTTCGATCCGGTCTCCCAAGTGGCCGGCAGCATCACTCCGGTCCCGGGCGGCGTCGGCCCGATGACAGTTGCAATGCTGGTAGCCAATACGCTTCGAGCCGCGGCCCGGCGAACCTAGGATTGAGAGAGCATGAACCCGTTACTTGATTTTTCCGGACTGCCGCGTTTCTCCGAACTGAAGCCCGAACATGCAGCCCCTGCGCTCGACCAGTTGCTGGCCGAATCGCGCGGGGTGATTGCGCACATCTCCACGGATAAGGTTCCGGCGACCTGGGAAGCCTTCGTGCATCCGCTGGAAGACTCGACCGAGCACCTTTCGCGCGCGTGGGGCCAGGTCGAGCATCTGCATGCAGTGCTGGACAGCCCCGAATTGCGCACTGCGTACAACGCCGGGCTGCCGAGGGTCACCCAATTCTGGACGGAACTCGGCCAGAACCAGGCGCTTTTCGACAAGTACCGCGCGCTCCGGGCCTCCAAGGAATTCGAAGCGCTCGTGCCGGCACGCAAGAAACTTATCGAAAATTCGCTTCGGGATTTCCGCCTTGGTGGCGCCGAGCTGCCCGCTGAACTCAAGCCGCGGTATGCGGCGATCCAGGATGAACTGGCGGCCCTTTCGGCCAAGTTCTCCGAGAATGTGCTGGACGCGACCAACGCCTATGCGCTCGTGATCGAAGACGAGAAGCGCCTCGCGGGCCTCCCCGGGGATGCGATCCAGGCTGCGCGCGAGGCCGCGGAGAAAGAGGGCAAGCCCGGCTGGAAATTCACGCTGCAGATGCCCTCCTACCTGCCCATCATGCAGTACGCGGAGGACCGCAATTTGCGCGAAACGCTTTACCGCGCCAGCGCCACGCGCGCCTCGGAGTTCGGCAAGGCCGAGTGGGACAACGCCCCGTTGATCGCGCGCATCCTCAAGCTGCGAAAGGAAGATGCGGCGCTCCTCGGCTACCCCAATTTTGCCGAAGTCTCGCTCGTGCCCAAGATGGCCAGGACGCCGAAGGAAGTGCTGGATTTCCTGCACGACCTCGCGCATCGCGCCCGACCGTTCGCGGAACGCGACCTGGTCCAGCTGCGCGAGTTCGCGAAGGACAAGCTCGGCCTCGATACACTCGAGTCGTGGGACATGACCTACGCCTCGGAGAAATTACGCGCCGAGCGCTACTCGTTCTCCGACCAGGAAGTGAAGCAGTACTTTCCCGAGACGCAGGTCGTCCCGGGCATGTTCAAGCTGGTGGAAACGCTTTACGGCGTGCGCCTGTCGGAGTCTTCTGCACCCACGTGGCATGAGGATGTCCGATTCTTCGATATCCGCAACGCGGCCGGGGGCCTGATCGGCCAGTTCTACATCGACCTCTATGCGCGGGAAACCAAGCGCGGCGGTGCATGGATGGATGGCGCAATCACGCGGCGCCGGCAGGCCGATGGCATCCAGACACCGGTGGCCTACCTCAACTGCAACTTCACGCCTCCGGTGGGCGGCAAGCCCGCGCTCTTCACGCACGACGACGTCATCACCCTGTTCCACGAGACCGGCCACGGCCTGCACCACCTGCTCACTCAGGTCGAGGATCTCGGCGTTTCCGGGATCAACGGCGTGGAATGGGATGCGGTCGAGCTGCCCAGCCAGTTCATGGAGAACTTCTGCTGGGAGTGGGAAGTGCTGGAGCACATGACCAGTCACGTGGATACGGGCAAGCCGTTGCCCAGGGCCCTGTTTGAGAAGATGCTCGCGGCGAAGAATTTCCAGTCCGGTCTCGCGATGCTGCGCCAAGTAGAGTTCTCGGTCTTCGACATGCAACTGCATTTCGACTTCGATCCCGAAGCCGGCCGCAGCGCCCAGGACCTGCTCGAGGAAGTGCGCAGGGAGATCGCGGTGATCACGCCGCCCTCGTACAACCGATTCCCGAATAACTTTTCGCACATCTTCGCCGGCGGCTATGCGGCGGGCTACTACAGCTACAAGTGGGCTGAAGTGCTTTCGGCCGACGCGTTCAGCGCGTTCGAGGAAATGCGCGCCGATCGGAGCGTCCTCGACTGCGCGACCGGCGCGCGGTTCCGCGACGAAGTGCTCGCGGTCGGTGGAAGCCGCACGGCGGCCGAATCGTTCCGAGCCTTCCGCGGTCGCGATCCGCAGGTCGATGCCCTCCTGCGGCATAACGGCATGATCCCTGCGTAGTCCGGGTACCATTGCCGGATGAAGCTGGCGACCTGGAACGTTAATTCGCTCAAGATCCGCCTCCAGCACCTGACCGACTGGCTGCACTCGGCGCAGCCCGATGTGGTCTGCCTTCAGGAGCTCAAGCTGGAGGATGTGAAGTTTCCGCGCGACGAGCTCGCGGCGGTCGGCTACGCATCGGTCTTCTCCGGACAGAAAACCTACAACGGCGTGGCGATCCTCGCTCGCAGCCCGCTCAATGATGTCCAGATGGGCATTCCCGCGTTCGTGCATGAGCACAAGCGGGTCATCGCAGCCACGGTGGATGGCGTACGGGTCATCTGCCTGTATGCGCCCAACGGGCAGGCGGTCGGCTCCGAAAAGTACGTATACAAGCTGCAGTGGTATGCGGCGCTTCGCGAGTGGCTCAAGGATGAGCTCACACGCCATCACCAGCTCGCTGTGCTTGGCGACCTCAACATCGCGCCCGAGGACCGCGACGTGCACGACCCCAAGCTATGGGAAGGCCAGACCCATGTTTCCGAGCCCGAGCGCGCCGAGTTCCGCGCGCTGCTCGACCTGGGCCTCAAGGATTCCTTCCGCCTGTTCGAGCAGGCGGAGAAATCGTTTTCGTGGTGGGATTACCGCATGGTCGCGTTCCGGCGGAACGCCGGTTTGCGCATCGACTTCATCCTGCTATCCGAGGCGCTCGCGGCACGCTGTACTTCATGCGCCATCGACAAGGCGCCCCGCAAGCTCGAAAGGCCCAGCGACCATACCCCGGTCGTGGTCGAGCTCTCCTGACATTTTTAGCTTCAACTCCGCGCCAGGAGCGGCTCTCCAGCCGGACTTCCTGACATCCACCGGCTTCAGTCGATGGCCTCGTAGGCGGGCAAAGTCAGGAACTCGACGTACTCGCCGGTGGTGAGCCTGGCGAACAGATCGGCGCCTTCCTCGTACTTGCCTTCGCCCCAGGCGGCATCACCCAGATGAGCTTTGACCTTCGGCAGCTCTTCAGCGAGCAGTGAGCGGAAGAGCTCGGCCGTGACTTTGCGTCCGTCGTCGAGCTTGCCCTTGTCGCTGCGGATCCATTGCCAGATCTGCGAGCGCGAGATTTCCGCGGTCGCCGCGTCTTCCATCAGGTTGAACACCGGCACGCAGCCGTTGCCCGCGAGCCAGGCGCCCAGGTACTGGATCCCGACCGAGATGTTATTGCGCAGGCCCGCTTCGGTGATCGGCGCCTCCGGCTTGAAATCGAGCAGGTCCTTGGCGCCGTAGTTCACGTCCGGCCGCTGCTTGTCGTACTGGTTCGGGCCGGGCATGTACTTGTCGAACACTTCCTTGGCGATCGGCACGAGCGCCGGATGGGCGACCCAGGTCCCGTCGCAGCCATCAGTCACTTCGCGCAGCTTGTCCTGGCGCACTTTCTCGAGCGCGGCTTCGTTCGCAACGGGGTCGTTCTTGATTGGGATCTGCGCGGCCATGCCGCCCATCGCCGGCGCACCCCGGTTGTGGCAGGTTTTCACCAGCATGAGCGCATACGCACGCATGAAAGGTGAAGTCATCGTCACCTGCGAGCGATCGGCGAGGCAGAAATCCGCGTTCGAGCGGAATTTCTTGATGCACGAAAAGATGTAGTCCCAGCGGCCGATATTGAGGCCCGCCGAATGATCCTTGAGCTCCCAGAGGATCTCGTCCATTTCGAAGGCGGCGACGACCGTTTCGATCAGGACCGTGGCCCGGATCGACCCGTGGGGCAGGCCGACCTCCTTCTGCGCGGTCGTGAAGATGTCGTTCCAGAGCCGCGCCTCGAGGTGCGACTCCATCTTCGGCAGGTAGTAATAGGGTCCGCTGCCGCGCTTGAGCAGCTCTTTGGCGTTGTGGAAGAACAGCAGCGCGAAATCGAAGATCCCGCCGGAGACCGGCTTCCCATCGACGGTGACGTGCTTTTCCTCCAGGTGCCAACCTCGCGGACGCGGCAGCAGAACTGCGCTCTTGTCGTTCAGCCTGTACTGCTTGTCGCCCTGGTCGAGCGTGATCGTGCGGCGAACGGCGTCGCGGATGTTGATCTGCCCGTCGATCATGTTGAACCACGTCGGGCAATTCGCGTCCTCGAAATCCGCCATGAAGGTCGAGGCGCCGCAATTGAGCGCGTTGATGACCATCTTGCGATCGGTCGGGCCGGTGATCTCCACGCGGCGATCAATCAGATCGGAGGGTTGTGCCGAAACTGTCCATACGGAGTCGCGCACCGACTTGGTTTCCGGGAGGAAGTCCGGAAGCTTGCCTGCGTCGAACTCTTTTTGCCTTGCAGCACGGCGGGCCAGCAATTCGAGCCTCCGCGCATTGAACGTGCGATGCAGCAAGGCGACCAGCCCGAGTGCCCCGGAGGTCAGAATCTCTGCAAATTCAGGGGGGATGCTGGCGTTGATCTGCACGCCCGCGGGGACCTGGTTGGCCATGGACAATCCTCTATTGCTCTGCACAAAAGGAAGCGGGATTGTACCTTGCGATTCCGCATAGTGAAATCTGCGGAATGCGCACAGGACTATTTTAGGCCGCGTCCTTGTCCTCGATCCCCAGTTCCTGGATCTTGCGGGTGATGGTGTTGCGCCCCATGCCAAGCAGCGTTGCGGCTTCGATGCGCCGTCCGCCCGTCTTGGCCAGTGCCTTGATTATCAGTGACTTCTCGAACTGCCGGCCGAGCATGTCGAGAATGCCGCTTTCCCCACGCCCCAACCGCCGCTCGACTTCCTGCTCGAGCGCCGCGACCCAGTCGGAAGAGACCGCCACCGCACCCTGCTCGCGGAATTCCGCGGGAAGGTCGCCGATATCGATCACTTGCCCCGGCGCCATGACAGTAAGCCAGTGGGAGAGGTTTTCGAGCTGCCGGACGTTGCCGGGGAAATCGAGCCTGGCGATGTGTTCGACGACCTCGTCCGAGAGCCGCTTTGGATCCACGCCAAGCTGGGCCGCGCTGCGGGTCAGGAAATGACGCGCGAGCAACGGAATATCTTCCCTGCGCTCGCGCATCGCGGGGAGTCGGATCCGGATGACGTTGAGGCGGTGATAGAGGTCTTCGCGGAAACTGCCTTCGCGCACTCGCGCGTCGAGGTTCTGGTGGGTTGCCGCGATTACGCGCACGTTGGTCTTGATCTGCTGATGGCCGCCGACGCGATAGAAGCTTCCGTCCGAAAGCACGCGCAGGAGGCGCGTCTGGAGATCGGCCGGCATGTCGCCGATTTCGTCGAGGAAAAGCGTGCCACCCTCAGCCTGCTCGAAACGTCCGCGGCGCTGCGCCTGCGCGCCGGTAAACGAACCGCGCTCATGGCCGAACAATTCGGACTCGAGGAGATCCTTGGGCATCGCCGCGGTGTTGATCGCGACGAACGGTTTGGATGCGCGCGCACTATGCCGGTGCAACGCCCGCGCCACCAGCTCCTTGCCCGACCCGGATTCACCCGTGATGAGAACGGTCGCCGTCGATTGCGAGAGGCGGCCGATGGCTCGAAACACTTCCTGCATCGCCGGCGCCTGACCGAGGATTTCGGGCGCCTCTGCCACGGGCTCGAGCGCCGCGGCTTCACGCTGGCTTTCGTCGAGCGCCCTGCGGATCAGGTCTACGGCCTGGTCAACGTCAAAGGGCTTAGGGAGGTATTCGTACGCGCCGCCTTGGAACGCGGCGACCGCCGACTCGAGGTCGGAGTACGCGGTCATCACGATGACCGGAACGCTCGGATGCCGCTCCTTCACTGTCTGCAGGAGCTGCAGGCCGGAAGGACCAGGCATCCGGATATCGGACACCAGCACTTGCGGCGGCCCATTGCTCAGCGCATCGAGCGCATCGGAGGCGGACGGGAAAGACAAGAATGCGATGCCCTCGCGTCCGAGGGCTTTTTCGAACACCCAACGGATTGAGCGGTCATCATCGACGATCCAGACTGGCTTCATCTGCTTCCAAGCATGCGCCGCGCCCCCGGATCACCCGAGGGGCAGCAGGATTGTGAACACGGTGCGGCCGGGCCGGCTCTCACATTCGATCATCCCCTGGTGATACTGGACGAAAGTCTGCGCCAGCGAGAGGCCTAGACCGCTGCCCCCCTCGCGCCCGGACACGAGGGGATTGAATATCTTTTCGCGAATCTCCTGTGCGACGCCGGGGCCGTCGTCGATCACTTGCAATTCTAGTGCCAGCTTGTGCCGCTGCCGCACGATCGTAATCTGGCGCGCAATCCGGGTGCGGAACTCGATCGTCCCACCGACCGAGGGGTCTTTCACCCGCCTCTCAGGATGACCCGGCCGCAGGGCCTGGGCGGCGTTTCGCGCGATATTGAGGGTGGCCTGGATCAGCTGCTCCTTGTCGCCGATCAGCTCGGGGACGCTCACGTCGTAGTTGCGCCGGATCGTGATGCCGTCGGAAAACTCCGCAAGGATCAGGCTGCGCACCCGCTCCAGGATCTCGTGCACGTTGAGCGGGGCGAGGCGCGGCGTGCGATGCGGCGTCAACAGGCGGTCCATGAGCGCCTGCAGGCGATCGGCCTCCTTGATGATGACCTGGGTGTATTCCTTGAGGTCGGGCTTGTCGAGTTCCCGCTCCAGCAACTGCGCAGACCCGCGAAGCCCGCCCAGCGGATTCTTGATCTCGTGGGCAAGGTTACGGATGAGTTCGCGATTCGCCGCCTGCTGGTCGATCATCCGCTCCTCGCGGGCGATGCGCAGCTGCTGTTCGATCGGGCGCAATTCGACGAGCAACGGCGTTTCCGCCAGCGAGATATGGGCCACCATGGCCACGAGCGCGAGGGGTTCATGGCTTGCGCGAAGGTACGAGACGTTGCGCGCGGAGTAGTCCCAGTGGCTGGCGAGCGCGTCCTCGAGCGTTTTGCCAAGCTCCGTCTGCTCAGCGAACAAGGGGACGAATGGCTGGCCGAGCAGGCTCTTGACGCCCGTATCGAGCAGGCTTTCCGCCGCGGGATTGACGTAGCGGACGACGAACTCTTCGTCGAGGACGGCCACCGCGGTCGGCAGCAGCTCCAGCCCGGAAAACTGGGCGCTCATGGACGGCCTACCTCAGCTTGCCGAGCTCCTTGCGCAGCTCTTCCGCGTTCTTCGCGTGCAGCTCGACGTTGTCCTTGTACTTCTGCAGCCGCTCGAGGACCTTGGCGTAGTTCCTCTCGTCGCCTGTGCGGATCGATTCCTGTTCGCTCAGTTCGGCGCGCGCCTTCGTAAGCATGGCCTCTTCGCTCGCAAGCTCCGACTCCAGGGTTGCACGCTGCCTTTGCTTTGCATCGGCGCGCTGGCCAGTAGTTTCCTTGGGGAAACCGGCCGGCGATGGGGCTTTGGAAGTGGCCTTGGGAGCAGAAGGCGGAGGCGCTACGGTCACGCGCTGGGTCTGGATGACCTTGCAATCCTTGCCGCTGGTTTCGTCCTTCACGTTGGTGACGTGAGTCTTGCCTGTCGCATCCATGCAGCGCCAGATCGTCTGGATTTCTCCAGCGCCCGCGCCAGCGGCAGCGCCCTGGGCCTGGACGAGCTGCGCCACAGCCATCAGGCCGGCGACTGCCAGACCCCGTGTGCATATGGGATGCATCATCCAGAAGAAACCTTAAGTGAGGGCAACAAGTGTATGTTACGCATCCGGAATTTTCAATCAACGCCGGAAAATGAAAAAGGACGGGCCAAGCCCGTCCTTTCCTTAACGCACGACCTTCGCTTTGGGTGACTATCCGCCGCTCAGGACGAGTAATACATCTCGAACTCGACCGGGTGCGTTGTCATGCGAAAGCGCGTGACTTCGATCATCTTGAGGTCGATATAGGCATCGATGAAGTCATCGGAGAACACGCCGCCCTTGGTCAGGAAGGCGCGGTCAGCGTCGAGAGACTCGAGGGCCTGATCCAGCGACGAGCACACGTTCGGGACCTTCTTGGCTTCTTCAGGGGGAAGGTCGTAAAGGTTCTTGTCGATCGGGTCTCCGGGATGGATCTTGTTCTGCACGCCATCCAGGCCCGCCATCAGCAGTGCTGCGAAGGCCATGTACGAGTTGGCTGTCGGGTCAGGGAAGCGGACTTCGACACGGCGCGCCTTCGGGCTGTTGACGAAAGGGATGCGGCAGGACGCCGAGCGGTTGCGAGCCGAGTACGCCAGGTTGATCGGCGCCTCAAAACCGGGAACCAGGCGCTTATAGCTGTTGGTGCCCGGATTGGTAATCGCGTTCAGCGCTTTCGCGTGCTTGATGATGCCGCCGATGTAATACAGCGCGAATTCCGACAGGCCAGCATAGCCGCTGCCGGCGAACAGGTTCTCGCCACCCTTCCAGACCGATTGGTGCACGTGCATGCCGGAACCGTTGTCGCCAACGATAGGCTTGGGCATGAACGTCGCCGTCTTGCCGTACGACGCCGCCACATTCCACACCGTGTACTTGAGGATCTGCATCCAGTCCGCGCGCTGAACCAGCGGGGCGAACTTGGTGCCGATCTCGCACTGCCCGGGGGCCGCGACTTCGTGGTGATGGACTTCGACTTCGACACCTTGCTGCTCGAGCGCAATGCACATGGCGTTGCGAATGTCTTGAAGGGTGTCTACCGGCGCTACAGGAAAGTAGCCGCCCTTGATCGGCGCGCGATGGCCCATGTTGCCCGACTCGTAGTCGATGCTGGACGACCACGGGGCTTCTTCGGAACGGATCTTCACCGCGCAGCCCGACATATCCACATTCCAGGTCACGCCGTCGAAGACGAAAAATTCCGGCTCCGGGCCGAAATACGCCGTGTCTCCGAGTCCGGAGGACTTGAGGTACGCCTCGGCGCGCTTCGCAATGCCGCGCGGGCAGCGATCATAGGGCTTGCCGTCGGAAGGCTCGACCACGTCGCACGAGATGTTGAGGACCGGCTCATCGTTGAACGGGTCCAGGCGCGCGCTGTTCGGGTCCGGCATCAGCAACATGTCGGAGGCTTGAATACCTTTCCATCCGGCGATCGACGAGCCGTCGAAAGCATGGCCGGATTCGAATTTGTCCATGGTGAAATACTTGGCCGGCACGGTCACGTGCTGTTCTTTTCCGAGCGTGTCGGTAAAACGGAAGTCGACGAACTTGACCTCCTTCTCCTTGGCCAACTTCAATACATCGGCTGCCGATGGCATTTAACTCTCCCTGAAGATGCGAATAAAAAAAGCGGAACCGGCCTGAGGGCCGGACAACGGAATCGAGCAGTTTCCATGCCAAACAGAAAACCGGGTGAGTTCCCTGCTTGCAAACAACCCCCCAAAGGGATTCTACAGAAAGAAAACGCACCGTTTCAATGCGCCCGGAGTCGCTTTGCACCACGACGGGGCTATGGACGCACCAGTCTGAAAAGGTGCCGGCGCAGCCCTATAATCGCCCATCCACGAGGACCTCGTCATGGCTGACCCCGAATCGATCAAGAAAATTGCGCGCCAGCGCGCGACGGAACTGAGACTTCCCTATGCGGGAGCATTGCTCCCCAAAGAGGCGCAGGCCCTGATGGAGGCCGGGGCGAAACTGGTCGATGTGCGGACCAAGGCCGAGCTCGAATGGGTCGGCCGGGTGCCCGGATCGGCGGCAGTGGAGTGGAATTCCTGGCCTGGCGGCAAACCGAATCCCGAGTTCCTGCAGCAGCTCGAGTCCCAGGTCAGCAAACAAACGCCGGTCATGTTCCTTTGCCGCTCAGGCGGACGCTCGCATAACGCGGCTGTCGCGGCGGCACAGGCCGGCTATCCGGAGGCCTATAACGTCCTCGAGGGATTCGAGGGCGACAAGGATTCCGAAGGCCACCGCAACGTTTCGGGGGGGTGGCGCGTGGCTGGGCTTGCCTGGGTCCAGGGTTAACCGGCCGACCAGTTCACGACGCCGGTATACGCGGTCAGCAGGACCGCAATCCCGAAAATGATGCGATACCAGGCGAATACGGTGAAGTCGTGGGTGGTGATGTAACGCAATAGCCAGCGCACGCACAGGAAAGCCGAGATGAAGGCGGTGATCCCGCCGACGGCGAACAGGCCGATGTCGTTCACGCTGAGCAGCGCCCGGTTCTTGAACAAGTCGTACGCGCCGGCCGCAATCAGTGTCGGCACCGCAAGGAAAAACGAAAACTCGGTGGCGGCTCGGCGCGAAAGGCCGAACATCATGCCCCCGACGATGGTCGCGCCCGAGCGCGACGTGCCGGGAATGAGCGCAAACGCCTGCGCACACCCGACTTTCAGCGCGTCCTTCCACGTCATGTCATCGACGTTCTCCACGCGCACCTTGCGCGGCCGTCGCTCGATCCACAGGATGATGAGGCCACCGATCACGAAGGCCAGCGCCACGGGCACAGGCTTGAAGAGCTGCGCCTTGATCATTTTCCCAAAGATAAGTCCTAGAACCGCAGCCGGCATGAACGCAATGACGAGGTTGGTCATGAATCGCCGGGCCGCCGGATCGCTGAACATGCCGCTCAGCACTTTCGCAAAGCGCGCCCGGTATTCCCAGATGATGGCCATCATCGCGCCCGTCTGGATCACCATGTCGAAAACCTTGGCCCGGTCGTCGTTGAAGCCGAGCAGGTCGCCGGCCAGGATCAGGTGCCCGGTGCTCGAGATCGGCAGGAACTCGGTCAGCCCCTCGACGACCCCGAGGACGATCGCGCAAACCCAGTCGTGAAGCGTCATGGCTCAGCCGCGCGTTCGGTGAGCTTCTTGTTCGCCGCGGAAAGCCGCTCGATCAGGATTCGCATGAACGATTTGTTGAACTGGACCTGGCACGCATCGCTCGCGGCCGACAAGGAGGTCGCTTTGATTTCCAGCACCAGGACCGACGACGTGGAGCGGATCGTGGTGCTGCGCATTGCGGTATCCGAGGTGAAGTAGAGCATCTCGCCGAAACAGTCACCCGCGCCAAGCGTGGCGAGGGCGTGGCCCTCGCGCGAAACGTCGCACCGCCCGTCAACCAGGATGAAGAACCCGTCGCCGCGCTCGCCCTCCCTGATCAGCAGGCGGTTGGCAGGCATGTGTCGCCAAGCCGAGATCCGCAGCGTTTCCCAGATCTCCACATCCCGGAAATCGCGAAAGAAGGAAAGGTTGCGCAGCAAGTGGAACTTTCGTGTTTCGGAGAAATCCTCCCGCGGCGCCTCCAGTTCACGGAAGAGCGCCGCCAGGTCCTTGCCGAACTCGATCCAGTTCTGGTAGCGCCGTGTCACGTCCTTCTGCATTGCGCGCTCGACGATAGCCTCTATGGCGGCCGGGAGGTTCTGGCGGATCGACGAAAGCTGCGGTGCTGAGTGATTCACGATCTGGTACATCAGGCTTGCCTGCGAGGAGGCTTTGAAGGGGAGCCTGCCGGTGAGCAGCTGGAACATCACCACGCCAAGCGAATAGATGTCCGTCTGGTGCGTGAGTTCGCGGTCGGTCAGCTGCTCCGGCGACATATAGGCCGGTGATCCCGCGTTGCCGATGTTCGTGTGTGTGGCTTCTTCCAACTGGGCGACGCCGAAGTCGGCGAGCTTGACGTCGAATTCCTCGGTGACGAGGATGTTGGCCGGCTTGATGTCCCGGTGGATGATGCCCATCCGGTGGGCGTATTCGAGCGCCCGGCTGCACTTGAAGACGACTTCGACGACTCGCTCGAGCGGCAGCAGGTTGTCCATCACCGCGTATTGCGCAAGCGTGCCACCGGCAATGTAGTCCATCACTACATAGCTGTACTCTTCCTCGACCGCGGCATCCAGTAGTGACACGATGTGCGGATGCTCGAGCTTGCCGACGAGCGCCGCCTCGGTCAGGAAAGCGCTGCGATGCTTTCCGCCAAATGAAGGATCCTCGGCCGCGTGGTTGAAGATCTTGATCGCGACGTCACGCTCGGAGAATGTGTCGCGGGCCCGATAGACGGAGCTCGTCGCCCCGCGCCCAAGCTCTCCGAGGATGAGGTATTTGCCGATCGAGGCCGGCGCGTTGGTCGACATGCGCGCGCGTTTCCCGCTAGGTCTTGTGGTAGATCTGCGCGCCTTTCTTCACGAACTCGATCGCCTTCTCTTGCATTCCCTTGTTGAGCGCGTCATTTTCGGAAACGCTGTTGTTGCGGGCATATTCGCGCACATCCTGCGTGATCTTCATCGAGCAGAAATGCGGCCCGCACATCGAGCAGAAGTGCGCCACTTTCGCGCTGTCCTTCGGCAGGGTCTCGTCATGGAAATCCTTTGCCGTGTCAGGATCGAGCCCCAGGTTGAACTGGTCCTCCCAGCGGAACTCGAATCGCGCTTTCGACACCGCGTTGTCGCGAATCTGGGCGCCGGGATGACCCTTCGCGAGGTCGGCCGCGTGAGCCGCGACCTTGTAAGCCATGATGCCGTCCTTGACGTCCTTCTTGTTCGGCAATCCAAGATGCTCTTTGGGGGTCACGTAGCAGAGCATCGCAGTTCCGTACCATCCGATCTGCGCGGCGCCGATGGCTGACGTGATGTGGTCGTATCCGGGGGCGATATCCGTGGTCAACGGTCCCAGCGTATAGAACGGGGCCTCCTTGCACCAGTCGAGCTGCAGGTCCATGTTCTCCTTGATCAGCTGCATCGGGACATGGCCCGGCCCCTCGACCATGACCTGGACATCGTGCTTCCATGCAACCTGCGTGAGCTCGCCTAGCGTCTTCAGCTCGCCGAGCTGAGCTTCATCATTCGCATCGTAGATCGAGCCGGGACGCAGCCCGTCTCCAAGCGAGAAGGAGACGTCGTACGCCTTCATGATCTCGCAGATATCCTCGAAATGCGTATGGAGAAAATTTTCCTTGTGGTGGGCAAGGCACCACTTCGCCATGATCGAACCGCCGCGTGAAACGATGCCCGTCATGCGGTTTGCGGTAAGCGGCACGTACCGCAGGCGGACGCCGGCATGGATGGTGAAGTAGTCCACGCCCTGTTCGGCTTGCTCGATCAGCGTGTCCCTGAAGATCTCCCAGGTCAGTTCCTCCGCTCGGCCGTCGACCTTCTCAAGCGCCTGGTAGATGGGCACCGTGCCGATCGGGACGGGGGAATTGCGGATGATCCACACGCGGGTTTCGTGAATGTGCTTTCCTGTCGACAGGTCCATCACGGTGTCGCCGCCCCAGCGAATCGACCAGGTCATTTTCTCCACCTCCTCGCCGATCGAAGAACCCAGCGCCGAATTGCCGATGTTGGCGTTGATCTTCACGAGGAAGTTGCGCCCGATGATCATCGGCTCGGATTCGGGGTGATTGATGTTCGCGGGAATGATCGCGCGGCCGCGGGCCACTTCGCCGCGCACGAACTCCGGCGTGATCGAGTTGGGGATTTCTGCGCCGAAGCGCTCGCCTTTGTGCTGCCGCCCCATCAAGGCCGCAAGTTTTTCGCCCATCGGACCGGTTGCTCTCAGGCTCTCGAGATACTCCTCGCGCCGCAGATTCTCGCGGATCGCAATGAACTCCATCTCGGGCGTGATGATTCCTTGCCGGGCATAGTGCATTTGCGAGACGTTCTTGCCCGCCTGTGCACGACGCGGTTTGCGGCTCAGGTTGAAGCGAAGCTCGCCGAGCTTTGGATCGGCCATGCGTTCCGCCCCGAACCGGGAAGTAGGCCCGGGCAGGCTCTCGGTGTCGCCGCGCTCTTCGATCCACCGGCCGCGCAACGGCGCCAGACCCGAACGGATATCGATCTTCACTCCTGGGTCGGAATAAGGACCGGAAGTGTCGTACACCCAGAGCGGGGGATTTGCCTCGGCGCCGAACTCCGCGGGAGTGGCCGCCTGAGAAATCTCGCGCATGGGGACGCGAAGGTCCGGGCTTGAACCGGCGACGTAGACTTTGCGGGAGTTGGGCAGCGACTTGACCGCCGCCTCATCTACCTGGGCGGTCGCAGCAAGGAATTTCGGGTTGGCGCTCATGTTCGCTCCTGTCGTAGTTCGCACGGGGAGCGGACGGACGCCGCAGCAAAAAGCCGGGCGGCCAACGCTTCCCTGCGGCGGCATTACCCGCATCAGGTTCGAAGGGTTTCTCTCACCCGGGGAACATCCCCAGGACCCCTACGCTGACATGCACCGATTATAGGAGCATCAGCTTGCGAGCCTGCGCTGATCGCACCGCAGAATCTTGACGCCGGTGACAAGTGATCGTATATTACTGACCGGTCAGTAACTGACATGAGCCCGTGAAAGCCCCCCTCGCCGAAAAACCTGAGCCCCGCTGGATTCGCCGCAAGGACGCGCGCCCTGAGGAAATCACCGCAGCCGCGTTGAAATTGTTCGTCGAGCGCGGGTATGCGAACTCGCGCCTGGAAGATGTCGCCACGTTGGCGGGCGTCAGCAAAGGCACCCTGTACCTCTACTTCACGAACAAGGAAGACCTGTTTAAGGCGGTCGTTCGCGAAGGACTCGCTTCACCAATCGCCGAAGTTCGCGGTCTCATCGATCACTACGAAGGTTCGGCGTTTGACCTGCTACGCATGGTTTTACGCGGCTGGTGGGAGCGCATCGGGTCGCAGCCCGTTTCCGGCATCCCGAAGCTGATCCTCGCCGAGGCGCGCAATTTTCCCGAGATCGCAAAGTTCTACCTGGATGAAGTCGTCCACCCGGGGCTCGATGCGATCATCGGTATCATCGATCGAGGTGTCAGCTCGGGCGAGTTCCGGCCTGTGGATTCCCGGCACGCAGCTCAGCTGGTGTTCGCGCCGACGTTGCTCATCGCCTGCTGGTGCAACTCGCTCGCGCCATTCGATCCGAAAGGCATGGATCCGATACGCGTGATCGACGAACACCTGGAAATGCTCCGCCGCGGGCTCGCGGCGGGCGAACCCGTTGCCATTCCCGGATAAGGCCATGCGTATCCCATCGCGCCGTATCTTCTGGACCGCATTGCTCCTCGCGATAGTGACCGCCGGCGCCGTTGCCGGACTGGGCGCAATGCGCAGCAAGAGCGTCGACGCGAAGGCGGCTGCCGTCGTGAAGGTGCCCGTGCTCGAGTTCGTGCCCGAAGACCTCTACACGACGAAGCAGGAGACAATGGCGCGCACGCTGCCGATCACGGGCAGCCTCATGGCGCTCACGACCGCGATCTTGAAGGCGAAGGTTGCCGGAGAACTGGTCGAAGTCACGGTCCGGGAAGGCCAGCCGGTCCGGGAAGGTCAACTGCTAGCGCGCATCGACCAGACCGAGGTGCAGGCAAGGGTCGCGGCGCGTTCCGCGGATGTGGCCGCAGCGCGGGCCCAACTGCAACTGGCGGAGAAAAACCGCACCACGCAGAAGGCCCTGCTGGACCGGAATTTCATCTCCCAGAACGCATTCGATACCACCCAATCGGGGTATGACGTCGCGATTGCCCGCCTTCGGGCGACCGACGCCGATCTCGTATCGGCGCGCAAGACACTGGGCGACTCGACCCTCTATGCGCCGTTCTCGGGAATTGTTTCCGAACGGCATGTGCAGCCGGGCGAACGAGTGGCGCTGGACGCAAAAGTCATTTCGATTGTGGACCTGTCCATCCTTACGCTTGAAGCGTCAGTTCCGACAACCTCCATCGCGCAGGTACGTTTAGGGCAGCCGGTCGAGTTCCGGGTCGATGGCTTTGGCGAACGCCGCTTCGCCGGCCGCATCGACCGCATCAACCCGTCGACATCGGCCGGCTCGCGCTCGATCAGCGTCTACGCGGTCATCGACAACAAGGACGGCCTGCTGCGTGGCGGGTTGTTTGCCCAAGGCGATCTGACACTCGAGCGTATCGAAAACGTTGTGACCATTCCGGCTTCCGCGGTGCGCGAGGAACTCGGCCAGACTTTCGTTTACGCGATCGAAAGCGGCGCGGTTCGCAAGAAGTCCGTACGGGTCGGCCAATCGGATGCACATGGGGCGCTGCTGGTCCTTTCGGGGCTGGCGCCGGGGGAACGCATCGTCAAGAGCAACCTGGGCCAGTTGCGTAACGAATCCCCAGTCCAGGTCCGTGGCCAAGGGGCGTCGGCAGCGACTGCCTCGAAGTAGCTGACACCATGTGGTTTACGCGCGTCAGCATCCAGAACCCGGTCTTCGCGACCATGATGATGGCCGCGCTGCTCGTGCTGGGCCTGTTCTCGTACAACAGGCTCCCGGTGGAGCAATTCCCCGATGTCAGTTTCCCCGTCGTCGTGGTGCAGACGGAATATCCGGGCGCGTCGCCTGAGAACGTTGAGGAAGAGGTCACCCGCAAGGTTGAGGAGTCCGTTAATACGATCAGCGGGATCAAGACGCTGTCGTCACGGTCGTATGAAGGGCGCTCGGTCGTCATCGTCGAATTCGACCTGAACGTCGAACCGAAAGCCGCTGCCCAAGAGGTGCGCGAGAAGATCGCCATCCTGAAGCCGGTCTTCCGGGACGAAATCAAGGAACCGCGGGTCTCGCGCTTCAACCCCGACGATTTCCCGATCGTTTCGGTTTCGGTCACGGCGCCCGGGCGCAGCCTGCGGGAGCTCTCGACCATCGCCGACCAGGTCATCAAGAAGCGGCTGGAGAATGTCGGCGGCGTCGGTCAGGCGACGCTTGTCGGCAGCGTGAAGCGCGAGATCAAAGTTTACCTGCGGCTGGAGGACATGGAGGCGCAACGCATTGGCGCCGACCAGGTGGTCAGGGCCTTGCAGACAGAGAACCAGGAGTTGCCGGCCGGCACCATCGTGACCTCAAGCCAGGAAAAAGTCGTGCAGATCAAGGCGAGGGTTGCCACTCCGCGCGATTTCCAGAGCCTGATCGTTGCGCGCAGAGGAGGAAAGGCGGTGACCCTGGGACAGGTCGCCGACATCGAGGATGGCCAGCAGGAGGAAGAGACCGTCGCCCTCGTCAACGGCGAGCGCGCGATCTCGATCGATATCATCAAGGCGCAGGGCGAAAACACCATCGGCGTCGTCGATGGCGTGCGGCGCGTGGTCGCCGACCTCAAAGCGCTCGTGCCCGCGGACGTCAAGATCGGAATCGTGCGGGACGCTTCGATGGGCATCCGAAACTCGGTCGCCGACGTCAAGAAAACGCTGCTCGAAGGCGCGCTGCTCACCATCGGGATCGTGTTCCTGTTTCTTGCTTCATGGCGCAGCACCGTCATCACCGGCCTGACCCTGCCGATCGCCCTGATCGGCACCTTCCTGTTCATCTATGCATTCGGGTTTACGCTCAACGTCCTCACGTTGATGGCGCTCTCGCTCTCGGTCGGCCTCCTCATCGACGATGCCATTGTGGTGAGGGAAAACATCGTGCGGCACGTCGCAATGGGCAAAGATCACCACGCTGCCGCGCTCGAAGGCACGCAGGAAATCGGCCTGGCCGTCCTTGCCACGACCTTTTCGATCGTCGCTGTCTTCCTGCCTGTGGGGTTCATGGGTGGGATCATTGGGCGCTTCTTCCACCAGTTCGGCCTCACCGTAGTGGCCGCGGTGCTGATCTCGATGTTCGTGAGCTTTACGCTCGACCCGATGTTGTCGTCGATTTGGCGCGACCCGCAGGCGGAAGGCAAGTTCAGCTCCGGGCCGCTCGGGCGCCTGCTCGCATGGTTTCACCGCGCGATGGAGAGCTTTTCGGCGCGCTACGAGAAGCTGCTTGGGTGGGCATTACTGCATCGAAAAACCGTCCTTGTGATTGCGGTGATTTCATTCCTTGGCAGTTTTCCGCTGATGAAATTCGTGGGTTCCGAGTTCGTGCCTGAGCCCGACCTGTCCGAACTCCAGGTCCAGTTCACTACACCCGTGGGGTCCTCGCTCGAACTGTCGACCCAGAAGGCGCGCCAAGCTGAGGGCGCTTTGCGCGAGTTCCCGGAAGTGAAGTACACCTACGCCACCATCAATACGGGGTTTGCGCAGGGCAAGAACAGCGTCAACGTTTTCCTGCAACTGGTACCGCGAAAGGAACGCAACCGGTCCCAAGCCGCCCTCACGCAGCCGATGCGCGAGCGCCTAGGGCGTCTCGCCGGAATCGAATTGACCCAGATCGGCGCCTTCAAGTCGGTGTCGAGCGGCAAGCCGCTGCAGGTCTCTATCCTCGGGCAGGATCGAGAACTCCTGGACGGGATCGCAAAGCAGGTCATGGCCGCAATGCGCGAAGTGCCTGGGGCAGTGGATGTGGAATCTTCCAATAAGGCGCCCAAGCCGCAGCTGTCCGTGGACGTGAAACGCGAGGTTGCAAGCGATCTTGGCGTGGGGATCGGACAGGTCGCGGCTGCGCTGCGGCCCCTGCTCGCCGGGGAGGCGGTCGGGAACTGGCGAGGCCCGGACGACCAGTATTACGACGTGCAAGTGAGGCTCGCCCGGGCCGACCGCGCGCGACCCGAAGACCTTGCCCGCGTTCCCCTCTCCAGCAGCCTGGCCGACGCAACCGGCGCCCCGAGAATGGTGACGCTTCGTGAAGTCGCCACGATCAACGACAGCCTTGGCGCGCAGCAGATCAATCGCAAGGAGCAGCTGCGCGAGGTCCTCGTCACGGCGAACGTCTACAACCGCGCAGCGGGGGACGCCGCGCAGGAAATGCGCGCCAAGCTCGAGGCGATTCCCTTGCCGCCGGGATATCGCTACACCATGGGGGGTTCGTCGAAGGACATACAGGAATCCATGAACTTTGCGGGCCAGGCACTCATCCTCGCGGTCGTGTTCATCTACCTGATCCTTGCCTCGCAGTTTGCAAGTTTCCTCCAGCCTATCGCGATCATGATGTCGCTGCCGCTTTCGCTCATCGGCGTGATCCTGGCGCTGATGCTGTTCCGCTCCACGCTGAACATCTTCTCGATCATCGGTTTCATCATGCTGATGGGCCTCGTGACCAAGAACGCGATCCTGCTGGTCGACTTCGTCAATCACGAGCGGAAGGCCGGTGCCGATCGTCACGCCGCAGTTTTGGCCGCGGGGCGTATCCGCCTGCGCCCCATCCTCATGACCACCCTCGCCATGATTTTTGGCATGGTTCCGCTCGCCCTCGGATTGGGCGAAGGCGGGGAGCAACGCTCTCCGATGGGGCAGGCAGTCATCGGCGGGGTCATCACTTCGAGCCTGCTGACGCTTGTAGTGGTGCCGGTGATCTACACCTATTTGGATGATGTCGCAGATTGGGCAAAGCGCCGCTTTGGTAGACTACGCGTCCTTCCTTCGCAATGAACGACCGATCATGGCTCCAATGAACTTCGATCAGGCCCGCTTCAACATGGTCGAGCAGCAGATCCGCACCTGGGAAGTGCTGGACCAGGATGTGCTGGACCTCCTGTACGTCGTCCCGCGCGAAGACTTCGTGCCGGCGGCCTATCGGGCACTGGCGTTTTCGGATATGGAAATTCCGCTGGGGCAGAATGCGAGCTCGAGCGAGCGCATGATGCCCCCGAAGATGGAGGCGCGGATCCTCCAGGAAGTCGCCGTGAAAAAGTCCGACCACGTACTCGAGGTGGGCACCGGCAGCGGCTATCTCGCTGCCCTTTTGGCGCATCGGGCGGCCCATGTCTTCTCGGTCGAAATCGACCCGGAGTTGGCCGAGTTCGGCCGGGGCAACCTGGTCCGCCACGGGGTGGAGAACCTCACGCTTGACGCCGGCGACGGCGCGCGCGGCTGGTTGAAGCATGCGCCATACGATGTCATCGTGCTTGCCGGGTCAACCCCAGCCTTGCCCCAAGCGATTACCGACCAGCTGTCCCAGGGCGGGCGCCTCTTCGCGGTGGTCGGGGACGCGCCGGTCATGGTTGCAAAGCTGGTGACCTGTACCGGACCCGGAATGTTCGCCAGCACCGAGCTTTTCGATACTGTGATCGCACCGCTTCGAAACGCCCTGCGACCTTCGCGTTTCGAATTCTAGCCATGAAAAACATCTCGCCCGCAGAACTCAAATCCGAACTCGCTTCGGGCAGAAGAATGCAGCTCCTGGATGTGCGCGAAAACTGGGAGTTCCAGACCGCGCGCATAGACGGTTCGGCCCTGATTCCCATGGGGGAGATCCAGGCGCGGATGTCTGAGCTCGACCCAGCATCCGAAACTGTAGTGATCTGCCACCATGGCGGGCGCAGTATGCAGGTGGCGATGTTCCTCGAGCGTCAGGGATTCTCGAGCGTCCATAACCTGGCGGGCGGTGTCGATGCCTGGGCCCGCTCGGTCGACCCTTCAATGCCGACTTACTGAGCCGAGCAATGAGCATGCGCAAGGATTTCCGTATCCGGACACTCGCCGTCCTATTGTCCACTTCTGCGGCGGCGCTTCTGTCGCCCGGTGCGGGGGCGGAGGATTTAATACAGGTTTTCCGCGACGCGCGTAACTACGACGCGCA
This sequence comes from uncultured Bordetella sp., assembly GCA_964652785.1. Taxonomy (GTDB): domain Bacteria; phylum Pseudomonadota; class Gammaproteobacteria; order Burkholderiales; family SG8-39; genus SZAS-79. Next base: position 22,039 of record CAZZDV010000001.1, read on the forward strand.
GTACGGAGCGGCGCGCTATGCGCTGCAGGCAGGGCTCGAAAGGCTGCCACAGGGGCGCTCGCTCGTTCTGCCCACACTTGGGCTTACATCGGGATATACCCGCACCAACCTGGACATCGAAGGGCGAGGATCGAATCCCGCGCCCTCAGCGAACCGCGGCTTTACTACCGGCACTTACCAGCTCACGTTTACGCAACCCCTATTCAGGCCGCAAAGCTGGGTGCAATACGACCAGTCGGAGTTCCAGGTCAGGCAGGCAGAGGCGATCTTTGGCCAGGCTGCGCAAGACTTGGTCATTCGTTCGGCCCAAGCTTATTTCGATGTGCTCTCGGCGGAAGACACCCTGGCGCTGGTGCGCGCGCAAAAGGCCGCAATTTCCGAGCAGTTGGCTCAGGCGAAGCGCAATTTCGAGGTGGGCACGGCGACGATTACCGATACGCACGAGGCCCAGGCGCGCTTCGACCTGAACACGGCCCAGGAAATATCGGCCATGAACGACCTGGAAGTCAAAAGGCGTACGCTGCAACAAGTCACCGGCAAAGCCTACGAGAAGCTCAAGCCGTTGCGCAGCGACGTCAAGCTCGCGCCGCCCAACCCCAACAACATGCAGAACTGGGTAGACATCGCCGAGCGGCAGAGCTTCCCGGTGCGGATCCAGGAAGCCGCCAGCGAGATCGCGGGACTCGAGATCCGCCGCACACGTGTTGCGCATTACCCGACCGTGGACCTTGTGGCCAGCATCGGCCAAACCGACCAGACCGGATCGGCCCTCGCCTCCACGGGCAGCCTGGCAACACCGACCGCGATCGGCTTGCAGGTCGCGGTGCCTTTGTACCAAGGGGGATTCCTCTCGTCACGCGAACGGGAAGCTGGAGCAAACTACGAGAAATCGAAGCAGGACCTCGAGAACGCACGCCGTACGAGCGCACTTTCATCGCGCCAATCCTACTTGGGCGTCATCAACGGCATCGCCCAGATCAGCGCGCTTGAGGCTGCGCTTGTCTCAAGCCAGAGCGCGCTGGATTCGAACAAGCTTGGCTACGAAGTCGGGGTGCGCATCAACATCGACGTCCTGAACGCGCAGCAGCAGCTGTTCTCCACCCGCCGGGACCTGGCGACCGCGCGCTACAACACCATCACGAACTACCTCAGGCTCAAGGCGGCTGCCGGCAGCCTGCGCGAAGAAGACCTCAACGAGGTCAACAGGGCACTGCAGTTCTAAGCAGGGCCTAGAACTCAAAACCGCGGTTTTCAGGCGGGAGTTCCGGCGGCCCGCTTGCCGATCCTCCGGATTGCCTCAATGTGCCGAAGCGTGGCGCCCCGATGCTTCGCACTGAATTCGAGACCTGCGTCCCTCATTTTCTTGCACCTTTCCGGATCATCGAGAATCGCGAGAGCTGTTTCGACAGCATCGTCGGCATTTGCCACTTGCACCGCCGCCCCGCATTCGACCGCGAGGCGTGCCGCTTCGCTGAAGTTATGCACATAAGGGCCAAGCACCACCGGCACCCCGGCTGCGCTCGCCTCGATCAGGTTTTGCCCGCCATAGGGGAGCAGCGTTCCGCCAATCACGGCGACGTCGGCTGCGGCGTAGTAGGTCAGCATCTCACCCATCGTGTCACCCAGCAGTACGTCCCGCGCTCCTATTGCATCGGAGCGGCTGCGTCTCGCCACAGAAAAGCCGGCCGCTGAAATCAATAACTCGACTTCGTCGAAGCGCTGAGGGTGGCGGGGAATCACGATCAAAAGGACATCCGTTAAAATCCGTGCGCGAAGCGCCCGTAGAAGTAAGTCCTCTTCTCCCTCACGGGTGCTGGCAAGCGCAACGACCTTCTTCGCTCCCAGCGACCTTTTGAGCTCGGCTCCGGCAGCAAGCAGGCGCTCATCGAGCCGGACGTCAAACTTGAGGTTTCCACACACCGAGACTTTGTGCGCACCGAGCGAAGCAATCCGGTTGGCATCCGCCTCGCTTTGGGCGCAGACCGCCGCAAGGCTCTCGAATGCCGGGCGCGCGAGCGCAATCACCCTACGATAACCGCTGGTCGAACGCGGGGACATGCGGGCGTTTGCGAGCACGACGTCAAGGGAGCGCCGATGGCATTCGGCGAGGAGATTGAACCAGATCTCGGTTTCCATCAGCACGCCGAACCGGGGACGGAAGTGATCCAGGAAACGGCGGACCGCAAACGGGTAGTCGTAAGGAAGGAAGGCGGCGAGCACGCTTTCCCCGTACGCCTGGTCGATGGCGTCACGGCCGGAAGCCGTCATACAAGTCAGCAGCATGAGGTGATCCGGATACTCTGCGCGCAACGCATTGACCAACGGCACGCTTGCGCGCACTTCACCTACCGAAACGGCATGCAGCCAGATGACTGGCGCGCCAGGCGACTGAGAGTAACGTCCGAAACGTTCGCCGACCCCCTTGCGATAGCCGGCTTCGCGCCGCCCTCGCAACCACAGCTTCAGCACGATCAGCGGGAACGCGATCCAGAGGAGCAGCGAATAGCCGGCACGCAACATCAGGTCAGCGCCTGAACCGCGGCCAGCGCATCTCCTGCGGCTGGGGCCTTTCCGGGCCCACCGAGATTCAGCATCGGCCCGCTGCCGTGCAATCCCGTCAGCCTCGGGTCCGAACCGCAGAATAATCCAACAACGGGAATCTTCAACGCAGCAGCCAGATGCGACAAGCCGGTGTCGACGCCCACGACCGCATGCGAAGAGCCGATCACACTGGCGAGTTCGGCAAGCGACAACGACCGCGGCACGATGCCGGAGCCGGCCATGCCAACGATTCTTTGACAGCGTGCCAGCTCTGCATCGCTGCCCCATGGGAGAACGCTTTCATTTCCGGAGGATGCAAGTCCGCGGACAAGCTCAACCCACCGCTCTTCGGGCCACAGCTTGTCCGAACGGCTAGTCATGCTCAACAGCACGCAGAAAGGTGAGCGCACTGTCAGGGGACTCGCAGTTTGCGGCACGAGCCCATAGTCGCAGGTCTCGCCGGGACGGATTCCGAGCGCTGCGGCCGACAACGCGCGGTTTCTATCGACTGCATGCTGTTCGCGCGTAACGAGGTGGCATACGTCATAGAATCGGCTGGCGACCGCCTCGCGTGCGCTCAATGCGTCGAACCCGTGCGTGGCTCCGTGCGCCTGCGAAGTAATCAGCGCGCTCTTCAGAAGGCCTTGCGTGTCGATGACGCGATCATACGTTTGCGCACGGAGCGCGCGCCGGAAAGCGGCAATCTCCGACCAGACCGAGCGGTGGGTCAATTGGCGTCGCCATCGCCGGATCCCGACCTGGATGATGCGCCCGACTGCCGGATGCATCTGCGCAATCTCAGCAAATGGTTCCTCGACCACCCAGTCGATCGACGCTTCCGGGAACCTGAGCCGGGCGTCGCTGACCGCCGGACAATTGTGAATCACGTCACCAAGCGAAGATGTTTTGACAAACAGGATTCGCATGACGCCAAGGGCAAGAAGGAATCGCCGCGGGCCGCCCGGGGCCGGACCCGAGCGTGGGATAAAATGCGGCTTGCAGGTTCGCACGATTATACGGGATAACTCCTTGACCGATCCCACCCGCCCCGCGCTCTCGGCCGTGGTCATCACGAAGAATGCCGCAGCGAAGCTGGAAGGATGCCTCGCGTCCCTGGGTTTTTGCGACGAGATCGTGGTTGTCGATTCCGGCAGCACGGACCCCACGCTGGAGATCGCGCGCCGGTTCAATGCGCGCGTGATCGAAAAGGAGTGGCTCGGGTTCGGGTTGCAAAAGCAATTCGCGGTCGATCAGGCGCGCAACGATTGGGTACTTTGCATCGACGCCGATGAGTTTGTTTCTCCCCGGCTCGCCTCGAGCATTTCCAAGGCGCTTTCCGGTCCTGCTGCCCCCGTGTTCCGGATGCCGCGGCGCAATCGCTTCCTGGGCAAGTGGCTCCGCTATGGCGAAGGCTATCCGGACTGGAGCCTGCGGCTGTTCGATCGCCGCTCTGCGCGCTGGAGCGATGACCCGGTGCATGAGAAGGTGCTTTACGCGGTCACTCCCGGCTCGCTGGAAGGGGACCTCATGCACGAATCCGGCGAGAGCCTGCGCGACTACATGGACAAGCAGAACCGGTACACCACGCTCGCCGCGCAGCAACTCTTCGATCGCGGAAAGTCGGCGAGCCTCTTCCAGCTGATTGCCAGCCCGCTCGTTCGTTTCGTAAAGCTGTATTTTTTCAGGCTGGGCATGCTAGACGGCTTGCCTGGGTTGACGCATGTAACGATCGGCTGCATGAACAGCTTCATGAAGTATGCGAAGCTTGCCGAGTTGCACAGACTGCGCAGCGGATCGGCCTGATGAACCTGCGTTCGAAAGTCAGGCAGCTGCGGCTGTATCTGAAATCGAAGTCACTTTTCAGTGCGCACCTCGCCACACCGTCGATCGCTTGGCGGTTGCCTTTCTTGCCCGGCAGCACGCACGTGGAGTTGACCACCACTTCCGGCCGAACGTTCAGGATGCTTGCCCGCCATTGGCCATTGCTACCCAGTGCCTGCCGTCTCCAGAACATCGGAGCCACGTTCGAGTTTCTCGACGATGCAAAACGCATTGAGGTCGACGGCCTGATTCTCTATTCGCCCCTTTGGAGCCGCGAGGAGGCCAGCTATTACCGGGAAGTCCTGATCGACGATGCATACCAGGTCAAGAACCGGAACCTCAGTGGCCGCACGGTCGTGGACGTTGGGGCTTATGTGGGCGACAGCGCAATTGCGTACGCGCGGCAAGGCGCGTTCGTTCACGCGTTCGAGCCTTCCATCGCTTTTTGCGGATTCATTCGGCGGAACCTTGCGGCGAACCGGCTCGAATCGAACGTCCGCCTCCATGAAGTGGGGCTTGCGGAGCGCGAGGAGGAGGTCATTTCGAGGAATGACCGGCTGATTCTCGTCGAGGGAGTTGACTACATCCTTGAACACCTCCCTCGAAACATCGACATTCTCAAGCTGGACTGCGAAGGATCCGAGTACCATCTACTCGCGGACACCCGGTTCCTGGGCCACCTGAGACCACGGGAAATCCGGATGGAGTATCACCGTGGCGCGAGCGCGATCGCGTCGCATTTGCGCGAAGCCGGATATTCTCTGAAGTTCTACTCCGACGACAACCCAGTGGGGTTGCTATACGCGCGCAGGAATGACGACTCATGATGAGCATTCTCTCCTCGAAGGATCTAACCGATTTCCACGACGCATGCCACGCGCAGGCCAATTGGGCAAAGCGCGGTGCGGTGCGCCACGACGCCGGCGTGTGGCAGGTGATCGAGCTCAATCATCGCTTCAATTGCCTCTTGTGGGATCAAGAAGACCTGGCCAGGAGGAAGCAGGTCCCGGATGCCGAGATCGCAGGCAACAAGCGCGCGATCGACGGTTTCAACCAGAAGCGAAATGACGCCATCGAGCGGATCGATGAGACATTGCTTGGACTGCTGACTGTTGCGGTCGTCAAACCCGGGGCACAGCTGAATTCGGAAACGGCAGGTTCGATGGTGGATCGGCTATCGATCCTAAGCCTCAAGATCCACCACATGAGGCTGCAGACGGTGCGAACCGATGTCGACCAGGCACACCTTGAAAGCTGCTCCACGCGGCTGACCCGGTTCCTCGAGCAGCAGCGAGACCTCGCAGGATGTCTCGACAGGCTGCTCGCCGAGTCCTTGCGAGGGGATGCGTTCTTCAGGGTCTATCGCCAGTTCAAGATGTACAACGATCCGAAGCTGAATCCGGCGGTCTACGGGGAAAAAGCCTAGCGGATCATTTCTGCGACCCTGCCCAGCACGAGTTCGTCAGGCAGCTCGCCGACGCTCGTTCGGGCTTCAAGATAGTTTGCGTTTGCGCCTCTGGGCGCCCATTGAACCGGGCTGGGCGACACGTCGGTCTCGGCAAAAAACCCGAGCACCCCCCCAGGACTGGCCGCGGCAAAATGCATGAGGCCGCTATCGGGAAAGAGGCTGGCGCGCGCACCCCAGATCAAGCCCAGCGCTTCCAGGATCGGTCCGCGGAAAGGGTGGATGTAAGGAATTTTTCGATCGAGCACCGGCTGCGCAACCTCGTCATCTCCCGGATATAGGGGATTGTCGGAACTCCCCGGTGTCCAGATAAACACCGTGTCCAGCCCAAGCGACTGCTTGAAATGGGCGCACCACCGCAGGATCTGCTCGGTGGAGGGCTGCTTCTTGGGGCGCCGTGCTCCCAACCCCAGCACGACGTACTCCCGGGATTGAAGGCCGTTTCGTTCCATCCACCGCCGTGCGAACACGGCGGCATTCTCCGGCAGGAGATACTTGGGTAAGGGCGTCTCGGAGGTCGCGTCGATCCCGATTGGGCCGAGCATGGCCAGCATCCGCTCTGACTCGTGCAAGTCGTTTCGGAGCGGCAAGGGATCGGAGAGCCGGGGATACCGCGATGGATCGTTGCAATACGCGATGCACCTGGCGCCATGCGCTGCGAGACCACGCGTTGTGGCGCGGGGCGAATCCTCACCATTCGCGACGATGACCCAGTCGAAGCGCGCACGCCTGAGGGCGAAGTCCTGAATGACGTGGTCGAAGGCGGCAGTCAGCCGCACCCGCCCGGCGTGACGGACCCGCCGTGAGACCCACAGGCGATCGATGTCCGTATTGCCAGAAACGACCCAAGCGTTGTAGTCCGTGGCGAGGAGGTGTATTTCGGCGCCCGGCAGCTTTTCCTTGAGGCGCTCGAGCATCGGGGTGGCAAGGAGAAGGTCTCCCAGCTTGTCACGCTTGATGACTAGTATTTTCATGCAGTGCGATTTCGGTCAGCCTTTCAGGCGGGAAGGCGCGCAACGGGCAATTCACGGGCACCGGAGCCAGGGAAACGGCGCGTTCAGCGTGCCCGAAGCCACGGACGGCGCCTTCAATACAGGCAGGCGATTCGCACGACTTCTCTTCGCAATGCGCCGTGCCAAGCACCATGAGCCGGATTCCACGGGCGTTTTCCTGGGCAGGCATCATGTTTTTCCAGGGTTGCGTTGGTCCGTAGAACACGGTGGCCGGAACGCTCATCGCGGCCGCAAGGTGATAGAGGCCAGTGTCGGTGCAATAGACATGCGCGAGATCGGAGAAACCGCGAAGCAGGTCCTCGAGCTCAGGGAAATAGTAGAACTCCGCCCCCTTGGGCAAGCCCGCCGCTTCCAGTTCCGCACAGCCCCTGTCGGATGCGTTGACGAACACCTTGATAGGCGCGCCGGGATGACGAATCGCGATCGAGTGCAAAAGTTGCGCAAGAGTGTCCGGCGACATGATGCGCCTTGGCTCATCGGCCAAAGGGGCGACTCCGATTGCCGCCGGCGCCTCAGATCGCCTCATGGCGACACTGGGCACATGAAGGCGATCCGGCTGAGGCAGTGCCGGTTCGAACAATCTCGCCACCCGCCACATTGGCTCGGACTGGAGGCGATCGGGGGAGAGGTCAGCAAATTCCGGGAAGAGCGCACCAAACCTGTTGTCGAGGTAGATTTTTCTTCTGGCGCGAACCAGACGGCCGATCCATTTGATTGGGTTGCCGAAGCCCCAAATGACCAGCAGCGCATCGAAAGCTGGCTCGAACCAAAGCTTGAGCAGCAGCGCGAGCAAGCCAAGACGGCTGGAGAATCCCAGTACGCGCACGCCTTTTTCCCCCGCGAGGAGCGCAGCGTAGCCGCTTCGCGTGAGCAGGGTCACGTCATCTTCCGGGAACGCATCCAAATACCGGCGCACGGTAGCGAAGGCCACCAGAGTGTCGCCGAGCTTGCCGCGAATCACGAAGAGAACTCTGCGTGGCATGGAGTCGGGCGATTATAATCGCTCCACTCAAGCAACCCTCCAATGATACGTGTTGCTCACAACTGCGGCCCAGCGAGTCCCTGACCGATCAACTCGTCTATTTCAATTCGAAGCGTTTGCGATCTGTGCTTTCGCTTTTGTGCTGCCGCAGTTCGAAGCGCCCAAGAACGTTCTTTGGATCGTGTATGTCGCATTTTGGGTTGCGAACCGGTGGCGAGCTCAGGATTTCGGAGGTCGCTGGGATGGCTGGGATTCGCTTTTCGCCGTGTGGATTGCCTCGGCCTACCTTTCCGCGACGTTTGCGGGGCTGCACGACAAAGAATGGAAGTCGGCTTTCGACGTGGCGCGCTACGGAATCATCCTGTGCCTGATGCGGCGCTCGCGGTATGACGAAAACACCTTGCGGAGGATCCTTGCCTGCCTGGTACTGGGTACGCTTGCGGCACTCGTTTACGGGTACTACGGCTTGCTTTTCGTCCCGAGGGCCGATGGGCAACCCCGCAACCTCGGTCTCAACTCAGTCGGCCACGTAAACCATAGCGCGATCTATCTCGCGATCGCTTTTGCAGCGGCCCTGGCCTGGGTGCGAGGTTCGTGGCGGAAGGAAACCTGCAGGCATCGAACCCTGGGGCTCGCCGTCTGCACTGCGTTCGTTTTGTCCATCTTCGTCATGCAAAGCCGCGCGACTGTGGGCGTCGCGCTCCTAGTGGGCTTCGTGCTGCTTGCGGTTTACGCTTTTCGCTCAGGGAAGCGGCTGTGGAAAGTTCTTGCCGGAGCGATCGTCGTCGTAATGGTCCTGTTGATCGCAAGGCCCGAAGTCGTGGAGAAAAACGCCCTCCGAATGAAGGAGGACAATCTGCTCGCTTTTCGCGATCGCATCTGGCGAACCGGCCTCGAAGCCTGGAGCCAGTTTCCGGCTTTCGGCGTCGGAATGGGCAACTACGGGCGAATCAGTCACGCAAGGCTGGAGCAGTGGAGCAAAGATCGTGGCAATGCATTCGATCGTACGCTCGTCATGCCGCAGGCGCATGCGCACAATCTCTACATCAATACCGCGGCCGAGCGAGGTGCGTTCGGATTGCTGGTCCTGCTCGCAGTGCTCGCGGCCTGGGTCGGTTCGCTGTTCCGCGCAGTGCCGGCAACCGGCGACAGCGCGGTGCGCTGGGCGTATTGGGGGGGGGCTTTAGGAGCGTGGCTCGTCGCGGTTCTTGTAGGGCTGGTCAACACTACGATGCACCATGAGCATGCCCTCATCAGCGCAATGCTGCTTGGTGGTTGGCTTGCACTTGCGCGAGTGCCACGCCAGGCACAGGCCGCCCCTCCCTGAGCTGTCATGCGTATTCACCAGATAAACCTGCAGCCCACGGTTGGCGGCGGCGAAGTTTACACGCGGTGGTTTACCCGCGCGCTCGTGGAAGCAGGAGCAAGCGTGACCCTGTACGTAAACCCCGCGAATCGATTTTGGGACGCGCTGTCCGCTGAGCGTATTGAAGTGGTGCGCGTGAGCGAACCACTTCAAATTGCCAATCGACTGCCTGCGCAAGGTGCGGTCCTCGTGACCCAAAGCCGAATGCCCGACTCATTTGTCGGATTGGCCGCCGGGCGGCATCAATTGACCGGGTTTGCCCATATGCCGATGCTCGGCCGGAGCGCAGGCGAGTTTGCGCGTTACTCGACCGTCTTCACGGTTTCGAACTATTGCATCGAGCTGCTTCGCAACGCGGGCGTCCCACAGGTCTATCCCGAGCCGCTTTACGGAACGTACGAACTGGAGCGCGACCTTGCCCACGCGCCCGCAAACGAGCGTGCGATTCGGGCAAGCTCGCCCTACCACTGGGACAATCGAAAAGGTCGCGACCGGCTGCTTTCCGTGCTCGAGCCGCTTGCGCAGTCTGTTCGTGCGCCCGGGATATTTGTGAGAAAGCCCGGGATAACGTTGGGAGTCGTTTCCCTCCTCTCTCCCATCAAGCAGTTTCCGCTCCTCTTCTCCCATCTCGCGCCAAGAATTGCGCGCTTCCCCCAAGTCCACATCGAGATTTTCGGCAATGGCGGCTACGCGCAAGTCCGGGACATTCGGAAATCGTTAGCGCCACTGATCGACAGGGTCCGGTTTTGGGGATATCAGCGAGACGTGGCATCCGTCTATCCGCAACTCGACTACCTTTTGGCCGGGCTACCGGAGAAAGAGGCCTTGGGCCTCAACGTGCTCGAATCCCAGGCCGCGGGTACACCTGTCCTTGCGCCAGGATCACCCCCGTTTACCGAGACCATGGTGCACGGGGCAAGCGGATTCCTGTATCGAGACCCGCGCGAGGACGGCGGGGAGGAGTTCGAGTCTGTGTTGACCAGCGTGATTGAAGGCCGGCTCAAGCCCGATCTTGGTGTGGCGACCGGTCATCTGCGGAAGTTTTCTTACGCCGCAATGGTCCAGCGCGCGCATGGTGTGATCGAACACTTGCGCGCCACAAGCACGACGAACTCGCTCAATCGATGACCGATCCCAAGAGAATTCTTGTCATTCGTCGAGACAACATTGGCGACCTGGTATGCACCACGCCGTTGCTTGCAGCGCTTAGGACGCGGTTCCCTGAATCCCGTCTCGGCGTCCTGGCCAATAGCTACAACGCACCGGTTCTCGCCGACAACCCCGACATTGATGACCTTCATGTCTATCGCAAGCTAAAGCATCTAGGAGCCCAAGGTGGAGTCCTCACAGCCCTTGGCCAGCGACTATCGATGCTGTGGGATTTGCGCCGGAGGAGACTGGACCTGGTCGTAGTCGCGGCGGGGATCCAGGACGAGCGTGGCGCAAGACTTGCGAAATTGCTCCATCCCCATGAGATCCTCTTTTCAGACAAACCGACTCCAGGCCAGCACGAAGTCGCGCGCACTTTCTCGGCCGCCCGCCAACTTGGCATTACCAGTCCGATTCCTCCGGTGCGCGTCGTCGCGGACCAAGCGAACGTCGCGCGGGCACGTAAGCAAATTGCGCGAGAGAGTCCAGGCCCCCCTTGCAAGCTTGTCGGTTTACATATCAGCGCGCGGCGGATTGCGCAGCGTTGGCCGGTCGAAAGATTTGCTGATTTTGCGATTGCCCTTCAAGAAGGACTCGGCGCGGCGACCATGCTTTTCTGGTCGCCGGGCGAAACGGACGATGCACAGCATCCCGGTGACGATCGCAAGGCGAAGGCGATTCAGGACCTTGTGGCTGGAAAGGCGAGGCTCATTCTCTGGCGGACTACAGAACTGGGAGCGCTGATGGGGGGCCTCGAGGCATGCGACGCAGTCGTCTGCAGTGACGGAGGTGCCATGCATATCGCAGCCGGCCTTGGAAAGCGCATCGCATGCTTTTTCGGGGATTCCGATGTGGCTCGATGGCGGCCCTGGGGCGTGCCCCACAGGGTGCTTCAGGCCACAAGCGGACGGGTTGAAGATATAGAGACGAAAGACGCGCTAGAAGCGACCGCTCAGTTGTTAGGTCGAGTCTGACCTGGAGCGATCCAGGTACCACCGCGCAGTCTCGGCTACCCCTTCCTCGAAAGTCTTCACCTCTCGCCAACCTAGTTCCGTCCGGAAGGCTGTGTCATCCAACTCGAGCGACCGGGTCAGTCGTTTGACCGCTTCGCCGCGCCCCACCGCCGTTGCGCAGGCCTCAAGCAGCCCCGGAGGGAACGGCACAAGGCGCGACTGCCTCCCAAGCGATCGAGCGATGACCATCGCCAGCTCGGGAGTCGAATGCGACGCACCGTCGGTGACATGGAAAATGCGCCCGGATACTGCGTTCGAATCCAAGCTTGCGAGAATGGCCGACGCCAGGTTGGCTACTCCGATGAAGCTCCGCTTGTTTTGGATGCTGGCCAAAGGCAGCGGCAAGCCCCGGTATACAGCCGACATGAGCGAAAGGAAATTCGCCCTGACGCCCGGTCCGTAAACCAACGGAGGGCGGAGGATCAGGACGCGCAAGCCGTTGCCGATGGCCTGCAGACCCTGCTCCGCCAAATGTTTCGACATGGCGTAAGCGTCGGCGGGCCTGCACGATGCGGACTCGTCGAGCGCGACCGCGCCGGATTCATCTCCCAGCACCTTGGCCGTACTCATGAAAACGAATCGAGTGACACCCATGGCCGCAGCATCGCGCGCCAGCTTTATCGTGCCATCACAGTTCTCCACCTGATACGCCGAAGTATTCGCATCCGACGAGAGGTGAACACGCCCCGCCAGGTGCACTACCGAATCGATGCCTTCGAGTAACGGTTTCCAATTTGCCGCGCCAGAAAGCGCGGGGCTGCGACTCCACCCGATACCCGAATTCTTCGGCGGACTTCTTGACGCCGCAACGAACTCGAGGTTCGCCGTCCGGGCCGCCAGCACTGCAGCTGCGACGAAGCCGCTAGCCCCGGTGACGAGAACCCTCGAGATCAAATGGGTCCGTCGGTTGGATTGTTGTGCAGAAGCCGAGCGGATACACTCGCGCACTTGTCGAAATAGAAGGTTTTCACATTGCAACAGCTAAGGGTTGTCCATGTCCGCTGAATCCATTCCGGTCAAACCGGTCATCCTGTGTGGAGGGAGTGGTACGCGGCTGTGGCCCATGTCGCGAAAGTTCCTGCCCAAGCAGTTTCTTCCGCTCGTTTCCAAAGATACCACCCTATTTCAAGATACGATTGTACGCGCTGAGGCGGTTTCTCCGGGCGCGGAGGCCATAGTGATTTGCAACGAGGAGCATCGTTTTCTCGTTGCGGATCAGCTTGTCTCAATAGGTCGATCCGGGTTGCAGATACTCGAACCATCAGGCCGAAATACCGCCGCCGCGGTAGCAGTGGCCGCAATTGCAACCGAGGCTGAGAATCCGGTTCTCCTTGTGCTCGCTTCGGATCATGCTATCGGGAATATTGAAGCATTCAAGGGTGCGGTCGAGCGCGCGACGGCGCTTGCGGATACCGGGTATCTGGTGACGTTTGGAATTCAACCTACCCGGCCTGACAGCGGTTTCGGCTACATCGCGCGAGGCGAAGAGATTGCGGGAACCGATGGCGATTTTCGTGTCGCGAAGTTTGTCGAGAAGCCGGGGACGGAGGAGGCCGCGGCGCTTATAGACACTGGGCTGGTCTACTGGAACAGCGGAATGTTCGCCTTCAGGTCGAGGCGTCTCATTGAAGAAATGCAGCGTTTCCGGCCGGACATTCTCACGGCCGCTCGCAGATCAGTGGACACCGCCAGTCGCGATATGGGATTCCTTCGATTGGGGCGTGACGCATTCCTTTCTTGTCCTGCAGAAGCCCTGGACCGCGCGGTCATGGAACGCACTGAGCGCGCGGCGGTCGTCCCGGCAGAGTTCGGCTGGAGCGATGTCGGTTCCTGGACGGCGCTGTGGGAGATCGCGAATAAGGACGAAAGGGGAAACGCCGTTCGCGGCGACGTCCGCATGCACGACAGCGACAACTCGATTGTCTTCAGCAATCGCAGGCTGGTGACTACGCATGGCATCAAAGACCTGATCGTAGTCGAGACGGCCGATGCCGTGCTTGTTGCAGACCGCGCGCATGCCCAGGACGTGCGAGACATTGTCGACGACCTTGTCGAGACGAATCGCACCGAGCACATCAGGCATACTCGCGTGTTTCGTCCCTGGGGCTACTACGAGAATCTTGATCAGGGTTCGGGATACCTTGTAAAGCGAATCATGGTAAAGCCGGGGGAAGCATTGTCGCTACAGATGCACCACCACCGAGCCGAGCATTGGGTAGTTGTGCGGGGTAAGGCACGGGTTACCCGGGGCGGGGAAGTGACGATGCTCGAGCGAAATCAATCGATCTATATCCCGCTTTCCGAAACCCATCGACTGGAGAATCCTTCCGAAGAGGAATTGCACCTCATCGAGGTTCAGTCGGGCGATCTTATCAGCGAGGACGATATCGTCCGGTTCGAAGACCGTTACAAGCGCTGACTTCCGAACATCGCTCGAACGCGCCAACCCAGGTCGATCAGCGGGCAAAGCATTCGGGAAAAGATTTCTGGGTAAAATATTTCAGAGATCTCATTTTCATTGACCTGGCCGCCTGCCGCCCTGGTCCGGGCAAGGCTGGACGCCATGCGCGCATCCCAAGTCAGCTTTTCGGCCACGGACAGGCTGCTTAGGATACGTGGGGCGTATCGCCTGAACAACAACTGCTTGTCCCTCACGATCCGGCCACTGGGGATGTTTGCCTGGGTCATCTGGTTCCCGTGCTGCCTAATCAATGAGAACGCTTCTGGCAGCAGCACCGCCGCGCCTCGATCCAGCAGATGGAACCACATCTCGATGTCTATGGCCTGGCTAAGAGTGGGATCAAACCCGCGCAGGGCTGCCTCCCGACGGAACATGACCGCGCTGGGTTCGCCAATCCTGTTTCCGTGTACAAAGCACTCGCGCAGCATGTCGGCCGGGGCCACCACCTCTTTTCGCTGCCGCGCCCTGGAGACCCGTACAGGCCGCAACTCCGGATCGGTAAGAGTTCGACCGCAGGCAGCCAGCGCAGCGTCCGGATGATCGTTGAGGGCGCCGGCCAGGAATTCGGCGCAACCCTTTTCCAGGACGTCGTCGGCACACAGAATCATTACATATGACCCGGCGGCGCTTTCGATGCAGGCATTGAAGTTACGTGCCATCCCGATGTTTTCTGGGTTACGGCTGACCCGCACGCGACGATCGGTGGCCGTAATGTCCTGAACAATTGTCCACGTTTCGTCGGTCGAGCAATTGTCGACCACCAGGACCTCGAGCGGAGCGTATTCCTGTCGCATTGCAGAGCGAAGCGCGTCCGACACCACCCGCGCATCGTTGTGCGTCGGGATGCAAATGCTGACCAGCGGACCGACGCTAGCGCCCATGCGCGCGCGCAGCTTCGAGTATGTCCCGGTAAGGCACATCGTGCAGGTTCGGGTCGAAGCGGGGCGATCGGCTGAACAGCGCATGACTGATGAATTCCCGCACCCGGCGTGGATACTTTCCCGGCACGAATCGAAAGAGCGCGTAGACCGAAGCTATGGTGCCATACACAATGATTTCCCAGAATCGCAGCATCCTGAGCACCTTCAGGTACCGGCCAGGATCGCTTGAGCTCAATACGGCGTGATACTGGAGCCGACGATATCGAGAGTACGATACCCGTGGGCTCAATTCGGAGAAGTTTCGCTTGAGCGTCTCCATGGCGCATAGCCACGAGTCGTTCATATTGGTTCCGGGAACGACCTCGCCGCGTAACCGCTCGACGATCTCTGGCGCCGCGACGTTGTGCAGAAACTCCACGCCGTCGCTCTCCATTGCATTCAGGTAGTAGTACCCGAAGGATTTGGGGCTGATGCCGATGAGGCAGACTGCCTCCGGGGTAGCCACAATCTTCTCTGCCATAAGAAGCACTGCGTTGGCGGCGTAATAGTCAGGATACGGTGACTGGAAAAAACGCCCCTTGCTTCCAAGGTTCTCAACCAGCCTGCGGCTGAAAACGAAATGCTGCATGTTGAAGCCATACAGGATGCGAAAATCCATGGCGGCGCTCACCATGCTTAGAGCCTCTTTCCGCGAGAGTTCAAACGGCGTGTTTCGTCCGGCCAGGAAGGCGTTGTAGCCCGTCTGGATGAACGGGCTTTCGTGCCCCGGGACAACATGGGGATATGCATACTGGTGTGCTTGGGCGTAAATGGCGTCGGGACTGCCCCACGCATCGATCAACTGCCGGACAGTTGAAAGACTTCCCGGAAGAAGGACGTCGTCATCCCCGAGCATGATGAAATAGTCGCCCGTTGCCGCCTCCAGCGCTGCATTCCAGTTGTCCGTGACCGGCACTAGCTGGTTAAAACGGTGGGTAAGAATGCGCGGTTCGCCGATCTGGGAAACTGCGGCCGCGATATCGACTTCCGAAGCGTTGTCTGAAACCACGACCTCCCAGTCGCCGTAGTCCTGGGAGCGCACCGATTCGATCGCAAGCAGCAGCAACTCGAGCCGGTTACGCGTTGGCAACAGGATGGAGAACTTCACGCCGGCTTTCGGAACACGGCGGTGTAAGCGCTCCCGACTCCTTCCCGCCGCTCGGCAAACGCGGTAGCAGCGCTGATGCTGCGTCCCACGCGACGAAGCAACCGTTTAGCCAGTCTCCCTGAAACCAGATGCGGTAGCGAGTACACCCAGCCAAACTCATTCCACCCCAGGCTTCCAGTGTCGGTAGTAGTGCACAGCTCCTGCCTCAACCCGGCGCGTTCGGCACGCGAGCGCAATAAGTCTGCGGGAATGAGGTGCAGGTGACGCGGCGCGTCCACATGCGCCCAGTAGCGTCCAAGGATCCTGAACTGAAGCGCCTCCGGGTTGGGCACCGCCAGAACGAGCACGCCTCCTGGCGCAAGCCGATCGGCGGCGGCATCTATCAGCCGCCAGGGGTCGCGCAGGTGCTCAAGGACGTGCCAAGCCGCGATCACATCGGGCGTCGCAGCGTCCGAAAGCGCAGCAGCCTCATCGCTGCGGCAAATGGCGCGCACGCCGATGCGGGACGTAAGGAAGTCGCAGCAGTCGGGATCCATTTCGATCGCTTCCACTGAAAAGCCTGCACGCTTGGCAAGGAGGCAGAAGGCGCCCCACGAAGGCCCGATCTCAAGCAACCGCCCGGACGGGACGAACTTCCGTACGAGATCGATCTTGTACTTCTCGTGCTCTACACCTGCCTCGATGGCAGCCGCCGAGGCTGGCTGCAAGTGGTAGCCGGACACATAGTAAGGAGCCAGATCCTCTGGAACGTTTTCCAGCGAAGTCAGGCCGCACTGTACGCACTTCGCGTAGTGAAATATGTCGTTCGACGCCGTGTGGTTGAAATCCCGGGTGTCGAAAGCAGCACCCATGACTCCTCCGCATGCCCCGCACCGGGACCACTCTTCGCCGACATGCGATCGGGGATCAATCGTGGACACGATCAATCCGGCCGGGCATTGTCGCCCCATGCGTATTGGGCAAGTTCTGCGCGCGTTGCTGCGTCGGACTCCAGATAGTGCTCGGTCTGGTTATCCGCCACCAGGAGATTCTCCTCGCGTGATTGCCAAAAGGTGTTGGATTGATGCCAACGCTCCGGTTCGTAGCCCATACCATCCCGACCCACGACAAGCACCCGCAATCCGAGCCTGCGCACCTGATTCGTGAGACTGTCCTTGCCGCTTTCGAACTTGTAGGCCGACAACTTCATGCGCAGTGGTCCGAGCCTCACGCGGCGCAAAGTGTCTCGAGACGCCATGAACGCATTCGTCCTCACGTGCGGATTCGGAAACGGCGGAAAATCACGCGCCGGACGCCATACTCCGGCCATGCGCAGGACTACCCTGAACGCGCGTTGCGCATTCGCGTTCGGACGCCGGTCCCGGAGCGCCCGGCCGATCCTGCGCAGAAACTGCGTCGCGGGGGGGAGGGACTTCAAGTGGCGCTCTTCGCGCGTGTATCCGCCCGCAATGCTCTGGCACGAC
The DNA here is from genome assembly GCA_964652785.1 of uncultured Bordetella sp. Taxonomy (GTDB): domain Bacteria; phylum Pseudomonadota; class Gammaproteobacteria; order Burkholderiales; family SG8-39; genus SZAS-79. The sequence continues at coordinate 39,341 of CAZZDV010000001.1, forward strand.
CCGGTTGCGCCTACAAGACCTACGTCGCTTGCCTCGCCCCATCGGTTCATCTTCTCGAGCCAGCCGTCGGCAAGGATGCGGCTGTAGGAATTGAGAAAGCAGAAACGCGAGTGATCCAGCTGCCTGGCCGCGTCGAAATAGGCATTGAGGTCGAGCCCGCGATCGGAAATGAACAGCCGGCGATGTGGAATATCCGCCAGGAGCGCGTTGTGTTCTGGACACTCCCCGTGGAATCCCTTGAATAGAATCACCAGGTCGTGCGACACCCCGGGCGAATGCGATTGCCAGGACGCGATGAACCTCTCGAACGGGGCAATCCCGTTTTGCTTGCGTGCCAAATGCACTACCGCCAGCCCGGCCATCAAGCAGGCTCAGGATACTTGGCACGCAGGTAGTTAACCAAGGCTTCACGCCAGGGTCGCAACGTTATGCCAAGCGCTTGCGCTCGCGTATTCTCGAGGACGGAGTACAGCGGGCGGCGCATGCCTAGCGTCACCCCGCCTCGATCCACGGGCACCACGTCCACTGATGCCCCTATGATCTTTACGATCTCACGGGTAAACTCATACCAGGAGCAGCAGCCCGAGTTCACTAGGTGGTAAATACCCGGGTCACTTCGCTGATGTGCGATCAGTGCGTACACGGCGAGGCTCAGGTCATGCGTGGAAGTCGGGCTGATCACCTGTTCGCAGGCCATTTCGATCCGCTTGCCTGCGCGGGCGTCGGCGACCCGCCCGTCCACGAAGTTGCCGCCCTTGGACTTGGCGCCGGAAAAGCCATACAGCCCGCAAGTACGCACCACGATTGCGTGTTCCGGCGCGACTGCAAGCACCGCGTGCTCTCCGGCGAGGCGGGTTATTCCGTAGACCTGCAGCGGATGCGGCAGCGCGTTCTCGACGTGCGGTTGTCTTCGGTTGCTGCCAAACACGTAGTCGCTGCTAAAAGTGACTAGCCGTGCATCGGCATCACGACAAGCGAGCGCTAGGTCCCGCATCGCAACGCAGTTCACCCGGAAAGCGAGGTCGGGCTGCTGTTCGCAAAGCGGCACATTGTGAAAGGCAGCGCAATTGATGACGACTTGCGGACGATAGCGGCCAAGCGCAGCCACCACCTGCGTCGGATCGACGACGTCGAGTTCGCCGCGATCGGGCGCAATCAGCTCGTGCCCGGTATTGTTGCGCACCAGGTCACCACCCAGTTGGCCCGTGCGTCCGATCAATAAAATGCGCATTGCGTATCAGCCTGCGAATAGGGGAAAGGAGCGGTCCCGGTCCGACATCGCGGGATTGGCGATCGGCCATTCGATGCCAAAAGCCGGATCGTCCCATCGAACGCCGCTCGCGGACTCCGGATAGTAGAACTCGGCCATCATGTAGAGCACTTCCGCATCCTCGGTCAGCGTCTGGAATCCGTGGGCAAAGCCCTTGGGGACATAGACAGCGCGTCGCGTCTCCGCGCTAAGCTCGATGCCGAACCATTTCCTGTATCCCTGCGACTCAGGCCGCAAGTCGACGATCACGTCCCAGATCGCGCCTCGGGTACATCGCACGAGCTTGTCTTCCGCGTGGGGGAACACCTGAAAGTGCATTCCGCGCAATGTGCCGCGGACGGGATTGAAGGACACGTTGCACTGGGCGACGTCGGGGTTCAATCCCTTCCCTTCAAACTCCTCCCGGCAAAATGATCGCGCAAAAAAGCCGCGGTCATCTTCGAGGCGCTTCATCTCGATGACGTAAGCGCCCATCAGCGGCGTGGGCAGAAAGATCAACTAGGGGCCCTGGGTGTGTGCGTTTGAGATTGGAACGAGGTTGCGCCTTCCGGCCCCGGCGCACGCGCGTGGCGTCTGCGCGCCCAAGCTTGATGCTAAAATTCATGTTTAGATTCAACGCGTAATTTTCTCATAATTGGCTCGTTCCAGCGAGAAAACGCGAATTTGCAAACTTGGATATTCGCGCAACCCAAATCGGAAAACACCACCTTGAATTGGAGGCTATGGTCGGTGAGGTGGCCGCGAGCCATGGGCTTTACCGGCCATCCAGGTTCTGGAAGGACGTGAATGAGATCAACCAGGCGATGATCGATGAGCTCGGCCTGGAGAACCTGAAGCGGACCCTGGCGCAAAACTATTTCAACTGGCTGATCATCAGCAAGAGCGATCCGCAGTACCGCGCAATTCGCAAACACTGGCTGCATCGCCCTTCCCTCCAGCCTTACCTGAACCGTCTCAAGGTGCCTGCGCTACTGAAAACGCTTCAACCCTATCTCGGCCGGCTGCAAAACCCGTCCATGCCGGTGACGTCGATGGGGCGCGAACCCTCGATCGGGAGGAGCGAGCTTCGCACCTACAAACTTTTCGTCGGAATGTTGTGGGAATTCGCGATCCAGCACGACTGGTCGGGCATCGGTGAGCATGCGCAAGAGCCGACTGTGGGCAACCCAATTGAACTGTTTCGAAGGGGCCGGCTGATTTCGCAGGATCTGGCGAACTCCATCCGGGAGTACAACGCAATCTTGAGCGACACGAAAAAACTTGCGGGACACGATAAGCGCATCGCTGAACTCGGCGCGGGCTACGGACGTCTCGCTCATGTCTTCCTGTCGGAGGGACGGACTCAGTACTTCATTTTCGACATCCCTCCGGCATTGTTCGTATCCCAGTGGTATCTGGCCGCGGTCCATCCGGGCAGGAAAATATTCCGGTTCAGGCACTTTGATAGCCTGGATGAGGTGGCCTGCGAACTCGACGAAGCCGACGTAGCTTTCCTCACGCCGAATCAGATGGAGCTGTTCCCGCCCGGGTACTTCGATATTTTTGTGTCCATCAGCACCCTGCCCGAAATGGCGGCGGACCAAATCGATAACTACCTGCGGCAGGCGCAGAGGCTTGCGCGAAGGTATGTCTACCTCAAGCAGTGGATCGATTGGGTGAACCCGGCCGACGGGTACCGGGTGACTGCCGACGCAATGAAACTTGGAAACGATTGGCTTCCGGTGTTCGACCGGAAGGATGCGGTCCAGCCGCATTTTTTCGAGAGGCTCTGGCGGCGCGGCCGGGATTCCAGTGACTAAGGCCGCGACGCCCTCCGATGGGAAGCGGCTGACGGTAATCGAGGCCGGACGCGCGAACCGTGAATACTTCGAGGACTTGTGGCGATTCAGGGAGCTGTTCTTCATCCTGGTATGGCGCGACCTCCTGATCCGCTACAAGCAAGCCGCGCTCGGCCTTGCATGGACCCTCCTGAAACCTCTGCTGACCGCCCTCGTATTCGCACTCGTTTTCGGCAAGCTGGTCAAGATTCCTTCAGGCGGAATGCCGCATGCGCCTTTCATCTATGCCGCGCTGGTTCCCTGGCTTTTCTTTGCGTCATCGATTGCGGAATCGAGCACCAGCCTCGCATCCCATTCCGCACTGATCTCGAAGGTCTATTTCCCCCGCTTGCTCATCCCGCTTGTAGCCACGTGCGTCGCATTGATAGACATGCTGATCGCACTTGCGCTGCTAGTCCCGATGCTGGTTGTATTCGGCGTCGAGCCCAGCTGGCGGCTGCTTGCTTTGATTCCACTGACGTTGCTCACTGCGGCCCTTGCTTTTGGTCTGGGTGCTTGGTCTGCCGCGCTGCATGTACGCTATCGCGATACTGGAATCGTCCTGCCGTTCGTGCTTCAGTTCGGCCTCTACCTCTCGCCGGTCATTTTCCCAAGCGACCTGGTGCCCTGGCCCTGGCGTGTGCTCTATTCACTCAATCCCATGGTCGGCGTCATCGAAGGCTTTCGCTGGGCGTCCTTCCCGGACCAGGCCGTCCACGCTTCGGCGATTGCAACCTCGGTCATGGCGGCAGGTTTATTCCTGTTCTTCGGACTTCGCTATTTTCGCGGGATCGAGCGCGATCTAGCCGACGTGATCTGACGCCGATGAGCACCGCCCTTTCCGTGAGGAATCTTTCAAAGCGCTACCGCATCAAGCATGGCGGCGAACGCGGCTATCACACCCTGCGAGACGAAATAGCATCGGGCTTCGGGCGTCTCGTCGGTCGTGCGGCGCCACGCCGCGAGACGGTCGAGGAATTCTGGGCCGTTGAAGACGCGAGCTTCGAGATCAAGACCGGTGAACGGGTCGGGATCATCGGCCGAAACGGCGCCGGCAAGTCCACTCTCCTGAAGATGCTCAGCAAGATCGTCGAGCCCACCCGGGGCAGAATCGAGATCCACGGCCGGCTTTCGAGCCTGCTCGAAGTCGGCACAGGATTCCACTCCGAACTGACCGGCCGTGAGAACGTCTTCCTCAATGGCGCCATCCTTGGAATGCCTCGCGAGGAAACCCTGCGGAAGTTTGAAGAGATTGTGGCCTTTGCCGGGGTCGAGCGGTTCATCGATACGCCGGTCAAGCACTACTCTTCAGGGATGTATATGCGTCTCGCGTTCGCGGTTGCCGCGAACCTGGACCCTGACATCCTACTGATCGACGAAGTGCTGGCGGTGGGGGACCTCGCCTTCCAGCAGAAGTGCCTCGGCAAGATCGAGTCGATCACAAACGCGGGGCGCACCGTTCTCTTCGTCAGCCACAACCTCGGGTCGGTGTCGTCCTTGTGTAGCTCCGCAATGCTCATGGATGCGGGAAGAATCGTGGCCATTGGGGACGTTCCGGGGGTCGTGATGAAATACTATCGGGATGGCGCCTCATCTCCCGCGGCCTTCGACCTGAGCGATGGGCGAAGGCCCGTCGGCAATCACCATGCGCGTCTACTTGCCGGCAGGGTGGTCGACGGATCAGGGGCGCCTTCGATGGAAGTGGACATTTCGCATGACACCACCCTGGAAATGGAATTCGAGATCCTCGACTCGCACCCCGGCCCGTTCATCCCGAATTTCCATTTCCATACCTCGGATGGGACGGTCGCATTCGTTTCGGTGGACACCACCCGAAATGTCTCCTCTCCGGGGCGTTATCTGTCCCGATGCGAGATCCCCGGGAACCTTCTCAATGAAGGCACGTACTTCGTCGGCCTCGGTTTGACTACCTTCTCGACGGGTGTAACAGTTCATTTTTTCGAGCCGGGCGCGGTTTCGTTCAACGTCCGTGATCCAATCGAAAACGTCGCCTCGCGGGGCGACTGGGGAGGGGCCATGCCAGGCAGCGTCAGGCCGAATCTCGTCTGGACTACGGAGAGGATTTCTTGAAAGTCGTCATTCTTGCAGGTGGATTGGGCAGCCGCATCAGCGAGGAATCGCACTTGAAGCCCAAACCGATGATCGAGATCGGCGGAAAGCCGATCATCTGGCACATCATGAAAATCTATTCCACCTATGGCCTTAACGATTTCATCGTTTGTCTGGGCTACAAGGGCTATGTCATAAAAGAGTATTTCGCGAACTATTTCCTGCATATGTCGGACGTCACTTTCGATCTCTCCAACAATTCCATGCATGTTCACCAGAACAATGCCGAACCATGGCGGGTGACCTTGGTGGAAACCGGCGAGAACACCCAGACCGGCGGACGGCTCAGGCGAGTCCGGGAGTACCTTGACGAAGAGGATTTCTGCTTCACCTATGGGGACGGTGTAAGTGATGTGGATGTCCGCGCGCTTATCGAGTTCCATCGCAACTCGGGACGACTGGCGACCCTGACCGCCGTGCAGCCGCCCGGACGTTTCGGGGCATTGAATCTCGAAGACACCCGGGTCGTGTCTTTTGAGGAGAAACCCAAGGGAGACGGAGGCTGGATCAACGGGGGATTCTTCGTGCTGTCGCCGAAAGTAACCAGCCTCATCGAAGGCGACTCAACGGTATGGGAGCGCGGCCCCATGGATAAACTGGCCGATGACAGCCAGCTGGGGTCTTATTTTCACAAGGGTTTCTGGCAACCGATGGATACCCTGCGCGACAAGAACCATCTCGAAGATCTTTGGACAACCGGCACTGCCCCTTGGAAGAAGTGGTAATGGACTCGGAGTTCTGGGCAGGGCGCAAGGTTTTCCTCACCGGCCATACGGGCTTCAAGGGCAGCTGGCTGGCGCTCTGGCTGCAGCAGTCGGGTGCGCAAGTGCTTGGATATTCGTTGGAGCCCCCAACCGGTCCGAACATGTTCCAAATTGCAGGCGTGGGAGACGAAATGCGCTCGATTTTCGGGGACATCCGCGACCTCGAGAAGGTTTCCTCCGCCATGAGCGAGTTCAAGCCGGAAATCGTATTTCATCTTGCGGCCCAGTCACTGGTACGTCCTTCATACGCCGACCCGGTCGGAACGTACGCGACCAATGTGATGGGGACAGTACATGTCCTCGAGGCTATTCGCTCCGTAGAAAGCGTCCGGGCTGCCGTCGTCGTATCGAGCGACAAGTGTTACGAAAACAATGAATGGGTATGGGGGTACCGTGAAACAGATCCTATGGGCGGTTTCGACCCCTACAGCAGCAGCAAAGGCTGCACGGAGCTTGTCAGTGCAGCCTTTCGGCAATCTTATTTCTCCTCTGCAGGCGGAATCGCTTCACGGGTACGCCTTGCATCCGGACGCGCCGGGAACGTGATCGGCGGTGGCGACTGGGCGACTGACCGGCTCGTGCCCGATTTCCTCAAGGCGATGGCGCGAGGCGAGCCGATCCGGATCCGCAACCCGCACGCTCAACGGCCTTGGCAGCATGTACTTGAGCCATTGAGCGGCTATGCTTTGCTGGCTGAGCGCCTGATTGGACCGCGTGGAGAAGATTTCGCCTCAGGCTGGAATTTCGGCCCGGATGACAAAGATGCGATACCGGTCTCCGAGATCGTGACGACACTGACTGGATTGTGGTCATCGAAGGCCGCCTACGAGATTGCCGAAGGTGAACATCCACACGAAGCGTCATTCCTGAAGTTGGATTGCTCCAAAGCCCGCGCGCGCCTCGGCTGGCGACCGCGTTTGAACGTTGATTCCGCGCTTGCATGGACTGTCGAATGGTACAAAGCGCTGCACGCCGGCTCCGACATGCGTAACGTAAGCGTGGATCAGATTGCCCGCTTTAAATCCATCGCCCCTGACATCGACTAGTTCCGCTCAACCTATCCTGGGATTCATAGAAATGTATCGTTGTCGGTTTTGCCAATCCGGTCTTTCCGAGACCTTCGCAGACCTTGGCATGTCTCCTCTTTCGAACTCCTACATTTCGTCCGGGCAGCTAAACGGCATGGAGCGCTTCTATCCCCTTCATGCATACGTCTGCAGTTCCTGCTTTCTCGTTCAGCTCGCCGAGTTTGAAACTCCCGACAAGATCTTCTCGGACTACGCGTACTTCTCCTCTTACGCGGACAGCTGGCTGAAACATTGCGCGGCTTATGCAAAGGAAATGATCACCCGGTGGAACCTCGGCGCGGGCTCCCTGGTCCTGGAGGTAGCCAGCAATGACGGCTATCTGCTGCAGTATTTCAAGCAGTCAGGAGTTCCAGTGCTTGGCATTGAGCCGGCGGCCAATGTGGCAAAAGTCGCTATGGAAAAGGGCATCCCCACCGAGGTCTCTTTTTTCGGCGAAGCCAAAGGAGCCGAGCTCGCAGCCAGGGGGCAATCTGCGGATCTCATCGCTGCGAACAACGTGCTTGCACACGTCCCGGACATAAATGATTTCGTGAAAGGCTTCAAGAAAGCCCTCAAGCAGGGCGGCCGTATTACGGTGGAATTTCCGCACCTGCTGCAAATGATGCGCCATAACCAGTTCGACACCATTTACCATGAGCATTTCTCTTACCTGTCGCTTGGCTTCGTGTCCGGCCTTTTCGACAAGCATGGCTTGCGTGTGTTCGATGTCGACGAGGTTCCCACTCATGGCGGTTCGCTGCGTGTGCATGGATGCCACAAGGAGGATCCTGGCAAATCGACGTGTGCTGCTGTAGGCGCGGTCCTCAAGCAGGAGAGCGAAGAGGGCTTGTCGGACCTGGAGGCTTACCGGCGTTTTGCCAGGGCGGTTGTCCGAACGAAGTGCGAAGTCCTCGATTTCTTCGTTGAGACGCGGCGCGCAGGAAAACGCGTAGCTGGATACGGCGCGCCCGCGAAGGGCAATACTCTGCTTAACTACTGCGGAATCGGCCGTGAGTTCATCGAGTTCACGGTTGACCGCAGTCCCCATAAGCAGGGACGCTTTCTCCCCGGCACACACATCCCTATCCTTGCGCCTGACGCCATAGCGAAGTTCCGCCCGGATTACCTTTTCATTCTTCCCTGGAATCTACGCGATGAAGTTGTCGGGCAGATGACCGGAATCCGGGAGTGGGGCGGGAAGTTCGTCGTTCCAATACCCAAGGTGGAAGTCTTCTAGTGTCCGATGAAAGCTTGGTTCTCTCGGTCGTCAGCCATGGACAGCGGAGCATTCTGCTCGACCTTCTTGATGACCTTACGGACAACGTCCGGACGCCGTTCCGCCTCATCCTTACCGAGAACATTCCCGAAGAGCCGGATCTACCCGTATCCCGCTATCCGTTCCCGATCGAGGTTGTAAAAAACCTGAAGCGCCGTGGGTTTGGCGCGAACCACAACGCGGCCCTCGGACGCTCTCGCGGCGAGTTGTTCTGCGTGCTCAACCCAGATATCAGGATTCCATCGGACCCGTTCCCGGTACTGGGTGCAATTGCGGCAAGCCCGCTCGTTGGCGTGGTAGCGCCCGTTGTAAGAGCCCCAGACAACTCGATCGAAGACCATGCGCGGCAGTTTCCGAACATTTTCACGCTCTTGGCAAAGGTGTTCGGGCATCGACCGCGCATGGTTCCAACTGAAGGCCGGTCCGACTACCGCGTAGATTGGATAGCCGGGATGTTCATGCTGTTTCGAAGCGAAACCCTGCGCTCTGTCGGCGGGTTCGACGAAAGGTATTTCCTCTACTACGAGGATGTGGACCTGTGCGCAAGGCTACACGAGAGGGGGCTGGGGGTAGCGGTAAACACGGCAGTATCCGTAACGCACCATGCTCGGCGAGAGAGCCGTCGGAATCTCAAGTACGCCTGGTGGCACCTTGGCAGCGCCGCTCGCTTTCTGGCGTCCCATCCGCGAATTGCGCTCGGTCTGAGATAGGGCGCGCAACCGAAAGCGGTAAATCGAAACTCATTCGAAGCGCTCGGCCGTAGCGAATGTCCGGCCCTTTCGATCCTTCTCGCTGAGTACCGGCTCACCCACTTCCGCCAAGGGCCACTCGATTCCTAGTTCGGGATCGTTCCAGAGCAGGGTCCGCTCATGTTCGGGCGCGTAGAAATCGGTAGCCTTATACATGACCTCAGCTGTTTCCGAGAGGACTAGGAATCCATGCGCGAATCCGGGCGGGATCCAGGCCATCCGCCGATTCGCCGCCGAAAGCCGAAGTCCCGCAGCCCCGCCGAAAGTTGGCGAGCTTGCTCTCAGGTCCACCGCAATGTCGAAGATTTCACCTGATATGGCCCAAATGAGCTTTCCCTGCGGCTGCCTGATCTGGTAATGGAGGCCACGCAAGACGCCTCTGGTTGAACCGGAATGATTGTCCTGAACGAAAGCCGGGTCGACCCCCGTATCGTCAAGAAATTGACTACGGTTGTAACGCTCCAGAAAGAACCCGCGCCCGTCGCCATGAACCTTAGGCGTCAGGACAAGAACATCCCGGAGAGTGGTTTTCTCGACTTTCACTTGAACACCTTCTCTGACAGAACCCGCGCCAGATACTCGCCATAGCTGCTTTTTGCCAGTGGTCTTGCGAGCGATTCGAGCTGGCCTGAATTTATGAAACCGGCCCTATATGCGATCTCTTCCAGGCAAGCGATCTTCAGGCCCTGACGTCGTTCTATGATCTCGATGAACTGCGAAGCCTCCAGAAGGGATTCGTGCGTCCCAGTGTCAAGCCAGGCCAGGCCGCGACCCATGGGAATCACATCCAACTCCCCTCGTTCGAGATAAATACGATTGACATCCGTAATCTCGAGTTCTCCGCGCGCCGACGGTTTCAGCGTTGCAGCGATGTCAGCCACCTTGGCATCGTAAAAATACAAACCCACTACGGCGTAACGGGATTTCGGCCGCTGGGGCTTTTCCTCGATACTCAGCGCGCGCCCGGCGCTATCAAACTCCACTACGCCGTATCGCTCCGGATCGTTTACAAGGTATGCGAATATGGAAGCTCCGGCTCGTCGCGCCGCCGCCTGCTTGAGGAGGGATGAAAGGTCGTGACCATAAAAGATATTGTCGCCGAGAATAAGTGCAACCCGGTCCTTTCCAATAAAATCCTTACCGATGATGAACGCCTGGGCCAATCCTTCAGGCGCCGGTTGCTCGGCGTACGTTAGATGGATTCCGAGCTGCGCCCCATTGCCAAGCAGTTGCTCGAAGCGGGGCAAGTCCTGTGGCGTGGAGATGACAAGGATCTCCCTTATCCCCGCCAGCATCAGCGTCGAAAGGGGATAGTAAATCATAGGTTTGTCGTAGATCGGCAGGAGCTGTTTCGAGACAACCTGCGTCACTGGATACAGGCGCGTGCCGGATCCTCCTGCCAAAATAATTCCCTTCATAGCATACGTCCCGAATCGAGCCGCTTGAGGTCGGCATTCACCATAATGCGGCAAATCTCCTCGACTTCCTTGCCGGCTTTCCAGTCAAGCAGTAAGCGAGATTTACCGGGGTTTCCGCACAAAGGGTGAGCCTCTGCCGGTCGAAAGAACTGCGGTGACACCTTGACCCGAATTTTTCCGGTGGCGTTTTCGATCCCGGTTTCATCAAGACCGGCGCCCTGCCAGATTAGTCCCATCCCCACGGCTTTGAACGCAGCATCGACAAACCTGCGGACCGTTGTGAGCCTCCCGGTCGCCAAGACGAACGAATCCGGCGTGTGTGACTGGAGAATCCGCCACATGCCGTCCACATACTCCGGCGCGTATCCCCAGTCCCGCCGTGCGTCGAGGTTCCCGAGCTCTAGAAATTCCTGTTGCCCCCGGCTGATGCGCGCCGCGGCAGAGGTAATCTTGCGCGTCACGAACTCATTTCCGCGCAGGGGGGACTCGTGGTTGTACAGGATGCCGCTCGAAGCGAATACGCCGAGATCGTTCCTATAATTCGCCGTCGCCCAATGCGCGAAAGCTTTGGAGATTGCGTAAGGGCTTCGCGGATTGAAGCGAGTTTCCTCGTCTTGCGGTGAAATCTCCGGACTACCAAACATCTCAGAGCTCGATGCTTGGAAAAACCGCGCTTTTGGATGCCTGCATCGAATCGCCTCGAGCAAATTCCAGGCGCCCAACCCGGTAACGCGGGCCGCGCCCAAGGGATCGGAGAATGAGAGTCCGATGAAACTCACACCGCTAAGGTTGTAGACCTCGCCGGGCCTCGCGCCTCCCACGGCTTCCAAACATCCTGCGGCGTCGGCGACATCCAGCTCGATGATCCGCAGACGTGCGTGAGACCTGATTCCCAACTCTTCCAGCCGCCAGAGGCTCGAGGAAACGAGACTGCGCACGGAACCGGTGACTTCGTAGCCTTTTTCAATCAGCAGTCGGGCTAGCAGCGCACCGTCCTGACCGGAGACTCCTGTAATCAGGGCTGAGCGGGAGTCGATGTTTTCCGCTCCACGGCCGGCCGGCCTTTCAAGCAGCGCCCCGCGCCGCGTAATTGCGGTCGATCCAGTTCCTGTAGCCACCGGTGGCAATGTCCTCCACCCACTCCTGGTGGCTGACGTACCAGTCGACTGTTCTCTTTAACCCGGAATCGAACGATTCCTTCGGCTCCCATCCGAGTTCTGTCCGGATCTTCGACGAATCGATGGCGTATCGGCGATCATGGCCCGGCCGATCCTTGACATAGGAAATCAGCGATGTATAAGCGCCTTTGCCTGAAGGCCGGGCAGCATCGAGGAGCGTACAAAGCTTCCGGATCAGGTCGATATTCGTCATCTCGGCACCGCCACCGATGTTGTACGTCTCGCCCACCCGGCCCTTCTCAAGGACTTTCCGGATCGCTGAACAGTGGTCGCCGACGTACAGCCAGTCGCGGACGTTGCGGCCGTCGCCGTACACGGGGAGCGCCTCCCCGCAGAGCGCGTTTCGGATCATGAGGGGGATCAACTTCTCAGGGAACTGGAACGGGCCGTAGTTGTTCGAGCAATTCGTCGTCAGCGTGGGCAGGCCGTAGGTGTGGTGATAGGCCCGCACGAGATGGTCAGAGGCGGCCTTGGATGCGCTGTAGGGACTGTTTGGCGCGTAAGGCGTTATTTCGCTGAAAGGGGGATCGGCTGCAGTAAGCGAGCCGTAGACCTCATCGGTGGAAACATGCAGGAATCGGAATGCCTTCCGTGCGCTTTCATCCCCGGCACTCCACCAGGCCTTGAGCTCATCTAGCAAGGTGAAGGTCCCGACAATGTTCGTCTGCACGAAATCGGAGGGACCATGGATTGACCTGTCCACATGGCTCTCCGCCGCAAAATGCACGACTGCTCGAGGTTTGTGAGTCCTCAGGAGTCGTCGCACCAACTCGCGGTCGCAGATGTCCCCGCGGACAAGCGTGTGCCGCGGATCATTGCGAATGGAATCGAGGTTATGCGGATTTCCGGCATAAGTGAGCTTGTCGAGATTGATGACGGCCTCACCCACGCCGGAAACGCAATCCAAAACGAAATTGGCGCCAATGAAGCCGGCGCCACCGGTGACTAGTAACATGCCGAAATTATACTTTGAGGGCCGCGACTACCTGCGCCGGCGCGATGGCTTCCATGCACCGCGCTCTTGGGCACTCCGGCACGGTACGGTTGCACCTTCGCACCCAGCCGATCTCGCGCTTGAAGAGCACCCTCTGGTCCCGGCAGGGGAACCGCGGAACCGTGACTTCGGCGAACTCATTCCTGCTCCAGAAGCGTCCCTTCCCGAAAAGCTGCGCCGAGCCTGGGCCAAAGAGCGTGGCCACCGGCGTGCGCGTCAGCTTGGCCATGTGGGCGATTCCGGTGTCGAGCGTAACGGCCACACGTGCGCCAGCCAGCAAATGCCAGAGCTGGGCCAGATCGAGCCCGCCTGCGAAGGAGCGGTATGCACCGCGCGGATCGATGGCCTGCACCAGCCCGGTTTCGTGCCTTGCCGCTGACCACGCTACATCGATTTTCCGCTCCGCCAATGCCTCGGCGACCGCCCGCCACTTTTCCGCTTCCCAGAGTCGAAGGGGGGAGCCGGCGCCCACATGCAGGACGGCATAGGGACCCGATGGCCGTTCGAAAGGCTGGAAAGCGGGCGCAGGCCAATCGCCCTCACCATAGTGCAGCTTGTCGATCACCGAGGGCTTCAGCCCAGAAAGCAGCGCGAAGATGTCCGCAAGGGCCGTCGGCTGGGAAGGCCACTCGACCAGTTCGTCGACTGCCCGGTTTCGCCATGCCGGCCGTCCCCCGGCGAAGCCAACGACCCATTTGGCTCCGATGGCGCGCGCCGCGATCGCGTGGCGATTGTCTCCGGGTAGCACCGCAAGATCGCAGTCGCTCGCAGGCGCCAGCGCATCGAGCGCATCCGGTCGCCTTTCCGAATAGGGCAGCACGGTCGCGCCGTACGGCTTTCCGCTGAACAGGCTTGCGTATGCAGGATTCGAAGTGACAAAGAGTGCGGCTCCTGGATAGTGGCCGCGTAGTGCCGCCAGCAGTGGCGCGAGCATCAGCGTGTCACCCAGCAGGAGCTCGTGGAGCACCATGATCTTTCGGGGAGCTTCCGGACGGGCAGAGGCGCGCGGCAGCGCGAGCGCGCCCGCAAGCGCGCCGGCAAGAGCCCGCAGGCGATTCGCAGTCCGCGGCATCAGCGGTTTCTCAAGGCGTGGGCTACTGACATTTTTCTCTGCAACCCCCAGTCTGGGTGCGGCTTACCAGCCTACTTCCTGACATCTTCCACGACCGTTTGGAAGATGTTTTCCATGCTGTCGAGCATTTGGGCGCGGGAATAACTCGCCAGGCAGTGAGCACGGGCCGCGGCACCCAAGCGCTCACGTAATGCGGGATCGGCCAAAAGGCGCTCAATGGATTCGCGGAGGTCGCCTGCATCCTGGGCTCGCGCCAGCAAAGCTGTCTCCTCATGGCGAGCAAGCTCCGAAATGCTACCCGCAGTAGTGGTGACGCAAGGCAATTGGACCAGCATTGCCTGAATCAGGGCCTGGGGCACGCCTTCGTTTGCGTAGGAAGGCAGCGCAAAGACATCCAGTGCCTGCAGCCACGGCAGGACGTCAGCCTGGTTGCCGGGCATCCAGGTCCGTTCTGTCAATCCATGCGAAGCGACGAGCGCATCCAGGGCCTCGCGCTGCGGCCCGTCGCCTACGATCACCAGGCCAATGCCGTCCGGAAGTCCGGCAAGCGCCTCGATCAGGTACCGGTGACCTTTCCAGCTGCGCAACGTGGCCACGATGCCCACCAAGGTTTTGTCGCTAGGCAATCCTAGATTCGCGCGCGTTGCTGCCCGGTCGCCGGGAACGAAGCGCGCGGTGTCGATGCCCGTCGGAACGGAATCGATGCGCCCGGACGCAATGCCCAGGTCATCGATCAGCTGGGTGCGCAATGCCTGCCCCGTCGTCACCACCCGGGAAGCGGCACTCGTGTAGAGCCAGCGTGTCAACCGGTTGCGCGCAACCCGAGCCGAGATGTGGCGTGTGCGCACAATCGGAAAGGACCTTCGCAGCGCCTGGAGTCCCAATGCCACCAGCCAGGAGTCGGTGGAACTGTGCGTGTTGAACACGCTTCGACCGGCGGCTGGGTCCTGGGAGCGGATCCAACGGATCGTGGAAGCCAGCCCCTTCAAGTTCTTTCTGCCGATCGGCAGGGCTTCGACGGGGACACCGAATCGCGAGGCCTCGTCGTGGATGCGCGCTTCCCGGGGGCAAAGGAGGCGGACGCGGTGTCCGCGGTCCTGGAGGCCTGCAGCCTCGGACAGGATACGGATCTCCTGACCTCCCCAGCCAAGCGATGACTCGGTATGGATGATGTCGAGCGGCGTCATGCGCCCTGCGCGAGGTCAGGCACAACGCCCTGCGTCGCGTACTGCGTGTTGTAGAGCCGGGCGTAGGTCCCGCCTGCCGAGAGCAAGTCAGCGTGGCGACCCGCCTCGACGATCCGCCCCTGACCCATCACCAGGATGCGGTCCGCGCGCTCGATCGTCGATAAGCGATGCGCG
Organism: uncultured Bordetella sp.; assembly: GCA_964652785.1. GTDB lineage: Bacteria > Pseudomonadota > Gammaproteobacteria > Burkholderiales > SG8-39 > SZAS-79. The sequence continues at coordinate 54,437 of CAZZDV010000001.1, forward strand.
ATGACGAGCGTAGTCCGGCCTCGCATGAGCACTTCGAGCGCCGCCTGGACCTGCCGCTCGGATTCCGAATCGAGTGCCGACGTCGCTTCGTCCAGCACCAGCAGCGGCGCATCCTTGAGAAGCGCCCGTGCAATGGCGAGCCGTTGGCGCTGCCCCCCGGAAAGGCGCATTCCGTTCTCGCCGATCAACGTATCGAGCCCTTGGGGCGTTTCGCGGATGAAATCCATCGCATGCGCGGCTTCGGCCGCGGCAACGATGGCCTCCCGGCTGATGCTGCCCAATCGACCATAGGCAATATTGGCCGCGATCGTGTCGTTGAAGAGGACAACCTCCTGTGACACCAGCGCAATGTTCCCACGCAAGCTGTCCAGGGTCAGGAGCTGGATATCGTGCCCGTCGAGCGTAATGCGTCCGCTGGAGGGGGTGTAGAAGCGCGGCAACAAGTTGGCTAGCGTAGTTTTGCCGCCTCCCGAGCCGCCCACGAGCGCGACGGTTTCGCCCGGCGCAATCGTGAGGTTGATCTCCTTCAGTGCCGGTTCAGTTCGTGTCGCATAGGTAAAGCTGACGCGATCGAACGTCACATGACCCTGTGCGCGCTTGAGCAGGATCGTGCCGGTGTCGGGTTCGACAGACTCGTCGATGAGCCCGAACACGCTTTCCGCCGCCGCGAGGCCGCGCTGCAGCGGAGCGGAAATCTCGGTGAGGTGCTTGAGCGGCGCCAGCATCATGAGCATGGCGGTCACGAACGAAACGAACTCCCCGATCGTCGCCCGCTGCGCAATGGACTCCTGCAGGCCGATATAGATGATGATCGCCAACGCCATCGAGGCGAGGATCTGCGTGATCGGCACCGTCAGGGCCGCAGGAACCGTCTGGCGCATGTTGAACCCACGCAACTGCTGGTTCGCCTTCATGAAGCGCGCGGTCTCATACTCCTGTCCGCCAAACACCTTCACGACCTTGTGCGACTCGATCGTCTCCTGCAGGACATGGCTGAGGCTGCCCATCGCATCCTGGGCGCCCCGGCTCATTTCGCGCAGCCGGCGGGAAAACAGGCGCACCACGATCGAGACCATGGGGAAGACCGCAAGCGCTACGAGGGTCAGCTTCCAGTTGAGGTAGAACAGCCAGGCAAGCAGGCCGATGACTGCAATCGAGTCCCGGACCATGACCGTGAGCACTGAGGTGGCCGCGGCTGTTACGCCGGCGACGTCATAAGCAATCTTGGACATCAGCGTGCCGGAACTGCGCTCGTCGAAAAACGAGGAAGGAAAGCGCACGAGCCGGGCGAACATGGCCGCTCGCAAGTCCAGCACCACCCGGTTGGATACCCATGCCGAGCAATAGGAGGCGACAAAAGAGAAGATACCGCGCAGCATGAAAATACCGACAAGCGCCAGGGCGAACTGCAACGGCGTGAAGGCAGCGCCCCCCGACTGACCGCTGAAACCGCCATCGAGCAACGGCTTCATGAATGCAGGGAACAGCGGCTCGGTTGCTGCCGTCGCGACCATCGCAAGCACGGCAATGCCGAAAATGCGCGCATGGGGCCGCACATAAGAGAGCAGCCGCAAATACAGCCTGCGGCTATCCACCCGCCGCTCAGCCACGCGTGATCCCGGGTCGTCCCGCTTTAAAGGAAAACACTCAGGCTCCTTGCGTACTTGCGGCCGCGTCATGTCCTAGCAGCCGCGCATACAGGTTGATCATCAAGTCCGCCATCTTGTCGATGCCTAAGGATTCGGCGGTCTCCCTTGCGGCCGCCCCCATCCGTTCCCGGGGAGCACCCTCGACCTCGACCATTAACCTTGCCAGCGAGTCGGTGGCATCGGGATCGCAGACCCAGCCATTGGTGCCGCCCTCGATCACCTCTGCCGCGCCGCATTGGGTGCTGACGATCGCCGGGATGCCCATCGCGAGCGCTTCCAGCGCGGCATTCGGGAACGGATCGTATCGCGTCGGCAGGATAAAGCAATCGGAGGCCGCATACACGAATCGGACGTCGTCCTGCGCGCCAACAAACCTCACCCGGTCCCCGATTCCTGCGCGCGCGGCCTGCGCAACGAACTTGCTCGCCGCGCGGTCCTGGCCCGCAACCAGCAAACGGAAATCGCTTCGCCCGCAAGCTGCAAGAGCGGCGATCGCGGTTCTGAGTCCCTTTCGGGCGTACCCCGAGCCGACAAAACAGAATACGAGGTCGCTCGCGGCCAGGCCCAACCCGACCCTGGCTTCCGCTCGCAACTCATTTCGCCGTCTTGGATGGAAATGCGCCAGATCGACGCCGTTATAGATCACATGAAGCTTGCCCGACGCTATCGGGAAGTGCGAGCTGATCTCCGCGGCGACCATTTTCGAATTGCAGATGATCGCGCGCAGCGACGGATGCTCGAACATCGAGCGCTCGGCGGCACAGACATACCAATGGTAAGGATTCAGGCGGATCCCGACCCTCTCGAGCAGTGGCGCAACTTTCAGGCGATGGTCGAGCCACTGGCGATGAACTCCGTCGCCCGCGCGGTACACGTCGCAGCCGGGGATGCGTTCGTGCGACTGCACCAGGTCGAAGTGTTCGTCCTGGAGCAGTGCCTGCACCCCGCGCGAGAAGGAGGCATCCCGCCAGACCCGGCCGGCGTAGGGCGGGTTGACGATCAATGCGTTGCGCCCGCTCTCATCTCGCCATGCGCGCGTGATCAGGGTCACCGTTGCGCCGTTCCTTTCGAGCGCGGCAATCGCGCGCTCGACGAATCGTTCGGCGCCACCGAAAGGCGTGTACCGCTGGCGCACCAATGCAAGGCGCATGGCCGCGAATCCCTACGACGCGGCCAGCAAACGCCCCGCTGCCGCAAAAACTCTCGATACATCGAGGAAAGTCAGGCACTCACTCACCTTGCCGCCGCCGCATCCATCGTTGCCGCAAGGACGGCAAGGGTGATCGCTGGACACGATCTCGCTTGCCACCCTCCACGGACCCCATTCGACCTCGCCGCTGGGCCCGAACAGGGCCACGACCGGCGTGCCCGTGGCACTGGCGACATGCATCGGCATGGAGTCCACGCAGATGGATAGTTTCGCCTTCCCGATCAGGGCTACGAGTTCCTTGATGGACAGCTTCCCGCCAAGGTCGAGCACCTTTGCGCTCGTTTGCCGGACGATGTCCTCGACGAGTGCCAGCTCTTCGGCGTCAGGAGATGAAGTGATGACAATGCGCTCGCCTCGCGCTGCCAGTTGGTCGATCAGCGCGGCGTTCTTCTGCGCGGGCCAGCACTTGAACTTCCATCGCGATGCTGGATGAAGATGCACGAATGCGCGCTCCTGCAGACCCTCCGTTGACAACAGGTCCGCAATCCTCCGTTCCGCTTCCACCCCGGCGACGATGGTCGCGCGACGCTCCTCTAGAGGTGGCTGCAGCCCGATGCGCCGTAGCGCATCGAGGTTCAGTTCGACCTGGTGACGCCTGCCGTTCTTCGGGAGAGGGTACAGGTGGGTAAAGCTTCGCTTCCAGAATATGCTTCGTTCCGGCATGGCCGGCGCAACCGCCCAACGGGCACCGAGCGATCTGGACAGCCACGCTCCGCGTGGGTGCTCCGACAGGTGAACGACCAAATCATAGTTGCGAGCGCGCAAGCTCGTGTAGAGCTTCCACTCGTCGCGCAGCCTCTGCCCGGCGCTCGAGCGCCTCCACGCGCGGCCCACGGAATGCAGCTGCGACAACGCCGGATGTCCGGCCAGCATTGGCGCGGTGTCGCCGTAGACGAGTGCGTCGACCTCGATGTGCGAAGCGGCGCCTTTCAAGGCCGACAGCACCGGCGACGCAAGCAGGACGTCGCCGTGGTGGCGCAGCTTGATGACCAGCGCGCGGCGAACGTCCTTGAGGGGAACAGCATCCTTCAGCATGCGGTGAAGATAGCAGAAATGCCTCTCCCGTCGCTCTTGAGGGAAATCCTTTGCTTAGAGCTTGATCTCCGCAGACAAGGCAACCGTCCGGCCCGGCAACGGATACACCGCATAACGGTCTGCGATGAAGGCGCTGCGAACCGCGTAGTTGAAGTACTTCTCGTCGAACAGGTTGTTGATCGTGAGCCCGACGCGCACCCGTCCTAGGTCATGGGTTGCCTTGAGGTCGACGACCGAATAGGACGGAACCTTGGTGCCGAGCGTGTTCGGCTCGTCGTTGTCCATGAACTGGCTGGACACATAGACCAGCGCGCCGGACACGCGGGTCTTCGCCGCGACCTCCCACGCGAATCCCGCGTTGAGCTTGTGCTCCGGAACGAGCGGGACTTTCTCGCCGCCGATATTCATGTTCGTGCCGATCGCAAACAGGTTGCCCGCAAGCACGCCTTCGCGGAAACGCGCATCGGTATACGCGTACCCGGCGTTCAGCCGCAGGGCGGTGGCTGCCTGCCATGAGCCGCTGAGTTCGACGCCCTGGCGCCTGGAAGGCGGAAGGTTGGTGTTGCCTACGCCGGTCGTAAAGGGATCGAGGTGAATCTCGTCGGTCACGTTGCTGCGAAACAACACTGCGCGCGCCTGGAACGGGCCGCGACGCCAGTCCCCGCCGATCTCCTGCGTGCGCGCATGCTGCGGACGCAGGATCTGGAACTGCGCACTGAAGAAGAGGTCGTTCTCGTAGATCTCGTCGACATTCACGAAGCGGTAGCTGCGCGAGGCACGCGCGAATCCCGACCAGTTCGGGTTGATCGCGTGCCTAAGGCCGACCTCCCATGCGTTCTGGCGTTGCGAAGCTGCGGCCTGGGGCGCTGCAGTGTTGAAAAAGAAGCCCGGCGCAGCAGGGTTTACTGCATCGCTGGCTGCGACCTTCATGCGCTCGCCGCGCCATCCGAGCGTCAGTCCGGTGGCCTTGGTCAACTGGATCGAGTCCTGCAGGTAAAGCGCCGAGTTGTTCTGGTCGACGTGCACGCGGTTGATGGGCTGGCCCACATTCCCAGGCGAGTTCGTGCTTCGCCGGTCATACCGCCAGCTGTGCAGGTCCATCCCGATCGTCAGGCGATGGTCCATCGACCAGAGACGGAACGGGATGCGCGCGCGAGGCGTGATCGATGTGACCTTCAACTCGTCGGCGCGATAGACCGGGAATCCGCCTTGGTCGAAAAAAGAGCGCTGGTCCTTGTCGCGGTAGTCCAGCCCGAGCGAAAACTCGTTTTCGCCGATTCGGTGCCCCAGGGTGAGGCCGGCTCGCGCACCGTCGCGGCTAGCGTAGTCCAGCGGCGTCTGCGCGCCCCGCCGGTCGGCCGAAAGTTCATCCAGGCGAATCGACGGCTGGATGCGGCGTGCTCCGGGCAGCCGCAAGTCTTGCCTATCCGTGCCCAGGCGCAGGTCGATGGTGCTGTTCGCGCCCGCCCAGCGCATGTTGCTCGAGTAATTGGTTTGCTCGTTTCGGTTGTTGGCGCGGTAGCCGTCCGAGAAAAAATTGTAGACCGTCGCATTCAACCCGAACCGCTCGCTGGCCACGCTGCCTGTGAACTGGCTTTCCACCGTGTTGAAGGTGCCGACGCGGCCATATAGTTCGGCGTGGACCCCGGGCCGCAGCGCCGAACGGGTAACGATATTGATGACGCCTGCCGACGCGCCGTCGCCATAGAGAACCGATCCCGTCCCGCGCAGGATCTCGATCCTGTCGATCGACGACAGAGGCACGGACGACCACTGCACCGACGAGAGATCGATATCGGTAAGCCTGCGGCCGTCGAGCAGGATGAGTGTGTTCTGCCCACCGGTAACGCCGTAGCCGCGCAGGTCGATCGAGGTCAGCGATGCGTTGTTTCCGTAAAAATCCTTGAGCGTGATCCCGACCTGCTCTGCGAGCAGTTCCGGCACCGTGCGCGCCGCGCTGCGAGCGATGTCCTCCGGAGTGAGCACTGTGACGTTCGCGGGCAGATTGCGAGCATCGTCCGGAAAACGGGTCGCGGTGACCGTGAGCACGTCTTGCTGCGAGTGAAGCGGGGCCGAGAAAAGAATGGCCGCGGCACATCCGACTCGTGCGAGGTGATTTCGAAACATGTCGTTCCTCCCTGTACCGCCACGAACCCCGGTGGCGGGAAACCAGAGCATCGGGACAACTGGCCCGAGTTCTGTGCGGCAAGGCCGGTCTCCGGACTCGCGAGCGGCAGGCGGCCTTCGCCTTCCTGTCCAGTGCACGGCCTTCCCATGGGCGAACCCACAGTGGCTTGGTTGTGCGCACTTCCTCGCTTACCGTTGCGGGGGCAGCACAGGGATCGCAGAACTCAATTCTTCCGCACACCTGTTTCCCGTTTCATCCGCCGGGCGGGAATCGACCGGCGGACACCTTGCCGCAGCAGCCGGACTGGGTCCGGCGTCCCGCATTATATCCAGCGGGTTAGTGTAAGTTGCAAGGTCATGAAAGACTTGCACAACCGCCCGTTATTGCTTGACGCAGTGGAAAAACTGCAACTATAGTGCGCGCATGGAAGCGGAGTTCAACTCGCTCGAAGGCAAAGTCTCCCAGTTCGCTCAAGTGTGCGAACGCCTGCGTGCGGAAAACGCAGAATTGCGCGAACAGCTTTCGCTGGCGCAGAACGACGCAAAGCGCCTCGCCGAAAAAATCGACGGCGCCAAGGCGCGGCTCGAAAGCCTTCTGGTGCGCCTGCCGGAGTAGGGCTGCCCGGCACCCCGGCATGGCAGAGACTCCCAAAACCCTCGAGGTCAGCATCCTCGGCCGAAGCTACAAGGTCGCGTGCGAGGACGGCGAACGCGAAGCCCTCCTCCAGGCCGTGGCTTATGTCGACGGCAAGATGGGCGAGATCAAGACTTCCGGCAAGATCGCAGGCACCGAAAGGATCGCCGTGATGGTCGCGCTCAACATCGCGCACGAACTTCTTTCGACCAAGATCGGCGGCGGTTTTGATTTGGGTCAGGCCAAGCGTAGAATCGCTTCGATCGAGGCGAAGCTGGACGAGGCGCTCGCCCGGCAGGACAAGTTGTTCTAGCACGTACCTTGTGTGCTGGATGCAAGCTATGTCCCCTGCTGTGTTCGACCGGGCTCTAGTTTCCGAACCGATAGCAGTCCTTGGTTGCCGCCTAGATGTCACTGTTGCGACTGTCCCGCGCTCGATGAGCGTGCCGATGGACCTGATGTGACCGGTACGCAACCACCCTGAACCTGTGCTGGGTTCGGGAGACACGAGCCCACCGGCATGGCGGGGGACGCCACATTCGAAAGGGGGAAATTCCCCCTTTCGAATCCCCAAGGCTCTCCTACAATTACGCACCTTCCTTTTCCAACTGCGCCATGAACTACTGGCTTATGAAATCCGAGCCTGACGAGTGCTCGATCGACGACGCGCTCAAAGCACCGAAGAAGACCGTGCCATGGACCGGCGTTCGCAACTACCAGGCGCGCAACTTCATGCGCGATGGCATGAAAGTCGGCGACGGTGTCCTCTTCTATCATTCGACCTGCCCCGAACCCGGGATCGCGGGGATCGCTGAAGTCGCTTCGGCTGCTTACCCGGACGCAACCCAGTTCGACAAGAAGAGCAAGTACTACGATGCAGCGTCGAAAAAGGACAATCCGCGCTGGATGCATGTCGAGGTCTGCGCGAAACAGAAGACCCGCCTGATTCCGCTGGCCGAGCTGCGCGACAAGAAAGAGCTTGAAAACATGGTGACCCTCCGGCGCGGGAACAGGCTCTCGATCACGCCGGTCACCGAAGCCGAGTGGAATTTCATCACGCGCAAGCTCGCCAAGGGCTGAGGCTGACTGTGCAGCCGCTCGTTAACGATGTTTTTCTTCGCGCGCTCGCTCGCGAACCGACCGAGTACACGCCGATCTGGCTCATGCGCCAGGCCGGACGATACCTCCCCGAATATAACGCGACCCGGAAGAGGGCCGGCAGCTTCCTCGCGCTTGCGAAGAATCCGGCCTATGCGACCGAGGTTACGCTGCAGCCGCTTGACCGGTATCCATTGGATGCGGCTATTCTTTTCTCGGACATCCTCACCATCCCGGACGCTATGGGATTGGGTCTTTATTTCGCGGAGGGCGAAGGGCCGAAGTTCGAGCGTCCCTTGCGCGACGAGCGCTCAATCCGGGCTCTCGGTGTCCCCGACCCGGGCGGCGAACTCCGATACGTAACCGATGCAGTGCGGGAGGTTCGGAAAGCTCTTGGTGGCCGCGTCCCGCTGATCGGGTTCTCGGGAAGCCCGTACACGCTCGCCTGCTACATGATCGAAGGCGGGGGCAGCGACGATTTCCGCACAGTGAAGTCGATGCTCTACAGTCGACCTGACCTCCTGCACCACATTCTCGAAATCAACACCCGCGCCGTAGTGAGCTACCTGAATGCGCAGATCGAAGCCGGCGCGCAGGCAGTCATGGTCTTCGATACGTGGGGCGGAAACTTGACGACCGCAGGTTACGAAGAATTTTCACTTGCCTATCTACGCCGAATTGTCGCTGGTCTCGTGCGGGAAGCGGAGGGACGGCGAGTGCCCTGCATCCTTTTCACCAAAGGTGGCGGTCACTGGCTCGAGGCCATGGCTGCATCAGGCTGTGACGCGCTCGGGATCGACTGGAGTACGGATCTGCGGGCCGCTCGCGCCCGGGTAGGCTCGCAAGTTGCGCTTCAAGGCAATCTCGACCCGAGTGTCCTGTTTGCCCCGCCGGACAAGGTGCGGGAACAGGCTCGCCGGGTGCTCGATGCTTTCGGCCCGGGCAGCGGCCATGTGTTCAATCTTGGGCACGGAATTTCCCAATTCACCCCACCCGAAAGCGTCGGTGCATTGACGGACGAAGTGCACACTTACAGCATGAAACTACGCCCGGCTGGGCCGACCTGAGGCCCCCGGCCGGGACGCCTATAGGTAAGTTAATTTCGATTGCGGGGTTGACTTATGCACAAACACCCGCTCTGCCTCTGTAAATGGGACTCTCCCCGCAGCTTCGTAGGGAAATCGTTGCAAGAGGTTGTATTCGTTGGGGAAAAAAAATTTCTGCTGACTATTATGTCAGGCAGACAACATCCGGCACCTTCGCGTCGCTTGCGCCCGACAGTTTTACCCACAAACTTATCCACAAGTCGTCGCGGCCTGGAAAATAGGCCTTTCCGGTGAATGGTTACGCGCAAGTTCGCGAGTCTTGAAATCAACTGATCCCGATAAGCGATTGGCCATGAGGACTTTTTGCCAACCCCGAATTCTGGCGCCAGTGTGCGGGTGAAGATCGCCCGCGTCGCGCTGGATGTCCCGATACCGAAGCTGTTCGACTATGGGCCGCCCGACGATGCCGAACTCCGCGTCGGAGCGCGCGTGGTTGTCCCTTTTGGGCGGCGGCGCCTTGTTGGGGTGATCGTCGAGACTGCTGCGGCCTCCGAGTTCGATCCGGGCAAGATCAAACCGGTAGAACGCATGCTCGACGACGCGCCGGATCTTCCGGAGGACTGGATCGCGCTGATGCGCTTTCTCGCCGGCTACTACCAGCGTCCCTTGGGTGAAACCGTGATTTCCTCCTTGCCGCCGCGCGTGCGGTCGCTCAAACCGTTGCCGCGACAGGACCGCAGTTACTGGCGCGCAAGTTCCGCGGCCCCCGGCCCGGCTGTTCGCGGAGCCACGCGCAAGGAGTTGCTTCTGGCTAGGATCGAGGCGCTCGGCCTGGCCGAAGAAAGCGCGCTGCTGTCCGCCGACGCGAAAGTTCGAGTCGCAGAACGGGTGGCGCTGCGCGCGCTATTGAAGGCGGGTTGGATCGAACCCGCAACACCCACGAGCGGAGTGCAGTTCGCGCCGGGGCATTCGCTGACAGAAGCGCAAACCGCTGTCGTGGAGGCCCTGCGCGCAGAGCTTGGCCGTTTCAATCCTTTCCTGTTGCATGGCGTGACCGGAAGCGGCAAGACGGAGATCTACCTGCACCTGATCGCCGAGGTGTTGCGCCGCGGCGGACAGGCGCTTGTCCTCGTGCCGGAGATCGGCCTCACCCCGCAGCTCGAAGCGCGCTTCAGGAACACGTTCCCCGATGCCGTCGTGTCGCTCCTGCATAGCGGGCTAGACGATTCGACACGGACTTCGAGCTGGCTGCGCGCCGCTCGGGGAGAGGCCGGGATCGTGCTCGGCACGCGCCTGGCGGTGCTCGCGCCCATGCCGCGGCTCGGGCTCATCGTCGTGGACGAGGAACACGACAGCTCCTTCAAGCAGCAGGAAGGATTGCGTTACTCGGGCCGCGACGCGGCCATCTTCCGCGCAAGGCAAGTCGGCGCGCCCGTGATTCTCGGCACGGCGACGCCATCGCTGGAAACCTACGCAAATATGCTCGCCGGACGCTACACACTCCTCGAGTTACCTGAGCGTGCTTCCCCGGGCGCAAGCCTTCCGGTCGTGCGCACGATCGACCTGCGGAACGAGCCGGAAGAGAATGGATTCACGCCCTCGCTGGTCCGGGCGATCGAGGCGCGCCTGCAACGCGGCGAGCAAAGCCTCGTCTTCATCAACCGCCGCGGCTACGCCCCGGTGCTTACGTGCGCGGCCTGCGGATGGGCGGCCGGGTGCTCGCGCTGCACTGCGCGCCTTGTGCTCCATGCCAGCGACCGGCGCCTGCGTTGCCATCATTGCGGACTCGAGGAATCCGTTCCGCGCGCCTGCCCGCAGTGCGGCAACGTCGACCTGCATGCGCTTGGCCGCGGAACCCAGCGTGTCGAGGAAGCGCTTGCAAGGCGTTTTCCGAACGCCCGCATTGTGCGCATCGACCGCGACACGGCGAGGCGCAAGTCGCTTTCGAGCACGCTCGCGAGCATCCGCGACGGGGGCGCCGACATCCTCGTCGGCACCCAGATGGTTGCAAAGGGTCACGATTTTCCAGGTTTGACGCTGGTCGGCGTGCTGAATGCGGACAGTGCGCTGGTTTCGACCGACTACCGGGCAGGCGAGCGGCTGTTCGCGATGCTCATGCAGGTCGCGGGACGCGCAGGCCGGCGCGAAAAACAAGGCGAGGTCCTTGTGCAGACCCGCTATTCCGGGCATCCCCTGTACGCGGCCTTGGCGCGACACGACTACGCGGGCTTTGCCCGATCCCAGCTTGCGGAGCGCGAAGCCGCCGGGTTTCCTCCCAGTGTGTTCGAAGCCGCATTGCGTGCCGAAAGTGCGAGGCTAGAAGACGCGATGGCGTTCCTGCGCACTGCGGCCGAGCTCGTTGAAACGCCGGAGGGCGTGCGCATCTACGACCCGGTACCGCACGTGATTACACGGCGAGCGGATTTCGAGCGTGCGCAGTTGCTGGTGCAGTCGAATTCGCGGCCTGCGATGCAGGGGTTCCTTCAAGCTTGGAACGAAGCCCTGTTCGAGCACGCGCCCCGCGCAATTCGCTGGCACCTCGACGTCGATCCGCTCGAGTTCGACTGAGCTTCAAGGCGGTCGGTCAGGAGGGTCGCGCTGCAGCGCGGTATATAATCGCGCCCCCTATGAAGTTCGACATCAAATCACATATCGCAGCGCTGTTCCGCAGCGCGCTCGAATCGATCGCGCCCGAATCCGCCGGCACGCCAATCCTGCTGGAGCGCCCCAAGCAGGCCGACCATGGCGACCTCGCCTGCAACATCGCTCTTCAACTCGCGAAAAAGCTGAAGACCAACCCGCGCCAGTTTGCCGAGCGGCTGGTCGTCGCGTTGCGCTCGCAACCTGCGTTTGCCGAGCATGTCGACGCGGTCGAAATCGCGGGCGCAGGGTTCGTCAACCTGCGCCTTTCGGCAAAGACCAAGCAGGCCATCGTTGCAGCCATCTTAGCCGAGGGCGCCGCCTTCGGGCGTGGCGCTTCAACGGGCTGCAAGATCCAGGTCGAGTTCGTCTCGGCCAATCCGACCGGACCGCTGCATGTCGGTCACGGACGCGGAGCGGCTTACGGCGCATGCGTTTCGAACTTGCTTGCCTTCGCAGGCAACGAAGTGCAGCGCGAGTTCTATATCAACGACGCCGGCCGGCAGATGGACATCCTCGCCGTTTCGGTCTGGTTGCGTTACCTCGAGTTGCTCGGCGAGCGCACCGCTTTTCCGGAAGATGGTTACCACGCCGAATACGTGCGTTCGATCGCGCAAACGCTGGTGAATGCGCATTCGTCGCGCTTCAAGCACGATGCGAGTCTCCTGCCGGATACTGCCTACAGTGAAGACGCCGATGCTGCGCTCGATGCCTTGATTGCCGGCAGCAAATCGCTTCTAGGCGAAAGCTGGTGGGAACTGCACGGGCACGCGCTGGAAGCCATGCTGGCCGACCAGAAGAACGACCTCGGCGAATTCGGCGTGACCTACGACCGCTGGTTCTCGGAGCAATCGCTGTTCGACTCGGGCGAGATCGAGCGCGCGGTCGCGCGGCTCGGCGAGCGGGGGCAGCTGCATGAAAAGGACGGGGCGCTCTGGTTCAAATCCACCGCGTTCGGCGACGAGAAAGACCGCGTGGTGCGCCGGGAGAACGGCCAGCTCACCTATTTTGCCTCCGACATCGCGTATCACCTGAACAAGTTCGAGCGCGGCTTCGACCGGCTCATCAATGTCTGGGGCGCCGACCACCACGGATATATCCCCCGCGTCACAGGCGCAATGACCGCGCTGGGCCTGGACGCCGACCGACTCGAGATTGCATTGGTCCAGTTCGCAGTCCTCTATCGCCAGGGCGAAAAAGTCGCGATGGGCAAGCGCTCGGGGGATTTCGTGACTCTGCGCGACCTGCGCAACGAAGTGGGCAATGACGCGGCCCGGTTTTTCTACGTACTGCGCAAATCGGACCAGCATCTCGACTTCGACCTCGATCTTGCCAAGAGTCAGTCGAACGAGAATCCCGTGTACTACGTCCAATACGCCCATGCCCGGGTCTGCAGCGTTTTCGCCCAACGCGGCGGCGATGCGCGCGATCCGAAGGAGTTCGAGGCCGCGGCTACGCACCTGTTATCCAATCCCCGCGAGCTCACTCTGATGCAGCGCCTCGCAGAGTTCCCGGAGGTCGTCCAGTCGGCCGCGCGGGAGCTTGCGCCGCATTCGCTCGCCTTCTACCTGCGCGATCTCGCGGCGGATTTCCACAGCTACTATAATGCCGAGCGCATCCTGGTCGAGGATGCACTGCTCGCAAACGCGCGCCTCGCGCTCTGCGCCGCGACCCGCCACGTGCTTGCCAGCGGCCTGGCGCTGCTCGGCGTCGGCGCCCCGGAAAGGATGTAGCCCGCATGGCCAAGCCGTCCCGCACGTCCAACGCATACCGGGGCTCGCCGCGCAGCAAGTCCGGCGGCGGATTCCTCCTGGGCATGTTCATCGGCCTCATCGTCGGGCTCGCGGTCGCGTTGGGCATCGCGTTCTACCTGAACAAGACCCCGATTCCCTTCATGACCAAGAAGCCGACTGCGGACAAGCCGGTCGACACGGGCAAGC
>CAZZDV010000002.1:0-6059 GCA_964652785.1 uncultured Bordetella sp.
CGTAATGAGATCGATCTGGCACTCTGCCCGCAGCCGCGGAGTGAGAACCGAAGCGCCGGTCGGGGGGGCGGCTGTGCCCGACCTGGTAATTGCGCAGTTGCGAACAGAGACGTAGGCATTCCCCGCGTTCCTCATGTCATCGAGGAACCCGAGCAGGTCGCCTTCGTGAAGCAGGGCAAGCTCGAGCTTCATCGAGCTCACGTTGAAATCGACTTTGCCCGGCTTGGCCGGAATCGAAGTGAGCACTTTCTGCGGCTCGATCCGGTACCTTACGTCCAGCATTTCGCGCCCCAGCCGGATCCGCTGGATGGAGTCAGCCCAGTCGAGCCGGCGTTCCTTGCCGATGATATGCAGGTCGCGAAGCTGGCGGTAGACCTCGATCCTCTCTTTGACCTCGCGCTCCTCTTCGCTGATCCGGGCGAGTTTCTCCCGTGCCTGGACTCGCTCGTTCTTCACCGCCGTAAACCTGGCCTTGCTGATGACGAGCTGCTGGTTTACGTACCAGATAAGCGCGGCGCCCGAAGCGGCCAGGATCAGTGCCAGGGAAAGGGGCACGATCAAGCCTTTGAAGTCGGCGGCAGTGAAGTTCATTTTCCGGACCTGCGCGACAAGGTGATCGTGAATCTTGGCGTATCGCCCGCCTCGGAAGCGCCGATGTCACCCGACAACGTTCCCGCGGATGTCGTGTCGAAAGGCAATTGCGTTCGAATGACCTCGTAGGACTTGTCTACTTGCAGGGCATCCGCAAAACTCTGTACTTGCGCCGTGATCGATCGGTAATCCGAGCGTTGGGTCGCGTTAACGTGGCCCGAAATTTCCATGAACAGGGCCGCATCGGTCGGTGCACCAGGTTCCGCGCCACCTGAGGGGGCAGAGGGTGAGGCTTTGGCCGTAGCCGGAATCGGCGTGGCCGGATCCACCTTCGCTTTCTCCGGGACCCCTGGACGATCGGTTCGCCAAACAAGCTGACTCAGTTCGATCTGGGGAAATTGTTCCAGCGCCTTTGAGACGTATGCAAGTGCGGGGCCAGGCACGGCCGTGCGCGAAGCGATCGCGCGAAACTCGTTTACCGTAGCCTTGAGGTTCTCCGTGCTGGTCAGTGACACAGGGAAAGTCGAAGTCACGCGCTGGTGCTCCTGCTCGGCGCTTCTGGTCTCCCCCTGCTGCATCGCCATCTGCTCGCGGATCGACATGACTTCGATCCACTTGTAACCGGCGACCAGCATGCAGGCTGCGAGTCCCAGCGCGCCCGCCGCGACCACGCCGCGCTGCAACTGCCAGATGAGGAAGCCCTTGCGGTCCTCACTGCGCGCAAACTGTTCCTTCGGCGGCCGCTTCGCGGCGAAATGCAGGTAAAGCTGCTCGGCGCCTATATTTTCCGCGCCCTTGATGCCTGAAATACGCGCCGCCTCGGGCAGGTCGATCGTGCGGAACGTCAGCCGGCCATCCGAAGGCAGTGATTGCTCGAAAATCTCCCGCTGCCCCGGCGGCGTTATCACCAGCGCGGTGATCGGCGGGCCCTCGCGCGGCAAGACCCTGAGACTTGAAAGGTACTGGACCAGGCGCAGCGTCTCGGAACGAACGAAGGCTGCGAGGGATTCAGCACCGATTTCGCCCGTGCGCTCTAGGCGGGCGAACCGCAGCTTGCCGTCCTCTAGGAAACTCTGCCGCAGCCCCGCGCTATTCATCGATACAACGAACATCCGGGTGTTGCGCGCGCCGATCTTCGCCCCGAGCCGGGCGGCGACGGCGGAGGCAAGCAACGGCACCGAATAGACGCCTGCGAGTTTGGCCCCCGCTTCGGAAAGTGCGTCAAGCCACGGCGAAAACTGCTGCGTATTGGTAAACGAAGCAAGCACAAGACGTTCGTTTCGACGCTCCCCTGCGACGGCTATCGAGCCCAGCGAAATTGCCGCCGCAAGCCGGGTGTCCCGGTAGCGCTGCGCAAGGCGCCTCTCGATGACCGCCTGCCGGTCACCGCCGCGCAACGAAGGGATCATCTCGTCGTGGAAGTCCTCCCCCGCGAGGTCCGCAACGATGTAATAGAGCGACTTCGAGTGCTGCCTGGCAAGGACGCGGAACTCGCCGACTCCTTCATCCGTGTCGGAAAACTCGGCTTCCAGGGTGAGCTTCCCGCCATTCCACAAGTAGAGCTGGTGGCCACTGGTCGTGAAATAGATTAGGCGGCGTTCTGACATGTTCGACGCCGCGTCAGAATTTCATCTTGCTGATGCTGTCGTACACCGGGCCGAGCACGGACACCATCACCCACCCAAGCAGGATGCCCAGGACGACTGTCAGCACAGGCTCGATCATCGCCTGCATCTTGCCGATCGACTCCTTCACTTCGCGGTTGTAGAAGTAGCTGACGTTGAGCAGGGCCCGGTCGAGCGCGCCCGTGGTCTCGCCGATCTTGAGCATTCGGATCACCAGCGGCGGGAACAATCCGACATCCTGAAACGCGCTCGTCATGCCCTTGCCGTCCGCGATCTGGCGTCCGGCGCTGCGCATGGCTTCCTCCAGCGGCCGGTTGCCGAGGATTTCTTCGGAGCTGCGAATGGCGTCGAGCACCGTGATGCCGGCGGCGTACATCATTGCGAAGCTGGAGGTGAACCGTGAAAGGATGATCTTGCGCAGCACGGGACCGATGATCGGCAGTTTCAGCTTGTAGTGGTCCAGCGCGAACTCAACGGCGGGGTTGGTGCGCGAGGCATAGCGGACCCCGAAGTAAATCGCGGGCGGCAACGCAAGGACGAGCCACCAGTAGTTCACGCAAAAATTCGAGACATGGATGAGGATGACCGTCTGCAGCGGCAACTCCGTGCCCATGCCCTTGATGAACCCGGTCATTTGCGGGACCAGGAAGACCATCAGGAAAAAGGTGACGAGTAAGACAGTGCCGCCCACGAACGCCGGGTACATCAGCATCTTCTTGGTCTGTGAGGACAGCTCGTCTTCCCATTTCAGGGTTTCGGTGAGGCTCAGCAGGACTTCGGGAAGCT
This sequence comes from uncultured Bordetella sp., assembly GCA_964652785.1. Lineage (GTDB taxonomy): Bacteria > Pseudomonadota > Gammaproteobacteria > Burkholderiales > SG8-39 > SZAS-79. The sequence goes on from CAZZDV010000002.1 coordinate 3,003, forward strand.
TGCCGGTCTGCTCGCCCGAGCGCACGAGCGACGTGAACACCCGCCCGAAGACCTCGGGGAAATCCGCGAGCGCCTGGGAAAGTGTCCGCCCGCCCTGGATGGACTCGACCAACCCGCCGACGACCTCCTTGAAGCGTGGATTCTCGATGCTGTCGCGCAAGTCCACGAGGCCTTCGACAATCGGCACGCCCGCGCCGGACAGCTGTTCCAGGTGGAAACAGAAGTTGATCAGGTCCTGGCGGGTGATCTTGCCGCCGCCGATCAGCCGGCTGGTCTGCCGGGTGGGTGCGCCGGTGACGAGGTCGAGGCCCATGCGCGAGAGCCGCTGCTCGAGATCGAACAGGTTCGCGGCGTCGACCCGGCCAAGGACCGCTTTGCCGATCGAATCGATCGCCTTATAGGTGTACAAGGGCATGCGTGTTCAGTTTCCCTGTGCGGTCGCCGGCGCGATCACGCCATGCGGTCGGTAAGGTCCACAACCCGCGCAATCTCGTCGGTGCTGGTCACTCCCGCGCGCACCAGCCTCAGGCCATCCTCAGCCAGTGTCCGGAAACCTTTGGCAAGAGCCGCCGCCAGGATCTCCCGCGTCGTTGCCCTTTGCGCAATCAACTCGTCGATGCCGCCGTCGAGTTTCAGGATTTCAAGGATGCCCTGCCGGCCGCGGTAGCCTTGGTAGTCGCATTGCTCGCACCCCACAGCCCTGTACAACGTGGCGGGTTCGGCGGCCCCGATTCCGAGCAACCGGCACTCGCGGTCATCCGGCTCGTATGACTGCCGGCACGTGCGGCAAAGCTTGCGCACCAGCCGTTGCGCAATGATGCCGATGATGTTTCCGGCCATGATGTCCGGCACGATGCCGATATCCAGCAGGCGCGGAATCGCACCGACCGCGGAGTTGGTGTGAAGCGTCGAATAGACCTGGTGCCCGGTCATCGAGGCCCTGAACGCCATCTCCGCCGTGTCTGAATCACGGATCTCGCCCACGAGGATGGCGTCGGGGTCCTGGCGCATCAGCGCGCGGATGCCGTTCGCGAAATCGAGCTTGGCCGCCTCAGCCACCGATGTCTGGCGGATGAGGGTCATCGGATACTCGACCGGGTCCTCCAGCGTCATGATGTTGATGCCGTCGGAGTTGATGTGGTTGAGGATCGAGTACAGCGTGGTGGTCTTTCCGCTGCCGGTCGGGCCGGTGACCAGGATGATGCCTTCGGGCCGCGCAATCATGCGCTTGAGAAGGTCGAGCTGGACCTCGTCCAGGCCGAGCTTGTCCAGCGGAACGATGCCTTTCTGGCGATCGAGGATGCGCAGCACGACGTTTTCGCCATGCGTCGTCGGAAGGCTCGACACGCGAAAATCCACGACGCGCCCGGACATCGTGGCCGAGATTCGGCCGTCCTGCGGCGCGCGCGTTTCGGCAATGTTCATTTTCGACATGACTTTCAGCCGCACCGCCATCGCCGGCCAGTAGGTCTTGTGCAGCGAACGAATCTGCCGCAGGACCCCGTCGATGCGGTACCGGATGCGCAGGAAATTCTGTTCCGGTTCGAAGTGGATGTCCGAGGCGCCGCGCTCGACCGCGTCTGCAAGCAGGGCGGAAATCAGGCGGACGACGGGCTGGCTGTACTCGTCGCCTTCGGTGATCGTTGCGTAGTCGACCTCACCGGTCTCGATCTCGCGCAGGATCCCGTCGATCGAGAACTCGTGGCCGTAATACTGTTCGATCGCGCGGTCGACTTCGGAGTCGCCCGCCAACCGCAGCTCGACCTCGTACTCCCCCTTGAGGTGCGCCCGAAGCTGGTCGATCGCCACGATATTGTTCGTATCGGCAAGCGCGACGATGAACTTCTTCGCCTGTCGGTCGAGCGCCACCGGAAACACCCGGTACCGCCTCGCCATGTCGCGCGGCACCATTTTCAAGGCGGCCGGGTCGACGATGATGTGCGCAAGGTCAACCGGCTGCAGCCCGAGTTTTTCGGACAGCGCGTCGCGCAGCGTCGCTTCGGACACGAAACCAAGTTGCACGAGCAGGCGACCGACCGGCAAGTGCGATTTCATTTGCTCCAGCAGCGCAATGCGCAACTGGTCCTCGGTCAGGATTCCCTGGTCGATGAGGATCTGCCCGATGTGGCGCTTGGCTTGGGGATTCGTGGGCGAATTCATACAGCTAGCATGATACCCCGGCCTCCGGCGGGCACCGGGGTCAGAGTGTGTAAGGGGCCGGAGCGGAACCGCCGGCAGGCTACTTCGAGAGCTCCTGCACCCGGTTGCGGGCGAGCGTCTGGTCGAAACTGCTTGCGCGCTGCTGCGACAGCGAAAGCGCCTTTCGGTAGTACTCGAGCGCCAGTTTGGGCTGGCGGACCTGGTCGAGGCTCACGGCGAGGTTGTATGCGAAATCCGGATTCTCGGGCTCGGAGGTGTAGGCCTTGAAGTACGCTTGCTGCGCTTCTGGCCAGCGTCCCTGCTGCGCGTACTGGTTGCCTAGCGTGAAGTACAGGATCTGCGCGTCGGGATCGCTTGCCAGCAGGCTCTTTACGCGTGATTCGGTCTGCACGGAATCGCCCATCTGGGATCTCAACGCAAGAAGCCCGGCTTGTGCGTGGGTATCGCGCGGATTCGCATGCAGCAGCGATTGATAGTACGCGGTGGCCTGTTCCGGGCGATTGGTGCGAATTTCAACCGCGGCCATGCCAAGCAAGGCATCGCGATTCAGGGGGTCGTCGCGAAGCATCGCCTGATAGTTCGAGCGAGCGGACTGGAGATCGCCTTTGTTATAGGCCTGCCATGCCGCATCGATCTTCGGGTCGACAGCGGGTGCAGCCCGGTTGACGCTCAACCGGGAAGGGTCTGCCGGCGCGCGCGGCGCGGCAGACGGCGGCGCGCTTTGCCTGGGGGCCGCCGCGGCCCCGCGCGCTGGGGCCTTGGACGCTTCCTGCGAAGGCGATGCCGCGGGTTTTTGGATCGTAGTGGCTTGCCTTGTTGCGGCTGGCGCTGCGGGTGCTGCTGCGGGAGGCGATGGGATCGCCGGCGTTATTGCAGTGCCTGCCGCAGTGCCTGCCG
>CAZZDV010000002.1:6159-35695 GCA_964652785.1 uncultured Bordetella sp.
GCGGGAGGCGATGGGATCGCCGGCGTTATTGCAGTGCCTGCCGCAGTGCCTGCCGCAGTGCCTGCCGGGCGTGCCGCGGCCACCGGCGGCGGTGTCGCTGGCGCAGAAGCCTGGTTCTGGGGCAAGCCCAGGATAGGCGAAGCCGCACCCGGTTGGGGAGCAGGGGCCAGTTGAGGCGCGGCCGGGGGTTGCTCGGTCTTCTTCTCGTTCGACGGCGGCTGGGGCTTCGTATTTATGAGCGGCGGAGGCGGACGCAGCTGGTACCAGAAATAGATCACGGTGCCGAGTGAAAACAGCCCCAGGACCGCCATGGTGATGTAGAAGGGCAGCTTCGGATTGGGCTCGCGGAATTTCGCCTCGAAGACCTTTTTCGCCGCCGCCTTTTGCGCTGGCGCGTCTGACGAGGGCTCAGCGGCCGGCGGGGCTTGGCGCGGTCTTGGCGGCGGCTCCACAGGCTGATCACGCGACGCAGGCTTCGGCGGATCCATTGCCGGACGGGCGGCGGGAGCGGTGGAAAACGCATCCGGCACCGGGCTGGCCGAACCCATGGCGACAGTGCGATCCATGTCGTCCGCATGGATGTCGAGCGGCTTCGAGATATCAGGAAGCTCGTTCCGGGTGCGGATCTGCGGCGAAGCCTCCTCGGAATCGGCCGCGCCGCCCGCCTCGGCACGGCGCCTGGCGTCTTCCTTGGCCTTCTCGGCCTTTTTCAGCGCATCGAGCAGCAGGCTCATGGATTACTGTGCCGGCCTTTCGCCATACGCCTCCGCTTTCCCGGGATTCGGGCGCCGGAGATAGTCGGCATCTGGAACAAGGTTGCGGTAACGCCGGAAGTCGCCATCCATGCTCGCATCGTGGATGACCACGGGCCGCAGGAAGATGACCAGTTCCGTCTTGGTCACTGTGTCTTTTCGCTGGCGGAACAGGTTGCCGATGCTGGGCACACGGCTGACCCCGGGAATTCCGTCTTCAGTGTTGCTCACCTGGTCCTGGATCAGGCCACCCATGATCGCGACCTGGCCGCTCTGCACGCGCAGAATCGAGTCCATTTCGCGCGTCTGTATGACCGGCACAAGGCTTGAGACGCCTGCCGCGGACAACGTCGGGTTTGGATCCGCGACGTCGCCGATCTTGCGTGAAATCGTTGGCCTTAAATTGAGAACCACGGAATCGGAATCGCTGATCTGGGGGATCACCGTCATTACGAACCCGACCGGCACCGAATTCAGCGTCGAGGTGAATGTGGTCAGCGAAGTCGTCTGGTTGATCGTTGTATCGGCCTTGATCGTGAAAAAAACCAGGTTGTCGACGACCTTGAGGATCGCCGTCTGGTTGTTAAGCACGCTGATCTTCGGGCTGGACAGGACTTTCACGTCCCCGAAAGACTCGAGGAGCTTCAACGCGGCGGTGAAATTCTGGTTGCCGGCGGCATAGCCCAGGATAAATGCGCTCGTGTTGATTCCAGCGGGCGTCGCCCCGCTGCTTTGCTGAAACTGAAAACCGGCCGAGCCCGTGCGCAGCTTCGACCAGTCGATGCCGCGCTGGTACTGGTTGTTGAGCTGCACTTCGGCGATCGTGGCCTCGATGAGGACCTGACGCTTGACGCTCGACATCACCTGGTCGAGGAACTCCTGGATCTTCTCGTGTTGTCGCGAAGTCGCCCTGATCGAAAGGATGCCCGCTTCGGGGTTCGAGATTACCGACGCGGCCTCTCGGAACTCCATGATTTGTGCGGCTGGTTGCTGCGATCCGGTAGGGGGCAACCCTGAAACAGGCGGAGCGACGGGAGGCGCGAAAGGCGAGCTTGGAGCCCCTGGTTGCGACCCGGACTGTGTCGCCGCGCCGGGAGGTGGCGCCGCAGCGGAGGGTTGTGCGCCCGGCACTAGCTTGTCGCTCTCACGCAAGAGGTCCCGAACGTTTGCAACGAGCGTATCCCAGAAGCGGTTGTTCGAGACGTTGTTGACCGTGGAGATCGAATTGTTGGTGAGGGTTCCCACGCCTCCCGAACCGCCGGAAGCCTGGCTGGTGGCGACCTGGCTGGACACGCCGAGCTGGCCTGTCGACACCCTCGACATGTTCAGATAGTCGATGCGATAGTTCCGCAGGAAAGGCGTGTCGCGCATGACGATCAGGTTCGGGCCGTCCACCTCATAGCGCATGTCGACCTGCCGCCCGATGCGCGTCAGAAGCTGGGGCAGGGTCTGGTCGATTGCATTCAGGGTCACGCTGCCAGTGACCCCGGGATGAATATCGACGTTCAGCTTTGCGTCTCGCGCCAGCGCGAAAAGCAGCTCCTGGACGCGGACGTTGTTGACTACGACGCTATACGTTTCGGCGCGTACGGTCGCCCTTGGCTTGGGGAGCACCGGCGCGATCAGTACCGGGGGAGGAATGGAGCCCTGGACGGAAGGCGCGACCTCTTCGGCATGGAGGTGGGCGTCCTGAACTTTCACTGGCGGCAGGCCGCCACACGCGGCGAGCGCCACGACGGTGACCAAGCATGCGGCCGCATTTGTTCTTAATACCATCTCGCCGAGTCCTTGAGCCTAGCCTCTAGCATACCACAACCATAACTTTAGGAAGTGCGTCTAACCATTTGTCAACAGTGTGCTTTTTTGTGATTCCAGTGCTCGATTTCATAGCGAGGCGCGCAACTCGGCAAACGTGCGCAATTCCGGCTGGAACGCCTGCCGGTACTTTGCAGGCAGGCGTTCTGCGGCCTGCGCGGCCGTGTCGCGATCCGGGTACCCGCCAAAAGTCACCCGGATGCGGGCCTTGCCTGCATTGCTCTGCGGAAGGACATACACGTCCTCGAGTGGCACGAGCGCCTTCGCGCGCAGCAGGAAACGCTCTACGCGGCCCGGATCCGTATTGTCCGTCGAGAAGAGCTCGATGCTGTAGCTCGCGTCGGGCTCCCGATCGAGGAGCGCGCGAGTCGCTTCGATGCGCTCCTTGAGGAGCTTGTTGCCGCCGGACCTGTAGGCCGCAATGCGTGAAGCGGCTTCAGGGTCGAGACGTGAGAGGAACTTTGCGTCAGCCGCTTTGGTGCTGGCGGCCGCGGCATCGAGCGCGGGCGCGGGAGCGACGGCAGGTTGTTGCGTGACGGCCGAAGGAGGGCTCAGTGTAGGGGGCTGAGGGGGCGCAGGGGCCGCTTCGCGAGGAGGCGGAGAAGGTTGGGGCTTGGCCAGCTTTACGAGCTCCACAATGCCCGGCCCGGGCAGCCAGAGAAATCCCAGCCCCAACGCGAGACCCACGAACAGGGCAACTGCGGCAATCAAAAAGGGTGTTCCCGGTCGCTCATTCAGCAGGCGTCCGAATTCGGAATCCCGGATCGCCGCCCGCGCCTCCCGCGCCGTAATCGAGTGCTTGTTATCGGCATACGCGGCAAGGAGGGATTTGTCGGCGAGAATATTTACGCGACGGGTCAGCCCGCTCGCGGCCTTGGCGATCATGGCCACAGCCCGGGCGCTGAATATTTCGGGTCCGCGGTAACCGGCCGCGCGCATCCGGAACGAGATGTACTTGCCGATTTCGGCTTCGGACAGGGGGCGCATCCTGAAGCTGTGCGTGATGCGGTCCTTGAGCTGCCGCATCGACGACTTGTTGAGCATCGCGTCGAGCTCGGGTTGCCCGAACAGCACGATCTGAAGAAGCTTGTGGCGACTCGATTCCAGGTTCGACAACAGACGCACCTGCTCGAGAGTCTCCTCGGGCATCGCGTGCGCTTCGTCGATCAGGATCACCACGCGGCGCCCGTCGGCGTAGATGTCGATCAGGTGCTCTTCGAGCTCCCTCAGCGCCACGGTGATGCGATCGTGGGTAAAGCCCAGGTTCAGGTCATCGGCGATCGCATGCAGAATTTCGTCGCGGGACAGAGATGGGTTGGCCAGGTAGACGATTTCGACCTGCTCCGGAAGGCGTTCCATGAGAACCCTGCAGAGCATCGTCTTGCCGCTTCCGACCTCGCCGGACACCTTGACGATTCCCTCGTCGTGGACAATCGCATACAGGAGCGCCTCAAGCGTGGCGCCCCGATCCGCGCCATCGAAGAAAAAATCGGTGTGCGGCGTGATGCGGAACGGCGCCTCGTCGAGACCGAAGTGATCTAGGTAGAGCAAGGCGGGCTCCCGGGCGGGCACGCAGGCTTCATTTTTCGCCTGTCTCCATGCGACTGTAGAGCGTCGTGCGGTTGATACCGAGGATCTTCGCGGCCTGGCTTACGTTTCCCTTGGCCAGGCGCAGGGCAGCCTCGATGTAGCCTCGCTCCCAGGTGGTCAGCATCGTGTCGAGGTTGAACTGCTTGTCACGCTCCAGGTGCCTGGTTGCCTGCTCGACCACGCTCTGACCCTCCAGCGAGAGCCCGTACTGCACCGACGGCGCAGTGTTGTCGTCCTGGTTCGAATCGAGTTCCGGTACCAGCTCCTCGAGCGACAGGCGTTGCCCTGCGTGCTTTGTCGTGAGCCGGATGACAATGTTGCGCAATTCGCGAACGTTTCCCGGGAACGAATAGGAAAGCCATCTGGCCAGGGCCTTTTCATCGAGCTCGAATCGCTGCGTGCCCGCCTGCGCTGCATAGAACGAGCGATAGTGGTCGAGAAGCAGGAGCTTGTCGGACGCCATCTCGCTCAGTGACGGAACGCTAAGCGTAAAAACCGAAAGCCGGTGATAGAGATCGGCGCGAAACGCACCCTTGCGCACCTCCTGCCTCAGGTCGCGGTTGGTTGCCGTAACAACGCGCGCCCGCGAGTGCCGCAGTTGCGTTTCACCAACGCGCTGGTACTCACCGTTCTCGAGAACCCTGAGCAATTTCGCCTGGAGCTCCACCGGAAGCTCGCCGATCTCGTCGAGAAACAGGGTGCCGTCCTGCGCATCCTCGAAGTATCCGGCCTTGTTCGCCGCGGCCCCGGTGAACGCCCCTTTGACGTAGCCGAACAAGGTCGGCTCCACCAGGGTGGGGGCGATCGCAGCGCAGTTCAGCGCGAAATAAGGGCGCGCCCTGCGCGAAGACATCCGGTGCAGGCTGCGGGCGACCAGCTCCTTTCCGCTTCCGGACTCTCCTTCGATCAACACCGGGAAGGGCGAATCCGCATATTGCGAAATCTGGCTCTTCAGGTGCTGGATCGGGGGGCTCGAGCCGACCAACGGCTCGGCCTCTGGCGCTGTCCCCGCAAGTTCCGCCGCGCGGAATGCAAGCGCTTTCTCGAGCAGGCGCTTCAACGTAACCGCGTCGCAAGGCTTGGCAATAAACTCGGCGGCCCCGAGCGTGCGCGCGTGGCGCGCGTTCGTCGCGTCGTTCTGGCCAGAAAGCACGAAGATTTTCATGCTGGGGGAATGCGCCAGCAAGTCCGCAATGAGCGCAAAGCCCTCGTCCGGCGCATGTGGACGTGGCGGGAGTCCGAGGTCGACCAAGGCAAGTTGCGGCGCCTCGGGTAGCTGTCGCATGAGGTCGACCGCGTGCCGGCGCGACTCGCACGCATGGATCTCGAAATCGGTGCCCAGTGCGAAAGCCAGCGTGTCCGTGATGAGCTGGTCGTCGTCTACGATCAGCAGGACCGGCTTGTGGTCAGGCGATGGCTGGGCGGTGGGCGTCATTGATGCAACTCAAGAAGGCTCGTTCAAGTTGTGGTTCGCCAAAGCGCTCGCACAGTTCCCTCGGGGATCCCGCAAAGCGGATTCGGCCGCTGTCAAGGACCGCGATGGACGAGCACAACTCCTCGACGTCCGCGAGGACATGCGAAGTAAAGAACAGCGTTCGCTTTTCGCTTGTCAGTCTTGCAATCACGGATTTCACCGCCACCCTGCTGGCAGGGTCGAGACCGCTCATCGGTTCGTCCAGCAGATACAGATCACGGTCAACGACAAAGCACCCCGCAAGCCCCAGCTTCTGGGTCATGCCTTTCGAGAGCTGGCGCACCGGTCGCGGCAGTGCCGTGCGCTCCAGGCCCAACTCGTCGAACAACAGGCTGACCCGGTCGTCATTGTAGGGCCTCCCCGCCAGCGAGAAGGCCAGCTTCATGAATTCGAGGCTGGTGAGATAGTGCGGCGGGACGAATCTCTCGGGCACGAAGCTCAGCCTGGCGCGCGCCGCAGGTACGGTATGGGAAACCCCGAAAATGTGAATTGAGCCGCTGTCGACCGAGCAGAAATCGAGCATGCATTTGATCAGCGTCGTCTTGCCGGCGCCGTTCAGGCCGACCAAGCCGAATGCGGCTCCTGCTGTCACCGCCAAGTCGATCCCCTTGAGCACTGGGGTCGACCCGTAGCTCTTTGCCAATCCGGTGGCCGACAGGGCCGCACCGTGCGAAGGGGGGGGCGATGCCATAGTCACTAATATAGGGGAAAGCCCCCCGGTTCGCAGCGGGCCACGACGATTCCTTGCAAGGCCGGCTACTGCGTCGCCCCCCCCGTCGAGTAAAATCATCCCTTTGACGTCCCGGGACGCCCGCGTTGGCCGAAGAGTACATCGTCGAGATCGAATCCCTGACATTTGCTTACGATACGCGGCCGATCTTGAAGGGCGTGGATCTCGTGATCCGACGCGGGCAGTTGGTAGCGATCATGGGTGGATCGGGCTGCGGGAAAACCACGCTCCTCAGGATCATCGGCGGCGCGCTGCGCCCGACCGGTGGCTCAGCGCGCGTGCTCGGAAGCGAGATGAGTTCCTTGACCAAGGACAGGCTGTACGAGCAGCGCCGCCGGATGGGAATGCTTTTCCAGTTCGGCGCCTTGTTCACCGATATGTCCGTGTTCGAAAACGTCGCTTTTCAAATGCGGGAGCACACTGACTTGCCCGGGGAGCAGATACGCGACCTGGTATTGATGAAGCTGGACGCGGTCGGCCTGCGAGGCGCGGCGGAACTGATGCCAGCCGAGCTTTCCGGCGGGATGGCGAGGCGGGTGGCGCTTGCCCGGGCGGTGGCTCTCGACCCGACCCTGATCATGTATGACGAGCCTTTCGCGGGGCTGGACCCTATTTCGCTTGGCGTAATCGCGCGTCTCATTCGCCGGTTGAACGACTCGCTTGGGGCCACGTCGATAATTGTGACGCACGACGTCCAGGAAACGCTGCAGATCGTCGACTACGTCTATTTCGTTTCCGAGGGCCGAGTGGTCGCCAGCGGTACTCCGGAAGAGGTTCGCAAGTCTGAAGAGCCGTTCGTGCGCCAGTTCGTTAACGGCGAGTTGGACGGGCCAGTCGCTTTCCACTATCCCGCGAACGACTACTCGGCGGATCTGGACGGGTTGCGGGCCGCCTGATGGACGATGTAAGCGCGTTTTTACGAAAACTTGGCCGAACCGTAACGGACAAGCTTTGGCGACTCGGATTTGCGAGCCGTTTTTTCGTGTACATGCTGATGCATTCAGGCACGGCATTCAGGCGCTTTCGACTGACCGTGCGCGAGATCTATTTCACCGGCGTGCTGTCGCTCATCATCATTCTCGTATCGGGACTGTTCGTCGGAATGGTGCTCGGGCTGCAGGGCTACGACACTCTGCAACGATATGGATCCTCGGAGGCGCTGGGCGTACTCGTGGCGCTCTCACTCGTGCGGGAACTCGGACCCGTCGTAGCGGGCCTGCTTTTCGCCAGCCGGGCCGGCAGCGCAATTACCGCCGAGATCGGCCTGATGAAGGCGACCGAGCAGATTTCGGCAATGGAGATGATGGCCGTTGACCCCATTGCCCGGGTGGTTGCGCCCCGATTCTGGGCGGGCGTCATCTCGATGCCCTTGCTGGCGGCACTATTTTCGGCAGCGGGAATTTTTGGCGGTTACCTGGTTGGCGTCCATCTGATCGGGGTGGACCAGGGGGCGTTCTGGTCCCAGATGCAGGCCGCCGTAGACGTCAGGCAGGACATCCTCAATGGCGTCATAAAAAGTGTTGTGTTCGGGGTCGCTGTCACTTGGATCGCCGTGTTCGAGGGATATGATGCCCCCCCGACGGCAGAAGGCGTTTCACGGGCGACAACCCGTACCGTGGTGACTTCCTCGCTTGCCATCCTCGCGCTCGACTTCGTACTGACCGCCCTAATGTTTACTGGAGGAAATGGAAAATGAACCGCTCCGCGATCGATCTCTGGGTTGGGGTCCTAGTCGCAATGGGGCTGGCCGCATTGCTGTTCTTGGCACTCAAGGTGGGGAACCTGGCTTCCATCTCGACTTCCGAGGTATATCAGGTGCAGGCCAAGTTTGCTAACATCGGGGGATTAAAGGTGCGCGCGCCGATAAAAAGTGCGGGAGTGGTTGTCGGCCGGGTGGCGGAAGTGCGCTTCGACAACGAGAGCTATGAGGCGGTGGTGATGCTCAATATCGATGGCCGTTTCAAGTTTCCGCGCGATACGGCGGCCAAGATCCTGACCTCCGGACTGCTGGGCGAACAATATGTAGGCCTCGAGGCTGGTGGAGATACCGCGATGCTTAAGGGGGGCGACCGGGTGAGACTGACACAGTCGGCAGTCGTGCTCGAGAACCTCATCAGCCAGTTCATGTTCAGCAAAGCGCAGGAAAGCGGCAAAGACAGCAAGGATTCCAAGTGACCCAGACTCCAACTCATTCGTTCAAGCGGCTGACCGGTTCCGCGCTGGTCGCTGTCATCCTCATCGTCACATCCGGTTGCGCGACAACGAGCGGGGATTCGCGCGACCCGTTCGAGGGTTTCAACCGGTCGATGTATGGCTTCAACCAGGCGGTCGACGAAGCAGTGGTGCGGCCGGTGGCGCAAGCGTACAAGAGCGCCGTACCTGACATTGTCCAGACGGGCGTCCGCAATTTTTTCTCCAACCTCGGCGATATTTTCATTTCGGTAAACAACCTTCTGCAGGGCAAGTTCATCGAGGCCGCTAATGACGGTCTGCGGTTCGCCATCAATACGACAATCGGCGGATTCGGCGTGCTCGACTGGGCCTCGGAGATGGGACTCGAGAAGCACAACGAGGATTTCGGTCAGACCTTCGGCCGTTGGGGGGTCGGTGACGGCCCCTACTTCGTCTGGCCAATATTGGGTTCGAGCACGGCTCGTGACTCGGTAGGAACGGTTGTCAACATCTACGTCGACCCGGTGAGCAACCACCGGCCGATCGCGGCGCGACAGGTCATGGTCCTGACGCGCGCGGTCTCGAGGCGCGCGGATCTGCTGGACGCGAGCCGGATCCTCGAGGAGGCCGCTCTCGACAAGTACGTATTCGAACGTGATGCCTATCTGCAGCGCCGCCGCAACCTGATCTATGACGGCAGCCCGCCAAAAGATTCACGCTTTGGCCCCCCGGGCGATCCGGTGGCTTCCGCGTCGGTGCGATCGGACGGAGAAAAACTGAATGTTGAAGGCAGGTAGGGTCCTGCTCGCAGCAGGGATTGCATCGCTCTTTGTCGTTTTGCAGGTTGGAGCGCAGGAAACGGCGCCAGATGTCCTGGTCAAGGGCGTCACGCTCGAGGTGCTCGACCTCATCGGCAAGGACAAGGACATCCAGTCGGGCGACCAGCGAAAACTGATCGAGGTCGTAGAGGCGAAAGTATTGCCGCATTTCAATTTCACGGCGATGACGCGCCTGGCGGTGGCCACGAACTGGGAGAAATCCACTGCCGATCAGAAAAAGCAGCTCACGGACGAATTCAGGACCCTGCTCGTCAGAACGTATTCGAGCGCGCTGTCTGTCTATCGCGACCAGAAATTCGATTTCCGTCCTTTGCGGGCAAAGCCGACCGACACCGACGTAACGGTCCACGTCAGGATTTCCCAGGGCGGACGCGAACCCGTGACCCTCGAGTACGACATGGAGAAGACCGCCGCGGGGTGGAAGGTCTATGACGTCCGTGTGGTCGGAGTGAGCCTGGTTGCAAACTATCGCACCGAGTTTGCGAACGAGATCCGCTCGAGCGGAATCGATGGCCTGATCAAGGGCCTTGCGGCCAAGAACCGCCCGGCCCAGAGAGCGGAGCGCAAGTGATTCGTCGCGAAGGCGAGCGCATGTATGTGTCGGGGCCGGTTACGCTGCAAAACGTAACCGCCTTGTTGCACGAGGGCCTCGATTGCGTGCGCGACGGAGTTTCAGTGGTGGACCTCGCCGAAGTGTCCGGACTCGATTCATCCCTGCTCGCGGCGGTGCTCGCGTGGATTCGCGAAGCACGGGACAGGAATCATCCCCTCGCCGTGTCGAATCTTCCGAATGGCCTGAAGACGCTGGCGCAGCTCTACGGCGTTGAAGAGTTGCTGCCGGTCGCAAGCCTGCACTGATCGCTTGCGCGCGTGCCGCGGCACGTGCGTGTCCGCAATGAATCCCGCGATCGAAATCAAGGATGTCCGGAAGCGCTATGGCCCGCTTCAAGCGCTCGATGGGGTGAGTCTCGCAATCGAGCAGGGGGAGATATTCGGCCTTCTCGGACCGAACGGAGCCGGCAAGACCACACTCATCAGCATCGTCGCCGGGCTCGCTCGCGCCGATTCCGGATCGGTGCGCGTGATGGGTGAGGACGTGGTCACGGGTTACCGGAGTGCGAGACGCATGCTCGGAGTGGTGCCGCAGGAGCTGGTTTTCGATCCGTTTTTCTCGGTACGCGAAACATTGCGAATCCAGGCCGGTTACTACGGCATTCGCAAGAGCGGACCGTGGATCGACGAGATCCTGCACAACCTGGACCTGACCTCGAAGGCGGATGCCAACATGAGGTCGTTGTCGGGTGGCATGAAGCGCCGGGTTCTCGTCGCACAAGCGCTGGTGCACAAGCCACCTGTGATCGTCCTCGACGAGCCCACCGCAGGCGTTGATGTCGAGTTGCGCCAGGGCCTGTGGAAGTTCATGCGGACCCTCAACCGGGAGGGGCACACCATTGTGCTCACCACGCACTACCTGGAAGAGGCCGAGCTGCTTTGCAGCCGCATCGGCATGCTCAAGGCGGGGCGCATCGTGGCGCTCGATTCGACACGGAACCTGCTGGAGACCTTTTCGGGGCTCTACCTGAAGCTGCGGGTCGACAGTCAGGAGCTTCCCGCGAGCGGATCATTCAAGGTCACCGAGAGCGATGGCGACCTTTTCACCTTGAGATTGGAGGACTTCACCGAACTCGAGGGCGTCCTCGCGCAGTTGCGCAAGGCCGGGGTCACGATCAGGGAGTTCGAAGTGCAGCCTCCCGATCTCGAAGAGGTATTCGTCCGGATCATGAATCGCCACTGATGACGCCCTTCCTCACCCTCCTGCAAAAGGAGTTGCTGCGGTTCTGGAAGGTTGCGTTTCAGACGGTCGCGGCGCCGATCCTCACGTCCATCCTGTACCTGGTAATTTTTTCGAATGCGCTTGGCGGCCATGTGAAGGTGTACGAAACCGTCAGCTACAGCGCTTTTCTGGTGCCGGGGCTCGTCATGATGAGCATCCTCCAGAATGCCTTTGCGAACAGCTCATCGAGCCTCATCCAGTCAAAAGTCACTGGCAACATCGTCTTCATGTTGCTGCCGCCCATATCCTATGGGGAGTTCTTCTGCGCGTATGTGCTGGCTTCCGTCGCGAGGGGCCTGTCAGTCGGCGCCGGGGTGCTTGTCGCCACTGTGTGGTTCGTCGATTTGTCGATCTCCGGGCCAGTCTGGGTGGTTACGTTTGCGATCCTCTGCAGCGCGATCCTGGGTTCGCTGGGAATGGTCGCGGGCATCTGGGCCGAGAAGTTCGACCAGCTTGCCGCGTTCCAGAATTTCGTCATCCTCCCGCTCACTTTCCTGTCTGGCGTGTTCTATTCGATCAAGTCGCTGCCGCCGATGTGGCAGGAGTTGTCCCGTTTCAACCCCTTTTTCTACATGATCGACGGGTTCCGCTACGGATTCTTCGGCGTTTCCGACGCCCCGCCGGCGGTGAGCCTGATAGTGGTCGGGACGAGCTTCGCCGCTTTATCGGGCGCGACCCTTCTCCTGCTCAGGAGCGGGTATAGACTCCGGCACTAATTTCGCCGACCGCGGTCAAATCGACTCCCGACAGAAGGATCCTCATGGTTACACCCGATAGCGTGAAACTCGGCATCAGCGCAGGGCTGGCTTGTGAGCACCTGGAAGTCACTGGCGATGGCCAGCATTTCGAGGCTGTGGTGGTCAGCAATGCTTTCGAAGGCTGCAACCGGGTGCAACGCCACCAGCTGGTGTACACCGCCCTTGGCGACCGCATGCGCCAGGAGATCCACGCCTTGTCGATGCGCACATTGACGCCGCAGGAATGGGGGGAGGGCAAATCATGAACAAGCTCCTTCTCAGCGGTGGGCGCCCCCTGGAGGGCACAGTCCATGTCTCCGGCGCCAAGAATGCCGCCTTGCCGATCATGTGCGCCACGTTGCTTTCGGCCGAGCCGCTTGTCCTCTCGAACATGCCCAGGCTCGTGGATGTGGCCACCATGACAAACCTGCTCGCCCAGATGGGTGTCGAAGTAACGCCGGGCGCCAACGGGGCAACGTCTCTCAAGTCGGGCAATGTCAGCGACCCGACTGCACCGTATGAGCTGGTCCGAACGATGCGTGCAGCCATTCTGGTGCTGGGGCCTCTTGTCGCGCGGTGTGGTCATGCGAAGGTTTCGCTCCCCGGGGGGTGCGCAATCGGGCAACGTCCGGTCGACCAGCACCTGAAAGGCCTGACCGCGATGGGCGTGAAGATTTCGGTGGAGCATGGCTACATCCTTGCGGAAACCGATCGCCTCAAAGGCGCCCGCATTGTCATGGATCTCGTGACGGTAACGGGCACCGAGAACCTCATGATGGCCGCAACCCTTGCCGAGGGCACCACGGTGCTCGAGAACGCAGCCCGGGAACCCGAAGTCGTCGATCTGGCGAACTGCCTGATTGCAATGGGCGCCAAAATCGAGGGTGCGGGAACCGACCGGATCCGGATCGAAGGTGTCGCGAAACTTCATGGGGCAAACCACTCGGTGATGCCGGACCGGATCGAGACTGGAACCTACCTGGCGGCAGCGGCGGCGACTCGCGGCCGGATCAAGCTGACCGGCGCGGCGCCGGATTCCCTCGACTCGACGCTTGGCAAGCTGCGCGAAGCAGGTGCAAAAATCGAATGCAGCGGCGACACGATTACGCTGGAAATGTCCAACCGGCCCGCATCCGTAGGCCTGCGCACCGCGCCCTACCCCGGGTTTGCTACCGACATGCAAGCGCAGTTCATGGCGCTGGACACAGTGGCACGCGGCACCTCGGTGATCACCGAGAACATTTTCGAGAATCGCTTCATGCACGCTCTCGAACTGCAGCGGCTAGGCGCGGATATCGCGATACAGGGCAATACGGCGGTAGTCCGCGGCGTCGACAGGCTGCAGGGCGCAACCGTCATGGCTACGGATTTGCGTGCTTCGGCGAGCCTCGTGATCGCCGGCCTGGTCGCAGAAGGCGAAACCGTGATCGACCGCATCTATCACCTCGACCGCGGTTACGAGTCCCTCGAACAGAAACTTTCCGCCTTGGGCGCGCGAGTCCGGCGACTCGCATAGCGGCGGCAACAGGTCCTGCCCGAAGCGTCCGGGCAGGCGGCATAGGTTAGAATTACGGCCCTTTGGAAGAGCCAAACGGGCCAAGAATCAAGCCCATGCGACGTTTTTACAAATGAGCAACTCGATTTCGATTGCCCTGTCCAAGGGGCGCATTTTCGACGAAACGGCGCCGTTGCTCGTTCGTGCCGGAGTGCGCCCTGAAGCCAACCCTGAATCGCGCAAGCTTGTCATTGGCACGAACAGGAAAGATGTCCGGCTGATTATCGTCCGGGCATCGGATACGCCTACGTATGTCCAGCACGGGGCGGCCGACATCGGAATTGCCGGTCATGACGTCCTGCACGAGCATGGCGGCGCGGGCTTGTACCAGCCATTGGACCTCGGGATCGCCAGGTGCCGCATGATCGTCGCGGTCCGCAAGGGTTTCGACTACGAAAACGCGGTGCGCATGGGCGCACGCCTGCGGGTCGCAACCAAGTATGTCCGAACTGCTCGGGAACACTTTGCCCAGAAAGGCGTGCACGTCGACCTGATCAGGCTTTACGGCTCGATGGAACTCGCGCCGCTCACCGGCCTGGCGGACGCGATTGTCGACCTGGTGAGCTCGGGGAACACGCTCAGGGCGAACGATCTTGTGGCAGTCGAGGAGGTCATGCCGGTTTCGGCAAGGCTTATCGTCAATCAGGCCGCGCTCAAGACGCGCCGCGCTTTGCTGCAGCCCATGATCGACGCGTTCTCCCGGGCAGCGGTAGCTCGGGCATGAGTGCCGTGCCCGTGAAGCGTTTCAAATCCTCCGACGCGCAGTTCGAGGCGCGGCTTGCAGTATTGGCGTCGTCCGAAGTTTCGCTGGATGAGCAAGTCGAAGCCACGGTTCGCGCAATCATTGCGGACGTCAGGCAACGAGGCGATACCGCCCTCCTCGAATACACGCGAAAGTTCGATCGGGTCGAGGCGAAGTCGGTCGCCGAGCTGGTCATCGGCAAGCCGGAGCTCGACCGCGCGCTCGCGTCCCTTTCGACGGATGATAACGATGCCCTTGCGCAAGCTGCGCAAAGGGTACGGCGGTTTCACGAGAGGCAGCTTGGGCAGTCCTGGGACTATGTCGAGGCCGATGGGACCCGGCTCGGACAGCAAGTCACTCCGATAGACAAGGTGGGACTTTATGTTCCGGGCGGGAAGGCCGCTTATCCCTCCTCAGTGCTGATGAACGTGATTCCCGCGAAGGTGGCAGGAGTAGCGGACCTCGTAATGGTCAGTCCGACCCCTGGAGGAGAACGCAATCCGCTGGTGCTCGCCGCAGCTTCGCTTGCCGGCGTCGATCGCGTGATCACCGTGGGCGGGGCCCAGGCGATCGCTGCCCTCGCGTACGGAACGCAAAGCGTCCCGAGAGTCGACAAGATCTGCGGCCCCGGAAATGCCTACGTTGCCTCCGCGAAGAGGCAGGTATTCGGCACCGTTGGCATCGACATGATCGCCGGGCCCTCGGAGATCCTGATCATCTGCGACGGCAACACGCCGGCCGACTGGATCGCGATGGATCTGTTTTCGCAGGCCGAGCACGATGAGGATGCGCGCGCGATCCTGCTGTCGCCGGATCCCGGATTCCTGACCCAGGTCCAGGCGAGTATTGAAAGGCTGTTGCCGACGATGGAGCGGCGCGCGGTCATTGAGGCCTCTCTTCAGAGGCAGGGAGCTCTGATCCTGACTCGCGACCTGGATGAGGCATGCGAAATTTCAAACCGGATCGCGCCCGAGCACCTGGAACTTTCGGTCGAGAATCCCGAAGCGTTGCTGACGAAACTGCGCCACGCAGGTGCAATATTCCTCGGGCGTCATACGTCGGAAGCGCTCGGGGACTACTGCGCAGGCCCGAATCACGTTCTGCCCACCTCAGGCACTGCACGATTCTCGTCGCCGTTGGGGGTTTATGATTTCCAGAAGAGATCGAGCCTGATCGGCGTGTCGCGCGAAGGGGCGGCCTCGCTGGGACGCATCGCGCAGCGACTTGCGATCGGCGAGGGATTGCAGGCTCACGCCCGGTCGGCGGCATACAGATTCGAGTAAGGGCAATGGCAAAAAGTCCTCAAGACCTCGTCCGCCAGGAGATCCTCGGGATGCAGGCTTATCACGTGTCCGATTCAGGGGGCATGGTGAAGCTCGATGCGATGGAGAACCCATACCGGCTGCCGCCAGAGATGCAATCCGAGCTGGGTGCGCTGCTCGCCAGAGTCGAGATCAACCGGTATCCGGACCCGACCGGCCGCGAACTCCGCGAACAGCTTCGCCAGAAGATGCGCGTGCCCGATGGCATGGAGGTCCTGCTGGGAAACGGATCGGATGATCTGATCCAGATGATCACCCTTGCGCTTGCAAAGCCCGCGGCCGTGGTGATGTATCCGGATCCGACCTTCGTGATGTACAAGCTGAATGCAATCCTCTGCGGAATGAAGCCGGTGGGCGTGCAGTCGAATCCCGACTTCACCCTCGATAACAAGGCTTTCCTGGCGGCAATTCGGGAGCACAATCCCGCCCTGGTGTTCATCGCCTATCCGAACAATCCGACCGGCGCCTTGTTCGAGGAACGGGACATCGAAGAGATCATTCGCGCCGCCAACGGCCTGGTCGTGCTCGACGAGGCTTACCATGCGTTCGCGCAGAAGAGCTTCATGTCGAGGCTGGCGGAGTTTCCGAACCTGGTGGTGATGCGGACCGTGTCCAAGCTAGGGCTGGCAGGGATCCGCCTTGGCTACCTGGCGGGCGCGCCCGCATGGCTCCAGGAGTTCAACAAGGTGCGGCAGGCCTATAACGTGAACGTGCTGACCCAAGCCGCGGCGAGTTATGTGCTTGGCAAGCTCGATGTGCTTGAAGCGCAGGCCGCGCGCATCCGCGGTGAGCGCAAATCGCTCGGCGACGGACTGTCGGCGTTGCCCGGGGTGACCGTCTACCCGACAGCCGCCAATTTCTTTCTGGCACGCGTTCCGGACGGGCCGCGCTCCTTTGCGTCCCTGAAATCCCAAGGCGTGCTCGTCCGCAGTTTCCACGGCGCGCATCCAATGCTTTCGAACTGCCTTCGAATAACGGTTGGAACGCCCGACGAGAACCGGGTACTTCTTTCCGCGATGCGTGAAGCGCTCTGAGGATCCCCAATGCGCAAGACTGAAATTACCCGGAACACCAAGGAGACGCAGATCCGTGTCCGTCTCGATCTCGATGGTACCGGCTCAACCCGGCTGGATACTGGATTGCCGTTCCTGGAGCACATGCTCGAACAGGTGGGCCGTCATGGCTTGATCGACCTGGAGGTTGATGCAAAGGGCGACCTGCACATCGATGCTCACCACACCGTCGAGGACATCGGGATCACGCTGGGCCAGGCCTTTGCAAAGGCGATCGGCGACAAGTCCGGCGTGCGAAGGTACGGGCATGCCTATGTCCCGCTGGATGAGGCGCTCTCCAGGGTGGTTATCGACCTTTCCGGCCGTCCCGGTCTGGAGTACCAGGTCAAGTTCACGCGTGCGCTGATCGGCGAATTCGATGTCGACCTCATGCACGAGTTTTTCCAGGGCTTTGCCAACCATGCGCAGGTGACGATGCACATCGACAACCTGCGCGGCGACAACGCGCATCACCAATGCGAAACGATCTTCAAGGCTTTCGGGCGCGCCTTGCGCATGGCCTGCGAACCGGACGAGCGCATCGCGGGCGTGGTGCCGTCGACAAAGGGCTCCTTGTAGGGCGGAACTGCTGATGAATATCGCGGTGGTCGACTACGGCATGGGAAACCTGCGCTCGGTGTCCAAGGCGCTCGAGCATGTAGTCCCCGATGCCAGGGTGCGCATTACCTCGCGGCCCGAAGACCTTCGAGTTGCGGACCGGATCGTCGTGCCTGGCCAGGGCGCCATGCCCGATTGCATGCGCCAGCTTCGCGAGCGCGGCCTTGCCGACGCCGTGGTCGAGGCGACGCGCACCAAACCATTCCTCGGGATTTGCATCGGCCTGCAGATGCTTTTCGAGCGCAGCGAGGAGGGCGGTGTCGAAGGCCTGGGAGTGCTCGCCGGCACCGTGCGTCGGTTTCCTGCCGGACTGGCCGATGCCGCGGGAAACCAGCTGAAGATCCCGCATATGGGATGGAACGAAGTCATGCAGTCCGCGAGTCATCCGCTTTGGCGGCAGATTGCCGAAGCAAGCCGCTTCTATTTTGTCCATAGCTACTATGCCGACGCATCGGACACGGGTACCCAGAGCGGGCAATGCACTTATGGCCTGCCCTTTACCGCCGCGGTTGCGCGGGATAACATGTTTGCCGTTCAGTTCCACCCGGAAAAAAGCCAGGCTGCAGGCCTGCAACTGTTGCGAAACTTCGTACACTGGCAACCCTGACCGCGGCTTCGAACGTCCTTCTCATCCAATCCCTGCATCCTCCGGGCGCCCGCCACTAGCGTGAACGCACTGCCGTGCTGATCATTCCTGCCATAGACCTCAAGGACGGGCGCTGCGTGCGGCTGCAGCAGGGGGATATGGATACCGCCACCGTCTTCTCGGAAGACCCGGTTGCCATGGCCAGGCACTGGGCCGAGCAGGGCGCCCGGCGGCTGCATATCGTCGACCTTAATGGCGCGGTTGCCGGCAAGCCCAGGAACGAGAAGGTGATCCGCGAAATGATCGCGGCGGTCGGCGAGACGCTGCCGATCCAGCTTGGCGGAGGCATCCGTGACCTCGATACGCTCGAAAGCTACATCGACGCGGGAGTTGCTTTTGTCATCATCGGCACGGCGGCGGTCAAGAATCCCGGATTCCTGCACGATGCCTGCTATGCGTTTCCCGGCCATATCATCGTCGGGCTCGACGCCAAGGACGGAAAGGTTGCCGTCGAAGGATGGTCGAAGATGACGGGTCACGATGTCCTCGATCTCGCCAAGAAGTTCGAGGACTACGGAGTAGAGGCACTTATCTATACCGATATCGGTCGCGACGGCATGTTGACCGGAGTCAATATCGAAGCCACGCTGAAACTTGCCCAGGCGATCAAGATCCCGATTATCGCGTCAGGGGGGCTCAGCAGCGTCAAGGACGTCCAGTCCGTCTGCAAGCTCGTGCCCGAAGGAATTGTCGGCGCTATCGCCGGCCGCGCGCTCTACGAAGGCAAGCTGGACTTCAAGAAGGCGCAGGCCGCGGCAGACAAAGCTGTCGGCAAGGCCTGAGCGCGGCCGGGAAGGAACTTCGTTGAGCCTCGCCAAGCGGGTCATCCCGTGCCTCGATGTCACTGCGGGTCGAGTGGTCAAGGGTGTCAATTTCGTCGAGCTCAGGGACGCGGGCGACCCTGTCGAGATCGCGTCCCGCTATGACGAGCAAGGCGCGGACGAGCTTGCCTTCCTGGATATCACCGCGAGTTCGGATGCGCGCGACATCATGCTGCATGTCGTCGAAGCAGTGGCTTCGAGGGTGTTCATACCGCTGACTGTCGGCGGCGGCGTGCGCAAAGCCGATGACGTTCGCAGGCTCCTCAATGCCGGTGCGGACAAGGTGTCGATCAACACGGCGGCGGTCGAGAACCCGGATCTCGTGTCCGAAGCTTCGAGCAAGGTCGGCAACCAATGCATCGTGGTGGCGATCGATGCGAAGCGACGGGCCGGCGGTTGGGAGGTCTATACACACGGCGGGCGCCGGCCGACCGGGCTGGACGTGGTGCAGTGGGCACGCCGCATGGAGTCCGCAGGGGCCGGGGAAATACTGCTCACCAGCATGGACCGCGACGGCACGCGCAATGGGTTCGACTTGGACCTCACTCGCGCGGTGTCCGACGCCGTAGGTGTCCCGGTGATTGCCTCAGGCGGCGTCGGAACGCTGGAGCATTTGGCCGAAGGCGTGCTTTCGGGCCACGCAGACGCCGTACTTGCAGCCTCCATCTTCCATTTCGGTGAACACACGATCCGGCAGGCAAAGGAGCACATGCGAGCCCGCGGAGTGGAAGTACGCCTATGAGCGAAGCCGCGAGCGGACTGGCCGGCGAACTGAAGTGGGACGATACCGGTCTCATTCCTGTCGTCACCCAGGATGCGATAAGCAATCGCGTACTCACGGTCGCATGGATGGATCGGGCTGCCCTCGCCCGCACCCTTGAGACCGGCGAAGCCGTGTATTGGTCACGCTCGCGCCGCCGTCTGTGGCACAAAGGCGAGGAATCCGGGCACATTCAAAAAGTGCTCGAAATCCGCGTGGATTGCGATGCGGACGTCATTCTGCTCAAGGTGAACCAGGTTGGCGGTATCGCCTGCCACACCGGCCGTGAAAGCTGTTTCTTCCGCAGGATGGAAGATGGGCAGTGGGTGAGCACCGACCCCGTGCTCAAGGATCCTGACGAGATTTACGCAAAGAAATGAAACCGGGCCAGGACGAAACCCTCACGCGCATTGCCCTCGCCATCGAAGGGCGGAAGGCTGGCGACCCTGAGGAATCCTATGTCGCGCGCCTCCTCGCCAAGGGCGAGGACGCAATCCTCAAGAAGATCGGCGAGGAAGCCACTGAAACGGTGCTGGCCGCCAAGGACGGGGATCGCCTGCACCTGGTGCGCGAGACCGCGGATTTGTGGTTTCACTGCATGGTGATGCTCGCGTATTACGGGCTGGGCCCGCAGGACGTGATTGCCGAACTCCAGCGCCGCGAGGGCATTTCCGGGATCGATGAAAAGGCCTCGCGCCCCAAGGAGTAAGCCCATGCAAGACTGCCTTTTCTGCAAGATCGCTGCCGGGACGATCCCGTCGAAGAAGATCCACGAAGACGATGACATCCTTGCGTTCCACGATATCCGCCCGATCGCGCCGGTGCATTTCCTGCTCATCCCGAAGGCGCATATCGCGACGCTCTACGATGCGGGAATGGAGCATCACGCCCCCTTGGGCAAGATGCTGGCGGTGGCGGGCCGGCTGGCCCGCGAGGCGGGGGCGACGGACGGGTTTCGTACCATCATCAACTGCGGCCGGGTGGGGCATCAGGAGGTGTATCATCTGCATATGCACGTGATCGGTGGGCCGGAACCTCTGGGACCCATGATCACCAGGAGTAAATAGGAGGTCGCGATGGGCGGATTTTCGATTTGGCACTGGCTGATCGTGCTGGTGATAGTGATGCTGGTCTTCGGTACGAAGAAGCTGCGCAACATGGGCGCCGATCTCGGCGGTGCTGTTCGCGGATTCAAGGACGGCATGCGCGAAGGCGGCGACAAGGCGCCTGAAGCGGCACCGCAGGTGGCCGGAGGAAAAACGGTCGAAGGACAGGTCACCGGAAAGACCGAAACCAAGGCCTAGATCGGCCGATTCTTGTTCCAGGGCGTCCCATTTCGGGGCGCCCTTTGTTTCTGCGGACCACCTAAGTGTTCGATATCGGATTCTCCGAGCTGCTGGTGATCGGCCTAGTGGCGCTGATCGTAATCGGCCCGGAAAAGCTGCCGCGCGTCGCGCGCACCGTCGGGCACCTGGTCGGCCGGCTGCAGCGGTATGTGGCCGACGTGAAAACGGATATCAATCGCGAGGTTGAGCTCGACGAGTTGCGCAAGATGCGCGACTCGGTGCAGGAAGCCGCCTTGAGCCTCGAGAATTCGGTCACCGAGGGGTTTTCGAAGACCGAGGCGGACCTCAATCGTGCGATTGCCGGGGATCTGCCGGCGGAAACGGCGTCGCCCCCGGAATCACTGGCTTTGCCGGGTGTCGATAGCACCCCGAAACCGGAAGCACCCAAAGCCTGATGCCGTTGGCCACATGAGCACCCAGGAAACCTTCATCTCCCACCTCGTGGAATTGCGCACCCGGCTAATCCGTGCGCTTCTCGCCGTGGTGATCGTTTTCGTGTGCCTTTTCCCATGGGCGAAGGATCTCTATTCGCTCCTCGCCAGTCCGCTTATCGCTTCGCTCCCCCAGGGCGGGCAGATGATCGCAACGGATGTGGTGGGCGTATTCGTTGTGCCAATGAAAGTGGCTTTCCTCGTCGCCTTCCTGATCGCCCTGCCGTACGTTCTCTACCAGCTCTGGGCTTTTGTCGCGCCGGGCTTGTATGCCCACGAGAAACGGCTCGTCCTGCCGCTCGTCATTGCGAGTTCGCTGCTGTTCTTCATCGGGATGTCGTTCGCATACTTCCTCGTTTTCCCGGTCGTCTTCAAGTTCATGGCCTCGATCGCGCCAGAAGGCGTGGCATGGATGACGGATATCGAGAAGTACCTCTCCTTCGCGCTGACCACTTTCGTTGCGTTCGGCGTGACCTTCGAGGTGCCGGTGGTCGTTATCGTGCTCGTCCGGGCCGGCCTGGTATCGATCGAGAAGCTCAAGGAAGCGCGTCCATACGTGATCGTGGGCGCCTTCGTCATCGGTGCCATCTTCACGCCACCGGACGTGATCTCGCAGCTCATGCTGGCGGTGCCGCTCTGCCTCCTGTACGAGCTGGGTATCTTCCTCTCGCGATTCGTCGGGACGCGGCCCGCGAAAACAACCGAAGAACCCGCGCCGATCGCTGGCGAAGAGAAACAGCGCTAGGCGAATCTATTCGCCCTGATCCCTGCCGTTCAGGAATCTCCTGACGAGGGCGATCTGATCCGGGACGTTCAAGGCGGGCGCATGGCCGCGCCCGAGGATCGTGACCACAGTGCCGGCCTTGTTAGTCAACAGGTCCACGAGGATCGGCTTGACCTGCTGCTCGCCCTAGGGCTTTTCCGGTTGCGGCTTGGGTCTCTTGCCAACGACCACTTTGACTTCGACCTCTTCCTGCCCGCGGCGCAGCTTGAGCCGCGCAGTATTGCCGGGCTGGAGGCCGGCGACCAGCGTCAGCATGTTCTGAGGATCGGTCACGACCTTGTCTTCGATCCCGAGGAGGACATCGCCCGGCTTCACGCCGGCCTTGTCGGCAGGCCCGCTCTTCAGCACACCCGCGATGATTGCTCCACGCGTGTCCTTGAGCTTGAAGGAATCTGCGAGTGCGGGCGAGATCTCCTGCACTTCGACGCCGATCCATCCGCGCGTCATGCTGCCGGTCTTGATGATCGACTCCATGACCTGCCGCGCCGTGGAGACCGGGATCGCAAACCCGATGCCCATCGAGCCGCCCGAGCGCGAATAGATCGCCGTGTTGATGCCGATCAGGTTGCCGCTCGCGTCCACCAGGGCGCCGCCCGAATTGCCGGGGTTGATGGCCGCGTCGGTCTGGATGAAGTTCTCGAACGTATTGATGCCAAGTTGGTTGCGACCGAGTGCGCTCACGATGCCGGAAGTCACGGTCTGGCCGACACCGAAGGGATTGCCGATTGCGAGCACAATGTCGCCCACGCGCAACGTTTCCGAGGAACCAAACGTAATTGCCGGGAGCTGCTCGCTTTCCACCCGCAGCACCGCGAGGTCGCTTTCGGCATCGCTCCCAACCTGCTTGGCCAGCAGCTTCCTGCCATCGGCGAGCAGCACTTCGATCTCGTCGGCGGCTTCCACCACATGGCTGTTGGTGAGGATGTAGCCCGAAGAACTTACGATGACGCCGGAACCGAGGCTCGAAGATTTTTCGGGGGGCTCGCCGAACTGCTCGCCGAAAAACCGCCTGAACAAGGGATCGTTGAGAAACGGGTGGCGCTGCGCGCGCACCTCCTTGCTCGTGAAGATGTTGACGACCGAGGGCGTCGCCTTCGCAACCGCATCGCTATACGAATTCGCGCGAGTCAGGCCGGGCACGCTGTCGACGATCGACTGGACCGTCACGGTGCCGCCGCCGCCGGGAAGGACGATCGTCCTGGATGAGAGCCACTCGGGCTTAAGTGTCGACACTACAAACAGAAGCGCAAGACAAATGGTCGCTGTTTGCGCGAATACCAGCCAAAGCTTTTTCATTCGCCGAATCTAACATACGGCACTGCGGCAATCGGTCCGTCGCCCCTGCACGCGCACCTGTAGTCCGCCAGGGAGAAGGGGCTCGTCGAGCATGTTCGAGCGGATATGGAAAACCGCCCGGATTCAGGCAGTTAGCTGCCGAAATTTGGTGTTTTCAGTCGGGCGCCGTTATAATCTCCTGCTTCTCCGGATCAAAAAACTTCCAAACGGGGTTCCCTCGATGAGTCAACAGGAAAAAGTCGATAAGACGCGGCGCAATCTGGTCGTCGCGACCAGCGTGGCCGGCGGGCTGGCGACAGTAGGCGCTGCGGTTCCCTTCGCAGCGAGCTGGCTGCCCTCCGAACGCGCCAAAGCCGCAGGCGCACCAGTCGAGGCCGATATCAGCAAGCTGGCCCCGGGTGAGATGCAGATCGTCGAATGGCGCGGCAAGCCGGTGTGGATCCTGCGTCGCACGAAGGAAATGCTCGAAGGAATCAAGAAGAGCGACGACAAGGTTTCCGACCCGAAATCGGAAGTGAACCTGCAGCCAGAGTACGCGAAGAACGCGTACCGCTCGCGCAAGGAAGACCTCGTCGTGCTCGAAGGCGTCTGCTCGCACCTTGGATGTTCGCCGCAGATGAAGCCGGTGGAAGCGCGGGCCGAGATGGGCGGCGACTGGCCCGGCGGTTTCTACTGCCCATGCCATGGATCCAAGTTCGACCTCGCCGGGCGCGTCTACAAGGGCTCGCCGGCGCCGGTCAATCTTGCCGTGCCTCCGTACACGTTCCTGACGGACACCTCGATCCTCATCGGCGACGACAAGAAGGGGGCCTGAGCCATGGCGAGTCCGATTACCGCGGTATGGAACTGGATCGACGAGCGGATGCCGTCGATTGGCGAGGAATACCGCAAGCACCTGTCCGAGTACTACGCACCGAAGAATTTCAACTTCTGGTACTACTTCGGGGCGATGTCGATGCTGGTGCTGGTCATCCAGATCGTGTCGGGAATCTTCCTGACGATGCACTACAAGCCGGACGCGAACCTGGCCTTCGGCTCGGTGGAATACATCATGCGCGACGTGCCGGGGGGGTGGCTGATCCGCTACATCCACTCGACGGGCGCCTCGATGTTCTTCATCGTGGTGTACCTTCACATGTTCCGCGCGCTGCTGTACGGCTCGTATAAAAAGCCGCGCGAGCTGGTGTGGATTTTCGGCGTGATCATCTACTTGTCCCTCATGGGCGAGGCATTCTTCGGTTACCTGCTTCCCTGGGGCCAGATGTCCTACTGGGGCGCGCAGGTGATCGTGAACCTGTTCAGCTCGGTGCCGTTCATAGGGCCGGACCTCTCGATCTGGATCCGCGGCGACTACGTCGTTTCGGATGCAACGCTGAACCGGTTCTTCGCGCTCCACGTGATCGCGATCCCCCTCGTGCTGATCGGCCTGGTGGCGGCCCATATCCTTGCGCTGCACGACGTCGGTTCCAACAACCCCGACGGCGTCGAGATCAAGAAGCACAAGGACGCGAATGGCCGTCCGCTCGACGGAATCCCTTTCCATCCCTACTACACGGTCAAAGACGCGGCGGGCGCGGTGATTTTCCTCGCGGTCTTCTCGGTGATCCTGTTCTTCCTCCCCGAGATGGGCGGTTATTTCCTCGAATACAACAACTTCATCCCCGCGGACCCGCTGAAGACGCCCGAGCACATCGCACCGGTCTGGTATTTCACGCCGTACTACTCGATCCTGCGCGCAGTGCCGCCGCTGTTCAATTCCCAGTTCCCCGGGGTCATGGCCATGGGGCTGGCGACGATGATCCTGTTCCTGCTCCCGTGGCTCGATCGCGATCCGGTCAAGTCGATTCGCTATCGCGGCAGCTATTTCAAGTACGCCCTCGCGATCTTCGTGGTCAGTTTCCTGGTCCTGGGCTACCTCGGCACGCAGCCGACCAACCTCTGGGGACAGTTCGGTCCGTGGCTCGGCAACGCCGATGTCGCCACAGTCGCCGCACGCATCTTCACGCTGCTTTATTTCGCCTTCTTCATCCTGATGCCCTGGTATACGGCGATAGACAAGTCCAAGCCGGTCCCGGACCGGGTGACGACGTGAGCGCCGGGGTAATGACAATGAAAAAACTTCTGATTGCGCTTGTGTTTTCCCCGTTGGCCATGATGATGGCCGCCCCCGCGGCGATCGGGGCCGAGGCCGGGTATCGGCTCGACCGCGCCCCGATCGATCCAAACGACGTCGTAAGCCTCCAATCCGGAGCGCGCACGTTTGCAAACTACTGCCTCAACTGCCATGGCGCGCAGTTCATGCGCTACAACCGCCTCGGCGACCTCGGCCTGACGGAAGCGCAGATCAAGGACAACCTGCTGTTCGCCGGCGACAAGGTCGGCGACACGATGAAGACCTCGATGACGGTGAAGGACGGCAAGACGTGGTTCGGCGTCGCCCCTCCCGACCTGTCTGTCATCGCACGCGCCCGCGGCAGCGACTGGCTATACACGTACCTGCGCACGTTCTACCGCGATCCCAAGAGCGCGACCGGATGGAACAACGCAGTGTTCCCGAACGTGGGGATGCCGCACGCCCTCTGGACGCTGCAGGGCGAGAAAGCGCTCGAGGTCAAGACCACCCAGGAAGGCGGTCACGCCACCAGGGAATACAAATGGACGCAGCTGTCAGAAGGACGCATGAATACCACCCAGTACGACACCATGGTCCGCGACCTGGTGAACTACATGGTCTGGATGGGTGAACCCGCTGCCGGAACTCGCAAGAAGGTCGGGGTAGTCGTGCTCTTTTTCCTCGGCGTACTTTTCGTGCTGGCTTACGCCATGAAGCGCGCATTCTGGAAGGACGTCCACTGATCGCGGGGGCTCGGCCCAGGGCCCTGACCCCGAACAGCACCCGCAAACACTCCCTTTTCAAGCCGGACGGTCAGCCGTCCGGCTTTTTACTCTAAGGCCAGCGCATCATGATGCAACTATATTCAGGCACTACCTGCCCGTTCAGTCACCGCTGCCGCATTGTGCTGTACGAGAAGGGCATGGATTTCCAGGTGATCGATGTCGACATGTTCAACAAGCCGGAAGACATCGCGGTGATGAACCCGTACAACCGTCTTCCCGTGCTGGTCGAGCGCGACCTCGTGCTCTACGAGTCGAACATCATCAACGAGTACATCGACGAGCGCTTCCCGCATCCGCAACTGATGCCCGCCGATCCCGTGATGCGCGCGCGTGCGCGCCTGATGCTATTCAACATGGAAGTGGAGCTCTTTTCGCAGATCGAAGCCGTCGAATCGGGCAAGGAAAAGCAGGTGGAACGCGCGCGGGCCCACATCACCGATCGCCTCACCGAGCTTGCGCCGATCTTCACGCGCACCAAGCACATGCTGGGTGACGATTTCACCATGCTCGACGTGGCCATCTCCCCGCTTTTGTGGCGCCTTGACCATTACGGCATCCGGCTTGGCAAGCCCGCGGCGCCGCTGATGAAATATGCCGAGCGCATTTTCTCCCGCCCGGCGTTCATCGAGGCGCTGACGCCCTCCGAAAAAGTCATGCGCAAGTAGCAGAAGGACTGCCCCAGCCAGCATGCCCACGAACGAAATTCCGACCAAGCCTTACCTGTTGCGCGCGCTTTACGAGTGGTGCGTGGACAACGGCTATACGCCGCATCTGGCGGTCAAGGTCGACTCGCGCACCCAAGTGCCGACCGCGTACGTGAAGAACGGCGAAATCACGCTCAACATCGGTCCGACGGCTGTTCACAAGATGCAGATCGGCAACGACATGGTCGAGTTCTCGGCGAGGTTCGGCGGAGTGGCGCGCCAGATCTCCGTGCCGGTTGCGAATGTCTATGCGCTCTACGGTCGCGAAACCGGCCACGGCATGACTTTCGACATGGATGCGCCCAAGCCTTCGGTGCAAGTCGTGGCTGAAGCAGAGGCGTCGGCCCCGGTCGATGGCCAGGACCTCCCACCGGATCCTCCGCGTCCCTCCGCCGGCGGCCGGCCGGCGCTGCGCCGGGTCAAATAGCCCGGTTCAAAGCTGGTAGTCGCTGCCGGTTCCCCCGGTGACTGTCAACGGCGACGCGGAATGAGCGCCTGTCTGCCTGAACCCGTCTGGCGAGGCCCGGACGGGGAAATCATTGCGTGCGTCGAGCGCGCTAGCGTCCCCGGCGGAAAATCGCCCACAGCGACATCGCAGCAAACAGCACGAACCACAAGAGCGACCATTCGGCGATCGACAGGCCGAGGAATCGCCATTTCACCTCAGCGCATTCCCCCGAACCCTTGAGCAGGTTGGTGACGATTTTAGCGAGCGGGAAGTTGTCCAGCATGAAGTAAAGGTCCGGGCCGCACTTGGGCACCTGGTCGGGCGGCAGGTGCTGCAGCCAGACCTGGCGCCCGGCGACGGCTGCTCCCCCCGCCGCTGCAAGAAAGGCCACGATTGCGTAGAAGACAGTGCCTGCCTTCCTTGGCCCGTGAATCGCCGCCAGCAGGAACACGAACAAGAGCAGGAAGTAAAAGCCGCGCTGCACGAGGCACAGCGGGCAGGGATCCTGCCCGTCGTGATACTGAAGATAAAAACCGTAACCCAGCAGCGCCGCGCAAACTGCAGCGCCCAGCGCAAAGCCGATGCGTGTGACTGAACGTGCCGCCATGCCGGACCCTCGAATGCAATTCGTTATACTACCGGACGCGGGTCCCGAGCCGGCTTAGCTCAGTTGGTAGAGCAGCTGATTTGTAATCAGAAGGTCGGGGGTTCGACTCCTCTAGCCGGCACCGGTATCCCCCAGCAGGTTTCCATCCGCAGGCACGACGCGAGGAGGCCTGACGCCGCGCAGCTTGCGCAGCGCCTCGAGCCGTTCGTCGGCCGCGATGAAGAAGCGAAAGAGCACCTGCACTGTCTCGAATACTTCCTTGCCTGCTTCCGTGAGGACGACCTTCCTGCCCGAGGGCTCGATCAAGGGCAGCCCGAGGTTCTCGGAGAGTTTCCTGACCTGCACCGACACCGTGGGTTGCGCGAGGCAAAGCTCTTCGCCCGCCCGCGTAAAGCTGCCAAGCCTGGCAACGGCTTCGAAAACCATCAACTGGGGAAGCATGCCGTGCCTGAAGTAACGGCGGAGTGCCGCGTTACGCATGAGTAGCTCCTTTCACTGTATGCGCGTTCTTTGCTGGGCGGGCGAAGGTCTCGCGCAAACGAAAAGACCTTTGCCTGGCATGGCAAAGGTCTCGCTTGCAGCACGATTGAAGTGCGCTGCCAGGGCGACCGGGGCGGTGATCTGTCCCGTAGTGACGGCTGCCCTGCGAAAAGCTACTCCCCTTTGGGGTAAGCCAGAGATTATCAGCGCGTATGGGTCGCTGCAAGAGTGTCCTCATTGCATAGTGTAATACGAGGAAGGGTTTTACGTGACATGGATGAAATTCTTCCGTCGCCCAAGACGGCAAAAGTTCTTCGCCGCGCATCATAATTTCATTTTTGGGTAGCTGCTCCCTTCGCATAATCATTTCATACGAAGTTCGGAGCAGCCATGGAAATCTTTACGCCGGAGTTCCTTTCCGCGCTTGCCGCCATCGTCGTGATCGACCTGGTGCTCGCGGGCGACAACGCGATCGTCATTGCGCTTGCGGCGCGAAATCTTCCCGCGCATCTCAAGAAGCGGGCAATCGTCTGGGGCTGCCTCGGCGCAATTGTCGTACGCACGATCTTGACACTGGCCGTCGTGTGGCTGCTCAAGGCCCCGGGCCTCATGCTGGCCGGCGGGCTCATGCTGCTGTGGATCGCCTATCGCCTGCTGACCGAGCAGAACAACGACGGGCACGACTTCGCTCCCGCCGTGTCGTTCTGGGGCGCGATGCAGACCATCGTCATCGCGGACGCGGTCATGGGCCTCGACAACGTGCTTGCCGTGGCAGGTGCAGCAGGCGGTAGCTCGCTCCTCGTCGTCTGTGGCCTTGTCATCTCCATTGCGATCGTGATCTGGGGATCGACGCTGATCCTCAAATGGATCGAGCGGTTTCCTTCGATTGTCTACGTGGGCGGCGCAGTGCTCGCATGGACCGCGGCAAAAATGGCCGTCAGCGAACCCTTCATCCAGGAGTTGATCGCCGGCACGCGGAACACCTGGCCGATCTACGTGGTTTCGATCCTGGGCGCGCGCGGCCTGGCCTGGGCCTGACTGCCTTGGTGATAGCGACCGAATAGCAGGCCGGAAATGACGGCC
>CAZZDV010000002.1:35795-47320 GCA_964652785.1 uncultured Bordetella sp.
CTGGGCCTGACTGCCTTGGTGATAGCGACCGAATAGCAGGCCGGAAATGACGGCCTCGAGGGGCCGTAACTCCCAATCCCCGGATCGCGGGCGCCGCAGGTCTGACATTCGCATCCGCGCGCTTGCGCGTCGATGCGCGCGGCGTCAGACTTCCTGTCGTGACCGACCTCTCAGACATTGTTTCCTCCGCGTTCTGGCGCGTAAATCCGCCGGATGCGGACCCCGCTGAGACGCGGGAGTGGCTGGACGCGTTCGATGCACTGGTAGCCGCGGAAGGGCGCGAGCGTGCGACCTTCCTGTTGCGCAAGCTGTTCGACCACGCGCGGGCGCGGCGGGTGCCGATGCCGCCGGTCATGAATACGCCGTACCGGAACAGCGTCCAGCTGTCCGACCAGCCGCAGTTCCCCGGTAACTTCGAGGTCGAGCAGCGCCTGGCCTCGCTCGTGCGCTGGAACGCGCTGGCGATGGTGGTGCGCGCCAACCGCGCGCATCCGGAGCTCGGCGGCCATATCGCAAGCTATGCCTCGGCCGCGGACCTTTTCGAGGTCGGTTTCAATCATTTCTTTCGCGCCGGGCAGTCGGGCGACCTGGTTTATTTTCAGCCGCATTCCGCACCCGGCGTGTACGCGCGCGCGTTTCTCGAGGGACGCCTGAGCGCCGAGCAACTCGATAGCTACCGGCGCGAAACCGGCGGCAAAGGGTTGTCGTCGTACCCGCATCCCTGGCTGATGCCGGATTTCTGGCAGTTCCCGACCGGCTCCATGGGCCTGGGGCCGATCAGCGCGATCTACCAGGCGCGGTTCATGCGCTATCTCGCCGATCGCACGCTCCTCGACACGGTGCCGCGCAAGGTCTGGGCCTTCGTCGGCGATGGCGAGATGGACGAGCCCGAATCCCTCGCAGGGCTTTCGCTTGCCGCAAGGGAAGGGCTCGACAATCTGATCTTCGTCGTGAACTGCAACTTGCAGCGGCTCGACGGTCCCGTGCGTGGCAATGGATCGATCGTGCAGGAGCTCGAAGGCCTTTTTGCGGGCGCGGGCTGGAATGTGGTCAAGCTGCTCTGGGGCGGCGACTGGGACGGCCTCTTTGCGCGCGACGAGGAGAACATCCTCCTCAAGCGCCTGCACGAAACGGTCGACGGCGAGTTCCAGACCTACGCAGCGACCGACGGCCGATTCAACCGCGAGCATTTCTTCAACAAGTACCCGGACCTGCAGGCGCTGGTGTCGCACATGACCGATGCGGACATCGATCACCTGCGCCGCGGCGGGCACGACACGATCAAGATCTACTCGGCCTACGCCGTGGCCTCAGCCCACAAGGGACGCCCGACCGTCATCCTTGCCCAGACCAAGAAAGGCTACGGCATGGGCGAGTCGGGGCAGGGCAAGATGGGCACGCACCAGCAGAAAAAACTGGATACTGAGGCGCTGCGCGCGTTCCGCGACCGGTTTGCGCTCCCGCTGGCCGATGCCGACATCGAAGAGGTGCGCTTCTTCACGCCGGGTAAAGGCAGCCCGGAGATCGATTACCTGATTGAGCGGCGCGAGAAGCTCGGCGGATTCCTGCCCGCGCGCAGTTCGGAATGCGCCGCCATACCCGTGCCGCCGCTCGCCTCCTTCGGCCGACTGCTCGAGGGAACACGCGATCGAGAGCAGTCCACCACCATGGTGTTCGTGCAGATGCTCTCGCAACTCCTCAAGGACCCCGCGCTCGGCAAGCGCGTGGTGCCGATCGTTGCGGACGAGGCGCGCACGTTCGGGATGCAGAGCCTCTTCAGGCAGGTCGGCATCTACTCCGCGGTAGGGCAGCTTTACGAGCCGGAGGACAAGGACGAGCTGCTCTATTACAAGGAAGCCAAGGACGGCCAGATCCTTGAAGAAGGCATCACCGAAGCGGGCGCCTTGTCTTCCTGGGTCGCTGCAGCAACCAGCTACAGCGCGCACGGCCTGGCCATGCTGCCGTTCTACATCTACTACTCGATGTTCGGCTTCCAGCGCGTGGGCGACCTCATCTGGGCGGCCGCGGACCAGCGCTCGCGCGGATTTCTCGTGGGGGCCACCGCCGGACGCACGACGCTCTCGGGCGAGGGTCTCCAGCACGAGGATGGCTCGAGCCACCTCGTCGCCTCGACGATTCCCAACCTGCGCTCATGGGATCCGTGCTTCGGCTACGAGCTGATCGTCATCGTTCAGGACGGCGCGCGGCGCATGCTCGAGGCGAAACAGGATGTTTTCTATTACCTCACGGTGATGAACGAGAACTACGTCCATCCCGCGATGCCGCCCGGTGCGGAGGAAGGCATCCTGCGCGGCATGCATCCGTTGCAGCAGCCGCAGAAAGCGAAAGTCCAGCTGCTAGGCTCGGGCACGATCCTGCGCGAGGCCATTGCCGCCGCTGGGTTGCTCGCAAAGGACTGGGGCATCGACGCCGGGGTGTGGAGCGTCACCAGCTTCTCAGAGCTTGCGCGCGAAGGCATGGCGCTCGAGCGGTCGCACCGGCTCGATCCCCTCGAGCCGAGGGGCGCAAGCTGGGTCGAGCAACAACTCGCGGGGACCACGGGCCCGGTCATCGCGTCCAGCGACTATGTGCGCGCCGTCCCAGACCTCATCCGGGCCTACGTGCCGCGCAAGTACGTGACGCTCGGCACCGACGGGTTCGGACGCAGCGACACGCGCGCGGCACTCCGCGATTTCTTCGAGGTGAGCCGCGAACACATCGCGGTGGCCGCGCTTTCGGCGCTTGCCGACGAAGGCGAGGTGAAGCCGGAAGTGGTTGCCGAAGCCATCAGCCGGTATCGGATCGATTCCGGACGCCCCGCATCGTGGACGCGTTAAGCCAGAAGAGGGGCTGGGCCCCTCCTGAATCATAGTGGTGACAGGGGCTTATTTTACGCGGCCCGTATTGCAGAAAGTGCCTGCCGGCAGCCGCTCGAAAGCCGGGCGCGTTCGCTTTCCGGCAGGCCGGCCGGATCAAACCGATAGCGGTAGTGCAGGCTCGCCAGCCCTTCGACTTGGACCCGCGTCTCCTGCTTGAGTGCCGCCGCGGCGCGCGGCAGCCAGTCGAGCAACGGTTCGCTCGGTCTGCGCGGCGTTTTCTTCGCCAGGGCCGCCTCCACCGCGTAGAACTCGGAGTCGCTGCCCGGCCGGTCGACCCGGCCGATGCCGGCGCGCTGCGCCAGGCGTACGAGCCCGCCCTCGGTCACGAGCTTCCAGACGAGGATGACGGCCGCCAGCGCGACCACGGCCCACGCAAGCATTTTCGTTTCGCTGCCGTCGCGCGTCGTCCAGCGAAAGCCCGCCCAGCGCAGGAAGTCGGTGAATTCCTGCAGCGCCGGGGCGAGCGATTCTTCCTCCGCGAACCAAACCGCAGGCGTGGCGTCTACGTCCATCCAGCGGCCGTCGATGTATGCGCGTGTCCAGGCATGCGAATGGCGCTCGCGCACGATCCACGCCTTTTCCCAGGCGCTCCAGTCCTGCACCGAATAGCCGGTGGCATAGCGGGCGGGAATCCCCGCGGTCCGCAGCAGCAGGGTGGCCGCGGTGGCGAAATACTCGCAGTGGCCCCGCTTGGTGGTGTTGAGGAACTCGGCCAGCGGTGTTTCGCTCCCCGGCACCAGGTCGGAGAACGGGTGGTTTCTCACGGTCGTGTATTCGAAGCTCCCCAGGTAGGCATGCACCCGCCGAGCGGCCGCCAGCGACGGCAGCCCGGCGAGTCCCAGTTGGCGCGAGACCGCCTCCAGTGCGTTCCGCTCCTTTGCAGGCACCTGGAGATCGTCCTGCGACGTGACTGCATAGCCCGGCAGGTCCATTGCCGGCGCGGCGTTGTAAATCACGTTGAAGAAGGTCCAGGGCACTTCCATCTCGGCCTGGACTGCGCCGAGCGCGTTGCTGCGCACGCGGCTGGCCACGAGATCGCTTATAGCCGACGTATTGAGCGGCAGTCCCACCATCGTGCGGCCGCCGTTCACTCGCTGCGAAAGGCGCAGCGTCGCCGAATCGGGCGGCGGGTTGGGCGCGCCGGCGCCCCCTAGCGCGAAGACCGTCCCGTCGCCGCGGGAGGCAAGTGTCTCGAGATTGCCGTGGCGCGCGAGCCAGGTATTGCCGACGTACTGGTTGTAGCTCGCGCGGTGGAGGAGCGCAGGCTTGTTCGATCCATCGGCGCTGGCGTACACCCGCAGCACGATGGCGTCTTCCTTCTTGAGGCGCCCGAGCTCGCCGATGCGCGTCGAGCTGCGATAGGGGTCGAGCACCGGCCCCCGGATCTGCCAGTCGATGATCCAGTCCTCGACCAGCGTCTGCAGGTTGTAAAGGCCCGCCTGCCCGGCAAACCCGGCCGCCACGGCCATCGAAAGCGCGAGCAGCCACGCGGTCAGGCTAACGCGCGAAGGCCTGATGCGCGCGAGCGCTGCGCCGATGATCAGCACGATGCCCGCGAAATAGCCGTAGCCGGGCTGGTTCGCCATGCCCGAGGTAATGACGATCAATGCAAGGTACGGCCCGGTGAGGTCGATCCTCAAGTCGTTGATCTTCTCGCCGCGCGCCTTGAGCTTGCGCAGGTAACGAAAGAGCGCGGTCATCGGCACGCGCCCCTCGACGCACATGACCTGCGCGAGCATCAGCGGCAGCACGATCCCGGGAAGCCAGACAAGCGACTGGTGCACGCCCGAGCGCAACCCGTCGGTGGCAATGAAAGAAGCCGCGACCGCGACGTAAAGGATCATCGTGAGGTCGCAGATGCGGTGCTGGTCGCGCTCGGTCAGCTCGAGCCTCAGGCGTGTAAGCACCGGCAACAGCATGGCGGCCGCGAATCCCGCCGCCGCAAACCCGTTCTTTGTCTGCCAGCCCCAGAAGCCCAGCGCGAGCGCGAGCAGCAT
This sequence comes from uncultured Bordetella sp., assembly GCA_964652785.1. Classification (GTDB taxonomy): domain Bacteria; phylum Pseudomonadota; class Gammaproteobacteria; order Burkholderiales; family SG8-39; genus SZAS-79. The sequence goes on from CAZZDV010000002.1 coordinate 40,672, forward strand.
CGGCGAGATCTGAAAGGACCCGAGGGGGGGACCTTCGCGCGGCGACGCGTCCTGCGCGAGGTTACTCATGCGAGCCTCTGCAGCCCGGCTTCGATCTTGCCGGGCTGCAGCACGAGGAGCCCGTGCGTATCGGCCGGCGGATGGTCGGTGACCAGCAGCACCCGGATGCCGAGTCCCGACATCGCCAGATCGGAGACGAGTTTCCTGCGCGGTGCGTCCCACGCCAGCAGCACGAAAACCGCAGACGACAGGGTCGAGCGCATCGCCATGATCTCGCGCGCAAGTTCGTCGAACGTCCCGGGCAGCGAGGGGCCGAGCCCGGCCAGCACTTCGAGCAGGTGCACGTTGGAAGCTTCGCCGCGGCCTGCCGTGTGGCACTCGGGCTCGCCGGCGACGAACACGAGATCCAGCAGGCATTCCTGCGTGTCGATCGTGTAGATGAACGAAGCGGCAATCGAGACGGCTTCCTCGAAGCTTTCCGTTTCGGATTCGGCGCCTGTGTCGAGCACCAGTGCGTGACGCTCGAAGAATTCGGTTTCGTACTCCTTCACCACGGGCTCGCCGGTGCGCGCGAAGCTTTTCCAGTGCACGCGCCGCAGGCTGTCTCCCGGCCGGTACTCGCGCAGGCTCAGGAACTCCTCGGAATCGCCGATGGAGGAAGCGAGCGCATGCCCGCCGGGTTGCAGCAACCGCTGCGCTGGCAGGAGGACCTGCGGCAGGCGATAGCGCTTGGGCAACACCACGAGCTTGTCGGGGATCGAGACCGTTTTGCGTCCGCAAGCCAGCCCGAAGACATCCGGGCGTACGAGGTCCACGCCGGCGAACGACAGCACGCCTCGCCTGCGTGGCACGAGGCTCGCGCGCACTTCCGATTGCGATCCCGCGGGCATGAGAGACAGGTGCCCGCCCTTCGCGCGCTCAGGCAGGCGGCGCTCCATGAGGTAACGCCAGCGGAAATAGCCGCCCTTGCGGTCGAACCAGTTGCGCTGCGCATCCCCAGGGTCGCGCCCGCGCTGGAACTCGTCGAACGACGGGCGCACGTTTGTGAAGCGTTCGCGCACTTCGACATCGGCGAGGGGTTTCGAACCCGAATTGGAGACCGAAATGCGGTAGCTGAGCTCTTCCCCGGCGGTGGCGAAGCGCGGCAGGTTCCGGCGCACATGGGCCTTGGGCCGGAAGGTCAGGCTCAAGCTCGCGGAGATCGCCAGCATCGCCGCCAGGAGGGCGAAGACCTGCGAGGACAGCGACTGGTGGGTGTCAAGCCCCACGAGCGCGGCCATGAAAGCCGTGATCGCGGCAAGCTTGCCGGCGCCGGTCAGCCTCTCCCGCGTGGCCCTTTCGGACCAGGTCACGAAACGCAGCAGCGAATAGTGGAACCGCCGCATGGAGGCGTTTTCCTAGGCGGGCACCGGGACCGAATCGAGCGCGTCGGCCACGACCGAAGCGCCGCTCGCCCCCGCGTAGCGCGCTTGCGGCTGCAGGACGATGCGATGCGCGAGCACGCTCTGCGCGGCTTCGCGCACGTGCTCGGGGCGCACGAAGGACTCGCCGTCGATCAACGCGAGCGAGCGCGCCACCCGGGTCAGTGCGATCGAGGCGCGGGGACCGCACCCGAGCTGCACGGACGCAACCTCTCGCGTCGAGCGCGCGAGGGCCACGATGTAAGCCTTGAGCTCGTCGGCGATGCGCACCGAATGCGCCGCGGCGCGCGCGCCGAGCACTTCGGCATGGCTGGCCACGGCGCCGATCGAGGTTAGCGGGTGCTCGTGCTCCTGCGCGGTCAGCATCGCGACCTCCATTGCGGCATCGATGTAGCCCAGCGCGAGGCGCATGGCGAAGCGGTCCATCTGCGCTTCCGGAAGCGGATAGGTGCCGCGGAATTCCACCGGGTTCTGTGTGGCGATCACGAAGAAGAGGGGGTCGAGCCGCTTGGTGCGGCCTTCGACCGTGACCTGCGCTTCGCCCATGACCTCGAGCAGCGCGGACTGCGTGCGCGGGCTCGCGCGGTTGATCTCGTCGGCGAGCAGGATGCTGGTGAACACCGGGCCTTCGCGAAATTCGAAATTCTGCTCGCGCGGGTTGTAGATCGAGACGCCGAGGATGTCCGAGGGCAGCAGGTCTGGCGTGAACTGGATGCGCGCAAAAGGGGCGCCGATCGACTGCGCCAGCGCCTTGGCCAGGGTCGTCTTGCCGGTGCCCGGCACGTCCTCGATCAGCACGTGGCCGCCGGCCGCGAAGGCGGCCAGCAACTGGCGGATCGATTGATGCTGGCCCTGCAGCACGCGCTCGATGTTCTTCGCGACCCGGTCGAGCACCGCGCGGGCTTCAGTCGCGGGCAGGGGCGGAGCCGGGGCGGCAGGCGCGTTCACCTAAAGAGCCGCCGCCAGCTCGGCCCCTTCCAGCATCGCCCGCTTGGCATCCAGCTCGCCGGCTTCGCGCGCGCCGCCGATGAGGTGGGCCTTGCGCCCTCGGCCCTCCAGCCCCGGCAAGAGATCGCGCTTGGGATCCTGGCCGGCACAGAGGATGACGGTGTCGGCCGGGATGCACGACTCCTTGCCCTCCACCGTAATGTGCACGCCTTCGTCGTCGATCCTGCGGTACTGCACGCCCTTGATCATTGCGACGCCGTTTCTCGCAAGCTCGATGCGGTGCACCCAGCCGGTGGACAGGCCGAGGGTCTTGCCGAACGGCAGGTCCGAGCGCTTGAGCATGGTGATCTTGTGCGCCGGGTGCGGCGCCTCCGGACCCGCGGGGTTGAGCCCGCCCGAAGCGGTTGCGTCGGCCGTGATGCCCCAATGCGTGGCGAAAGCCTTTGGGTCGGTCTGCGAACGGCCGTCCTTTTCGAGCAGGTACAACGCGACGTCGAAGCCGATGCCCCCGGCGCCGATGATCACCACGTTTCGGCCCACCTCGACGCGGCCGGTCAGGACCTCGACATAGCCCGCGACTTTCGGCTGGTCGATGCCGGGGATCTCCGGACGGCGCGGAGCGATGCCCGTGGCGAGGACCACTTCGTCGAACCCCGCGAGTTCCGCGTCGCCCGCGGTCTTGCCCAGTTGCACGGCCACCCCGGCGCGCTTCATGCGCTCGGCGTAGTAGGCGACGCTTTCGGCGAACTCCTGCTTGCCCGGGATCTGCTTGGCGAGGTTGAACTGCCCGCCGAGTTCGCCGGACTGCTCGAACAGAGTAACCGCATGTCCGCGCTCCGCGGCGATCGCCGCGCAGGAGAGGCCCGCGGGTCCCCCGCCGACGACAGCGACCTTCTTCTTCGAAGTCACCGGCAGGAATGCCAGTTGCGTCTCGCGCCCGGCGCGCGGGTTCACGAGGCACGAAGCGAAGCGGCCGGAGAAAATATGGTCGAGGCACGCCTGGTTGCAGGCGATGCAGATGTTGATCCCCGCGCGGTCGCCGGCCTTGGACTTGTTGGCGAACTCGGCGTCGGCCAGCATGCTGCGCGCGAGCGACACCATGTCGGCGTCGCCGCGCGCGATGATTTCTTCGCCGATCTCGGGTGCGTTGATACGGTTGGAAGCGATCAGCGGCAGTTTCACCGCCTCGCGCAGCCGCCGCGTGACCCAGGCGAAGCCCCCGCGCGGCACCGCCTGCGCGATGGTCGGAATGCGCGCTTCATGCCATCCGATGCCGGTGTTGAGGATGTCCGCGCCCGCGGCCTCGATTGCGCGCGCCATTGCGAGGATCTCGCCGGTGGTCTGCCCGCCCTCGACGAGTTCGAGCGCCGAGAGCCGGTAGATGATGATGAAATCCTTGCCCACGGCGGCCCGGGTGCGGCGCATGACTTCGACCCCGAAGCGCATGCGGTTTTCCAGCCCTCCGCCCCACTCGTCCTTGCGCTGGTTGGTGCGCAGCGCGAGGAACTGCGTGATCAGGTAACCCTCCGACCCCATGATCTCCACGCCGTCGTAGCCGGCCTCGCGCGCGAGCACCGCGGAGCGCGCAAAGGCCTCGATCGTCGTTTCGATCTCCGCGACGGTCAGCTCGCGCGGCGAATTCGGGTTGATCGGCGAGCGGATTGCGGAAGGCGCAACGATGCGCGGGTGCTTGCCGTAGCGCCCGGCGTGCAGGACCTGCAGGCAGATGCGTCCGCCCGCCTCGTGCACTGCACGCGGAATCGGCTTGTGGCGGTCGCGGTCGGCGGTGCTGGCCATCTCAGCGGCATGCGCGCTGAGGTTGCCCGCGTCGTCCGGAGAGAACCCGCCGGTCACGATGAGCGCGGCGCCGCCGGCGGCGCGCTCGGCATAGAACGCGGCTAGCCGCTCGATGCCATCGGGCATCTCTTCGAGGCCGGTATGCATGGAGCCCATCATGATTCGGTTGGGCAGGGTGACGAAGCCCAGATCGAGCGGCTTGAACAGGTGCGGATACGCTTGCATGAACTCTCCCTTGGGAGAGCCGATTCTAGCCGGACTCGCGCTCCCTGACCCCCGGGGTGTGGCCAGAACCTCCGGTTGGTGAAGACCTACGCCTGGCGCTTCCTCTCGATCTTCAGCAGTGTTTCCTTGCGGTTTACCCCCCACGCGTAACCGCCCAGCCCGCCATCGGTGCGCAGTGCACGGTGGCAAGGGATGACGAGCGCCAACGGATTCGCGCCGCAGGCGCTGCCGACTGCGCGCACGGCCTTGGGCGCGCCGATCGCCTCCGCGATGTCCTTGTAGGTGCGCGTCTCGCCGCGCGGGATCTGGCGCAGCTGCGCCCACACCCGTTGCTGGAACACGGTGCCGAGGATGTCCAGCGGAAGTTTGTTGAGCGTGCCGTCGCCCGAGAGGAAGGCGAGCACGCGCTCGCGGATGTCCGTCAGGCCGCGGCGGTCCTCCTTCAGCTCGGCTTCGCTGAATTCCGCCGCAAGCATGCGCGCGAGCGCTTCGGGGTTGTCGCCAAGCTTCACCGAGCACAGCCCCTGTTCGGTGGAGGCCAGCAGGATGCAGCCCAGCGGCGACGCAAACGTCGTGTACGCGATCGCCATGCCCTTGCCCTTGGCGCGATAGGCGCGCGCAGCCATCCCCAGCCCGGAGGCCGCCTTCTCGTAAAAGCGCGAAAGCGATCCGTAGCCGGCGCCGAACACCGCGTCGGTCACGCGGCTGCCGTCGGCCAGCGCGCGCTTGGTGTCCTCGAGCCGCAGCGCCTGCTGATAGTCCCTGGGCGACAGGCCGAGCTCGCGCTTGAAGCTGCGCTGCAGGTGAAAGGGGCTCGCGCCGACCGCGCGTCCGAGCTCTTCGAGCGTGGTGCGCTCGCCGCGGCGCGCATCGAGATAAGCGCGTGCGCGGTGGATGAGTGAGGGATTGGTTTGCATGCGTGAAGAGTAGCGAAACCGGGGGGGCAAATCCATCCGGATCTTGCGCATCCCCGGTATGCTCTTCGCCCATGAAACCGGTCCTGATTGTCGGCGGCGGCCTCGGCGGCATCGCCACTGCATTGAGCCTGCGGGCGCGCGGCGTGGCCTTCGAGCTTTTCGAGCAGGCGGAGGCGTTTCGCGAGGTCGGCGCCGGGATCCAGCTCTCGGCCAACGTCATGCGCATCCTCATGAAGCTGGGGCTGGGCGAGCCGCTTGCGGCGATCGGGGTCATGCCGCGGGGGCTCGAAGTGCGGTCCTGGCAGAGCGGCGAGCGGATCCTGTGGACCCCGCTGGGCTGCGAGGCCGAAAGGCATTTCGGCGCGCCCTACTATCACGCGCATCGCGCCGAGATCCTCGAGGTGCTCGTGCGGGCCCTGGGCAGCGCCAACGTGCACTTCGCCTCGAAGGTCGCCCGCGTTGGTCATGACGAGCGCGGGGCCACGGTCACGCTCGAAGACGGGACAACGCATCGTGGGGAGATCGTTGTAGGTGCCGACGGTATCCACTCGCTCGTGCGGGACCAGCTTTTCGGCAAGAGCACGCCGCGCTTCTCCGGCACCGTCGCATGGCGGGGCACGATGCCGGCGCAGGCCGTTGCCGGCCTGAACCTCGAATTCCTCTCGAGCAACTGGTGGGGGCCGGACCGCAGCCTCGTGCACTACTTCATTTCCGGCGGACGCACGCACAACTGGATCGGCGTCGGGCGCTCGCAGGCGCCTTCGCGCGAGTCCTGGTCCGCGACCGGCAATGCCGAAGAGGCGCTGGCGGAGTACGCCGGCTGGCATCCCCAGGTGCTGGGCGTGATCCGCGCAACCACGAAGCTCTTTCGCATGGCGCTGTATGACCGCGAGCCGCTCGCGAGCTGGCACGAGGGCCGCGTGGTGCTGCTCGGCGATTCGGCCCACGCCATGCTGCCTTACCACGCGCAGGGCGCGGCGCAGTCGATCGAGGACGCGTACGTGCTCGCGGCGTGCATCGCCGAGACGCCCTCCGCGCCGGTCGAGGCGATCGAGCGGTACGAGCGGTTGCGCAAGGAGCGCGCCGAGTGGGTCCAGCGTTTTTCCAGGCAAGCCGAGGAGCTTTTCAACATGTCCGATCCAGCCAAGGTGGCGCGGCGCGATTCGCGCCTGCGCGAGAACCAACGCAACTATGCGAGCGGTTACCCCGAGGGCCAGCAGCGCATCTATGGCTACGACGCGGACGCGGCCCTCGCCCGAGCCGAGGGATGAAACCCGGGATGAAACCCGGTATGAGCGCTGCCTTCCGGTGCGGATCGATCGAAGTGATGCGCATCAAGGA
>CAZZDV010000002.1:47420-58929 GCA_964652785.1 uncultured Bordetella sp.
CCGGTATGAGCGCTGCCTTCCGGTGCGGATCGATCGAAGTGATGCGCATCAAGGAGACGCTGGGGGCCGCGTTCCCGCCGCAGTATTTGTTGCCGGATCTGCCGCCGGAGGCCGTCGAGCGCCACCTCGGCTGGCTCGCGCCGAACCACTACGATGAAGCGAAGAAGCGCTTCGTGATGGGCACCCACACGTGGCTGCTGCGCACGAAACACCACACGATCCTCGTCGACACCTGCATCGGCAACCACAAGCCGCGCCCGCACTCGCCCGGGTTCGACAACCTCGAGCAGCCTTACCTCGAGCGCCTTGCGCAGGCGGGCTTCAAGCCGGAGGACGTGGATTTCGTACTCTGCACGCACTTGCATGTCGACCACATCGGCTGGAACACGCAGCTGCGCGACGGGCGCTGGGTGCCGACGTTCCCGAATGCAAAAGTGATCTGCTCGGTCGCCGAACTGAAATCGGCCGAGGCGAAGGCCCGGGCCAACGATCCGGAGGACGACCATCTCGCGCAATGGCAGGACAGCCTCCTGCCGGTGCTCGAGGCCGGGTTGCTCCAATCAGTCGAGGGCACGCATGAACTGGAGGATGGCGTCACGATCGAGCCGACGCCGGGGCACACGCCGGGCCACGTGGTGCTGCGCACCGAGTCCGGCGGCGAACGCATGCTCTTCGCCGGAGACCTCTGCCACCACCCGCTGCAGGTCTACTACCCGGACACCAACAGCCGCTTCTGCGAAGACGCGGCAGTCGCGCGGGCGATGCGCCGCAAGATCCTGGCCGGGTGCGTGGAGTCGGGCGCGCTGCTGGCGCCCGCGCACTGGGGTGCGCCGCATGCCGGGCGCATCGAGGCCAATGCTGCCAATTTCAGGATAAAGTGGCCGTAGCACGCGGGCTACAGGGCGAAATGCTGCCATCGCCCTGGGCCGGTTTCAGCCCGCCATCGTCAGGCCGCCGGAGACCGAAATCACCTGCCCGGTGATGTAGCTGGCCTCCTCCGAGGCGAGGAAGGCGACGATGCCCGGAACGTCTTCGGGCTGCCCGACGCGCTTGAGCGGGATCGCGCGTACCAGCGCATCCAGCACTTTCTGTCCCGCTTCGCCTTCGCCCGCGAAGCCGCGCAGGATCGGCGTGTCGGTGGGGCCGGGACACACCACGTTGACCGTGACGCCTTTTCTCGCGAGCTCGCGCGCCAGCGTTTTCGAGAACGACAGGATGCCGCCCTTGCAGGCCGAGTAGACCGATTCGCCGGACGAGCCCACGCGCGCCGCATCCGAGGAAATATTGATCACGCGCCCCTGCCCGCGCTTGACCATCTGCGGCACCGTGACGTGGTGCATGTTGAGCGGGCCGCGCAGGTTGATCGCGATGAGCTGCTCCCAGTCGGCGGGATCCATGTCGATGAAATTCTGGAAGCGGTCCCAGCCGGCGTTGTTCACCAGCACGTCGACCTGCCCGACCGAATCGACCGCGGCCTTGGCCGCGGCGTAGTCGCTGATGTCGAAGACCAGCGCCCGGCCACCGTTCTCCTTGGCGACGCGTTCGGCGGCCTCGCCGTTGCGATCGGCCACCACCACCTTGGCGCCGGCTTGCGCGAACCGCCGGCAGATGGCGGCGCCGATCGCGCCACCGCCGCCGGTGACCAGTACGACTTTGTCCTTCAATCCTTTCACGTCATTTCCTCTTGTCGATAACGCGTTTGGCCTTGCCGATGGAGCGCTCGATGGTGCCGCCCGCAACGATCCGCACCTCGGCCGTCACGCCGATATAAGACTTGATGCTGTGGGCCAGCTTGCCGGCCGAGCCCTGGTCCTTCGAGCCCGGCTGGATCTCGACGAGCACCGAGAGATGGTCCATCGGCCCGTCCTTGGTGAGCTCCATCACGTAGTGCGGCGAGAACTCCGGTTGCTTGAGGATCAGCTCCTCGACCTGCGTCGGGAAAACGTTCACGCCGCGGATGATCATCATGTCGTCCGAGCGCCCGGTGATTTTCTCCATGCGCCGCATCGTGCGCGCGGTGCCGGGCAGCAGGCGCGTGAGGTCGCGGGTGCGGTAGCGGATCACCGGCAGCGCCTCCTTGGTGAGCGAGGTGAAAACCAGCTCACCTTTCTCGCCGTCGGGCAGCACGCGCCCTGTGGCCGGATCGACCACCTCGGGGTAGAAGTGGTCTTCCCAGACCGTGAGCCCGTCCTTGGTCTCGATGCACTCCTGCGACACGCCCGGGCCCATGACTTCGGACAACCCGTAGATGTCGATCGCATCGAGGATGAGGCGTTCCTCGATCTGCTTTCGCATTTCGTTGGTCCACGGCTCGGCGCCGAAGATCCCGACGCGCAGGCTGCACTTCTTCGGGTCGATGCCCTGCTTGTCCATCTCATCGGCGATCGCGAGCATGTAGGAGGGCGTCACCATGATGATGTCGGGCTTGAAGTCGGTGATGAGCTGGACCTGCCGCTCGGTCATGCCCCCGGAGAGCGGGATCGTGACCAGGCCGAGCCGCTCGGAGCCGTAGTGCGCGCCCAGGCCGCCGGTGAAAAGGCCGTAGCCGTAGGCCACATGCACCTTGTCGCCCGGCCGCGCGCCGGCAGCGCGGATCGAGCGCGCCATGCAATTCGTCCAGGTGTCGATGTCCTTCGCGGTGTAGCCGACGACGGTCGGCTTGCCTGTCGTGCCGGAGGAAGCATGGATGCGCACGACCTGGTCCATGGGCACCGCGAACATCCCGAAAGGATAGGTCTCGCGCAGGTCGGTCTTGGTCGTGAACGGGAACCTGGCCAGATCGTCGAGCGACTTGATGTCCGAGGGTTTTGCGCCAGCCGCGTCGAACTTGCGCCGGTAATGCTCGACATTGTCGTACGCGTGCTTGAGCGACCACTTGAGCCTCTCGAGCTGCAGCGCGCGCAGCTCATCGACCGATGCTTTCTCGATGGGGTCGAGTGGCAAGGTCTTCATGCGTCCTCCACGAGCAGTCCCTTGATGGTGGCCGACTTGCCGCGGAAGAAGGCGATCGGCTCATTCTTTTGGTTGACGACCTTCATGTCGTAGACGCCGGTGCGGCCCTTGAGCAACTGCTCGGAGCCTTCGGCGGTGAGGATGTCGCCCAGGAAAGCGGGCGCGACGAACTCGATCGAAGCGCCCGCGGCAACCGCGCGCTGGTTGTGGCTGTTGCAGGCGAATGCAAAGGTGCTGTCGGCCAGGGTGAAGATGAGTCCGCCATGGCAGAGGTTGTGGCCGTTGACCATGTTCGGCGTGACGCTCATCGACAGGCGCGCGTAGCCGGGGCGCACTTCTTCGACCTTCATGCCCAGCCATTTCGACGCGTTGTCGTCGCGCCACATGACCTCGGCGGTGGCTTTGGCCAGAAGGGTCTCGTCCATCAGCGCTCCTTCATCGGCGCGGGCCCTTACTGGCCGGTGAAAGTCGGCTTGCGCTTCTCGAGGAAGGCGCTCACGCCCTCGCGGTAGTCCGGCGAGCCGCCCGCCTTGCGCTGCAGGTCGCGCTCGAGGTCGAGTTGCCCGGCGAGGGTGTTATCGCCGGCTGCGTAGATCGCCTGCTTCATCAGCCCGAGCGCGCGGGTCGGCTGCGTTGCGAGGTGCTTGCACATTGCCGTGGCCTCCATCATGAGCTTGTCGTCGTCAACAGCTTTCCAGATGAGGCCCATGCGTTCGGCGTCCGCGGCCGGCAACTTTTCGGCCAGCATCGCGAGGGCCATGGCGCGCGCGGTGCCCGCGAGGCGCGGCAGGAAATACGTGCCGCCCGAATCCGGCACGAGGCCGATTTTCGCGAAGGCCTGCAGGAAGGACGCCGACTTCGCCGCGAGCACGATGTCGCACGCCAGGGCGATGTTCGCGCCCGCGCCCGCGGCCACGCCATTGACCGCGCAGACGATGGGCTTGGGCAGCGCCTGCATGAATTTCACCAGCGGGTTGTAGTACTCCTCGATCGTCGCGCCGAGGTCGCGCGGCGTGTCGGTCTCTTTCATTTCCCGCTCGGACAGGTCCTGGCCGGCGCAGAAACCGCGGCCCGACCCTGTGAGCAGCACGCACCGGATCGCAGCGTTGCCCGCCGCCTCATCGAGCGCGGCGCGCAACTGCACGTGCATCCCGGGATTGAAGGAGTTGAGCTTGTCGGGACGATTGAGCGTGATGGTCTGCACGCCCGCGTCGATGGAAACCAGGATGGAAGTTGTCATGGCGAAGTGAACCGGAAATGTGGGAGGCAGCGCAGCGAAACGTGCCGGGGAAAGCTTACACCAAGGGCGCTAGAATGCGCGGATGCCCAAGGTCTATGCAATCGACGGGATCACGCCAAACCACGGAGAGTCCCATGGCGCATGAATTCATCCACACCGAGACGCGGGGCAGGGTCGGCCTGATCACGCTCAACCGCCCCAAGCAGATGAATGCGCTGAACGCGCAGCTCATGCAGGAGCTGGCCGAGGCGATGTACGGCTTCGACGCCGACGAGAAGGTCGGCGCGATCGTCATCACCGGAAGCGAAAAGGCGTTTGCCGCCGGCGCCGACATCGTCGCGATGAAAGATTGGGATTTCATCGACGTGTATCGCGACGACTACATCACGCGCGACTGGGAGCACATCCGCAAGATCCGCAAGCCCGTGATTGCCGCCGTCGCCGGGTATGCGCTCGGCGGGGGCAACGAGCTCGCGATGGCCTGCGATATCGTGATCGCCGCCGAGAACGCCAGGTTCGGCCAGCCGGAGATCAACCTCGGGATCGTTCCAGGCGCGGGCGGCACGCAGCGCCTGCCACGCGCGGTCGGCAAGGCCAAGGCCATGGACCTGTGCCTGACGGCCCGCATGATGGATGCAGCCGAGGCCGAGCGTTCCGGGCTCGTCTCGCGCGTCGTTCCGCTCGAGAAGCTCATGGAGGAAGCGATGGGGGTCGCGGACAAGATCGCAGCCTATTCGCTCCCCGTGGTGATGATGATCAAGGAGTCGGTCAACCGCGCTTACGAGAGCTCGCTTACCGAGGGCATCCTGTTCGAGCGGCGCCTGTTCCATTCGGGTTTCGCGCTTGCCGACCAGAAGGAAGGCATGGCGGCGTTTGTCGAGAAACGCAAGCCCGCATTCAAAAACCGCTAGAATCTTTAGCACCAGGCCCGAACGAGGCCGGAGGAGACCCCCATGGACAAGATCTGGCTGAAAAGCTACCCCCCCGGCGTGCCTGCCGAGATCGACTACAACGACTACAAGTCGGTCGGCGACCTGTTCGAGAAATGCGTCAAGCAGTACGCGGACCGCCCCTCGTTCCACTGCATGGGCAAGACGATCACCTTCGCCGAGCTCGACCGCACGTCGGCGGCCTTCGGCGCCTGGCTGCAATCCAAGGGCCTGCCCAAGGGCGCGCGCGTCGCATTGATGATGCCGAACGTGTTGCAGTACCCGGTCTGCCTCTACGGCACGCTGCGGGCCGGCTACACGGTCGTCAACGTGAACCCGCTGTACACCCCGAGGGAACTCGAGCACCAGCTCAAGGACTCCGGCGCCGAAGTCATCGTGGTGCTCGAGAACTTTGCGAGCGTGCTGCAGGAGGTCGTCGCGCGCACGCCGGTCAAGCATGTGGTGGTGGCGTCGCTCGGCGACATGCTCGGCATCAAGGGCGCGATCGTGAATTTCGTCGTGCGCAACGTGAAGAAGATGGTGCCGGCGTTCGAACTGCCGGCGGCTGTCCGGTTCAACAAGATGCTCTCCGAGGGCATGGGCATGAAGCTCACGCCGGTTGAAACCAACCATGAGGACATCGCCTTCCTGCAGTACACCGGCGGGACGACCGGGGTCTCGAAGGGCGCGATGCTCCTGCACCGGAACATCCTCGCCAATATCGCGCAGTCCGCGGCCTGGCTGATCCCGGGGCTCAAGGGCGAAACGCCGGTCATCATCACGGCGCTGCCGCTGTATCACATTTTCTCGCTCACGGTGAATTGCCTGCTGATGATGAAGGTCGGCGGCTTCAACATCCTGATCACCAACCCGCGCGACATACCGGGCTTCGCCAAGGAACTCGCCAAGCACCGCTACAACGTGATCACCGGCGTCAACACGCTCTTCAATGCGCTGCTGAACAACGCCGAGTTCAACAAGCTCGACTTCTCGAACGTGAAAGTGTGCGTCGGTGGCGGCATGGCGGTGCAGAAGGCCGTGGCCGACAAGTGGAAGCAGGTGACCGGCAAGGTGCTGCTCGAAGGCTACGGCCTCACCGAGACGAGCCCCTCGGCGACCATGAACCCGCTCACGCTCACCGACTACAGCGGTGCGATCGGGCTCCCGCTGCCCTCTACCCTGGTGTCGATCCGCGACGACGACAAGAAGGAAGTCGCGCTAGGCCAGCCCGGCGAGATCTGCATCAGCGGTCCGCAGGTCATGAAAGGCTACTGGCAGCGGCCGGAAGAAACGGCGAATGTCATCGGGCCGGACGGATTTCTGTATACCGGTGACGTAGGCGTGATGGACCCGACCGGGTTCGTGCGCATCGTCGATCGCAAGAAGGACATGATCCTCGTCTCGGGCTTCAACGTGTATCCCAACGAAATCGAGCAGGTGATCGCGATGCACCCGGGCGTGCTCGAAGTCGCCGCCATCGGCGTCAACGACGAGCACTCGGGCGAGGTGCCCAAGGTGTTTATCGTGAAGAAGGACCCGACGCTGACGGAGGAGGCGATCCTTAGTTTCTGCAAGGAGCAGCTCACCGGCTACAAGCGCCCGAAGTACGTCGAGTTCCGCACCGAGCTGCCGAAGACCAACGTCGGCAAGATCCTGCGTCGCGCCTTGCGCGATGAAGTCGCGCCCAAGCGCTCCTGAGACGAGCCGCCGAAGCCAAAGCAGGCCTGATATCCCGCCACGCAACCTGCTGAAAGGCCTCGCCTGGAGCGGGGTCTGCATCTTGTGCTGGGCGCCGATGTTCCCGATCGCCAAGCGCAGCCTCGCGATGATCGATTCGTTCTCGCTCGGCACGTTGCGCTACGTGATTGGGCTCGCGATCTTCGCGTGCCTTCTCTGGGCCATCGAAGGCCGGCAGGCGTTCCGCTACGGAACGAGGCTCTGGCCGGCGATCGGCTTCGGCCTGGTCGGCATCACCGGGTTCAACACGCTGGTCTGGTACGGGCTGAATTTCACCCGCCCGGAGCACGCAGGCATCCTCATGGCGCTGCAGACGCCGCTCACCGCGCTGGTGCTCTGGCTGGCCTACCGACAGCGGCCGGCGACCTTCACGCTGGGATGTGTTGGAGTCGCGATCGTGGGTGTGGTGCTGGTGGTGACCAAGGGCGACCCGAGCCGGGCCTTCGAAGGCGGGTCGCTGCTGGGCGACATCCTGGTGCTGCTCGGCGCGATCTGCTGGGTGATCTACACGCTCGCGGCGGGGCGGTTTACCGGCTGGTCTGCCCTGCGCATGACGACGCTCACGTGTATTCCCGGCGGACTGGGACTGCTCACGGCCAATGCGGTCGCCGTCTCAGTGGGCTTTGTCGAGGTGCCCTCGGCCGAGGCGATCCTTTCGGTGTGGTGGCAGATTCTCTACTTCGCCGCAGGCAGCGTGGTGCTGGGCGTGCTGGGGTTCAACGCAGCGGTCAAGCACATGGGCGCGCTCAACACGATGCTGATGGTCAACCTCGTCCCGGTCGGGGTCTTCGCGATCGAAGCGGCGCTTGGCCGGCGCTATGAGGCGGTGGAGCTTGCGGGCGCCGCACTGGTGATCGGGGCGCTCGCGGCGAATAATTTCTACCTGCGGCGGACCGCCTAGCGCAGCGGCGCCAACCGCAGGGTCGAGTGCTTGCCCGCCTCCAGCCGCTTGCGGTCGGTGATCATCGGGATGTACTCGCCGTTCGCCCATGCCTCGGTAAAGGACTTGTAATGCGGGGACAGGCGGTTTCCCGACTGGCCGCCCGAATGGATATACAGGGACTTCTCGGGGTCGGCGAGGTCATAGATCGCGCGCAGGCTAGGCGCATGCCGGTTGGCGTAGGGCATCGATTCGTCGTTGAGGTAATGCTGCCCGACGTTGACCGTGTAGGTGTCGCCTGCCGAGGGCGTGCTGATATCGAAGATGCGGGCGAGCAGGGGTTGCTTGCCGAGCGGGCGATGTTCGTGACGCGCCTTGTGGGCTTCGCCCCACCGCCACTTCGCCATATCGGCGCCGTAGCGCTGGCGCAGGTCCGCAAGCGCCGCCTCGAGCGAGAGTGCGAGGGCGTCCGCACAGGTTTCGACCTGGGGCGTTCTCACGTCGTCGCACCAGCGTGACTGCCCTGCGCGATCGGCGAGCACGTTGATCATGAACTGCGCGCGGGGCGCCCAATTCGACTGGAACGCCTCGCCGAGTTCGTCGGCGTAGATGCGGCGCGTGAGTTCGCGCCACCACGCGGCGAGGATCAGCGGCTCGGCCAGTTCGCGGCGCATTTCAGTGTTCCATGCGCGCAGCAGGTCGAGCGCCTTGCGCGCGTCCTCGCTGCGAGGGGTGGCCGCCAGCAGGAACGGGAGGGCTTCGCGCATCGCGAGGGACTGCACGTCGCCTTGCATGCGCGCGAAGGTCGACGCATCGTGCCTGGGCGTAGCCGCGATAAGCTGACCGATGCGCTCGGAGCGATAGGGCGGCTGCCATTCGCTCGTAATGAAGCGTTTGTACCCGGGCGCGACGATCTTGTCGTTCGCGGTCCACAGGCGCTCGCTCGCCGGGTTGTAGTTCTGGGGCAGCTCGTCGAACGGGATATAGCCCGCCCAGTCGTACTTCGCATCCCAGCCCGGCGCCGGCGCGAGTCCCTTGAGGTCGTTCTCGGGCTTGCGCACCGGGATGCGTCCCGCGGCGACATACCCGATATTGCCGTCGACATCCGCGTAGAGGATGTTCTGCTGGGGGGCGCCGAACTTCCTGGCCGCCGAAAGGAACTCCTGCCAGTTGCCCGCGCGCCCCAGCTCGATCGACGACTGGATCGTGAGATCGTCCTCCGCGAGCGCGGTCCAGGCGAACGCGATCGCATAGCCGCGCGGCGTCGCATCGAGCGCGCTCTTGGACACGTCGGAAATGATCGGGCCATGGCGCGAAGCCCGGACCTCGAGCTTGACGTCCTCCGCGCCTTTCACCTTGATGACCTCGGTGAGGACCTTGAACGGCTCGGGGCCCGCAGGGGTCACGTATCCGCCGCCGGAGTGGAGCTTTTCGAGGTAGAGGTCCTGCACATCCGGGCCGGTGTTCGTAAACGCCCAGGCCATGCGGTCGTTGCGCCCAAGCGTGACGACCGGCACGCCGGGGAGCGTCGCGCCGATCACGTTCTGCGTCGGCGTATGGAGGTGGGCGAAGTACCAGACCACGGGCGCGGTCAGGGACAAGTGAGGGTCATTGGCCAGCAAAGGCTTCCCGCTTGCGCTGCGGCTCCCGGATACCACCCAGTTGTTCGAACCCGCGCCTTCGGGCAGCCCCGGCGGGGCCATTGCGAGCACCTGTTCCATGTCGACGGAGGCTACCCGGATCGCCTCTTGCTCAAGGCTGCCATAAAGCGCCTTGAGGTCGGTGATCTGGAGCGAGGCATCTCCGGGGTAGGGCGGCAGGAACTCATGGATCCGGGCCAACGGGAGCGTTTTGGCGAGCCTCATGCGCAGGAGCTCGCTGCGCCAATTGCCTCCAAGATCCCACGCCATCATTTTTCCCCACACCACCGAATCGACCGGCGACCAGGGCTCGGGGCGCGCCCCGGTGAGCAAAAACTCAGGCGGCAGCACCGGATCGGTCGCCAGGAATGCATTCACTCCGAGCGCGTAGGCGCCAAGGAGCTTGCGGCTTTCCGGGTCGACCTTGGCGAGGTTGGCTTCGGCGACCCGCCGTACTCCGAGGGTGCGCAGGAACCGGTCAGTGTCCAGTGCGGCCGGTCCGAGTATCTCGGCCAAGCGCCCAGAACCGATGCGCCGGTTGATTTCCATCTGCCAGAGGCGGTCCTGCGCATGGACGAAACCGAGCGCGAAAGCCGCGTCGTACGCATCCTGGGCGAAGATGTGGGGCACCCCGAAGGCGTCGCGCACGATATCGACCGGCGCGCTCAGGGCCGCGACGGTGAGCTCGCCCTTGACCTTGGGCAGCGACCGCCACAAGTAGCCGTACGCGGCAGCCAAAGTCACGATCACAGCAAGGATCAGAACCCCAAAGACGCGCATGAGCAACCGCATGGGCCGGAGGATACCCGGGTGTAGGCGAGCGCTGACAGCCGGTTGCGGATGCGCCCCGATGCGGCGGCGCGGCAAAACTGGTATAAAGACCAGTCGCTTATAAGGGTAATTCCATTGCTCTATAGCCTGTTCGAAGCCCAGCACGCGGCGCTTGCGCCGATGCGCCTGATGGCCGAGTGGTCCCGCGGATGGTTTGGCCACCCTTTCAGCCCTTTTGCGCTGACCCCCATGGCCAAGGAGATCACTGCCAGCAGCGATCTCTTCCTGCGGGTGACGAACCGCTACGAGAAACCCGCTTGGGAGATCAGTTCGACCCTCGTTGATGGTTTGGAGGTCGTTGTAGAACTGGAAACGGTTGTCGACAAGCCGTTCTGCAAGCTCATCCATTTCAAGCGCGAAGGCGGGGATCGCGGCCAGCCCAAGGTGCTGATCGTGGCGCCGCTTTCAGGCCACCACGCGACCCTTCTTCGAGACACGGTCCGGACGATGCTTCCGGAAAACAACGTCTATGTGACCGACTGGGTCGACGCCCGCATGGTGCCGGTGGATGCGGGGCCGTTTCACCTCGACGACTATGTCGATTACGTTCGCGAATTCATCCGCAAGCTTTCACCGGACCTCAACGTCGTCTCGGTCTGCCAGCCGACCGTGCCAGTGCTCGCGGCGATTTCGCTCATGGCCGCGGACGGCGAGCCCGACGTGCCGAAGACCATGATCATGATGGGCGGGCCGATCGATGCCCGCAAGAGCCCCACCGCGGTCAACAACCTTGCGACCAAACGCCCGTATTCGTGGTTCGAGCAGACGCTGATCCACCGCGTGCCGATGAAGTATCCGGGCGCCATGCGGCGCGTCTATCCGGGGTTCCTGCAGCACCTGGGATTTGTCGCGATGAACCCGGACCGCCACATGAACGCACACTGGGACTATTACAACCACCTGGTGCAGAACGACGGCGATTCAGCCGGTGCGCACCGCCGTTTCTACAACGAGTACAACGCGGTGCTGGACATGCCGGCCGAGTACTACCTCGACACCATCCGGCGGGTTTTCCAGGAGTTCCAGCTGCCCAAGGGACGCATGTTCGTGCGCGAGCAGTGGGTGCGCCCCGACAAGATCAGCAAGACCGCCCTCTTCACCATCGAGGGCGAGCATGACGACATCTCGGGCAACGGGCAGACCGAAGCGGCTCACGCGCTGTGCACCGGCATCCCTGCTTCACGCCGTGAGCACTTCCTCGTGCCCGATGTCGGGCATTACGGGATTTTCTCGGGTCGCCGTTACCGCGAGATCATCTACCCGCGCATGCGCGAGTTCATGCGCAAGCACCACTAGACTA
>CAZZDV010000002.1:59029-62034 GCA_964652785.1 uncultured Bordetella sp.
CTATTCCTTCGGCGTCGACGGGTGTTGCGAGACGATCGCCTGGTCGATCGCGCCGAACACAGAGCGGCCTTCCGCGTCGAGCATCTCGATCCTGACGCGATCCCCGAAGCGCAGGAATGGCGTCGTCGCTTCGCCGTTCCCGATGATTTCCTCCGCGCGTTTCTCGAACAGGCAACCGGCCCCGGTCGCGCGATCGCGGTTGGAGACCGTGCCGGAGCCGATCACCGTTCCGGCGCCGAGCGGGCGCGTCTTGGCTGCGTGGGCGATCAGGCGCGGAAAATCGAACTGCATGTCCTTGCCCGCGTGCGGACGGCCCAGCAGCTCACCGTTGACCCACGCGCTGCAATCGAGATGCACGCGGCGCCCGTCCCACGCTTCGCCGAGCTCGTCGGGCGTGACCGCCACGGGTGAGAGCGAAGAAGGCGGTTTCGACTGGAAGAAGCCAAAGCCCTTGCCGAGTTCGGCCGGGATCAGGTTGCGCAGGCTGACATCGTTCAGCAGCGCAATAAGTCGGATGTGCTGGCTGGCCTTGTCGCGCTCGATGCCCATGGGCACATCGCCGGTGATCACCGCGATCTCCATTTCGAGGTCGATCCCATGATCCTCGCTGACCGCGATCACGTCATCGCAAGGGCCGAGCAGGGGATCCGAACATCCCTGGTACATCAACGGTTCTTTCTTCCACCAGTCGGGCAGGTCCTGGTTGCGCGATTTACGGATCAGCTCCGCATGGATGAGGAAGCTCGACCCATCGGCGAACAGGTGCGCTCGCGGCAGGGGGGCCATCAACTGCTTCGGGTCGAGCTCGAAGATGCGTTTGGACCGCCCCTCGTTGACTTCGCTCGAGAGCTGCTCGAGGTGCGGGGCGCAGTAGTCCCAGTCATCCAGGGCCGCCTGCAGCGTCGGCGCAATGTGGTCGGCTTTGAGCGCATGCGCGAGGTTTCGCGACACGACGGCGAGGCAGCCATCGCGCGTGCCGTCCTTGAGGGTGGCTAGTTTCATAAGGCGGGGTCGGTCCGAAAGGCGCGAATTATCGCAGAGCCAGACGCTCCGCACCCGGCTGACCTGGATACCGATGCATGTCAGTAGAGACCTGTTTATAGTGCTAATATTAGCGCTCACAACAACTGGGGCCAACCATGCCGAATCTGATCCTGGCGGAAACGACCGCGAGCGTGTCGGAATTGAAAAAGAACCCCATGGGTACCGTCGCCGCCGGCGAAGGTTTTCCGGTGGCGATCCTCAACCACAACGAACCGGCGTTCTACTGTGTTCCGGCGAAAGCCTACGAAGCGCTCATGGACAAGCTGGAAGACATCGAATTAAACGCGATCGCCGATGCCCGCAAGGACCAGGCCGAGATCGAAGTCCAGCTGCATGAGTTATAGCCTCAAATTCAAGGAAGAGGCGTTAAGGGAATGGCGCAAGCTGGACAGCGGTCTGCGCGGCCGGTTCAAGACGAAGCTGGCGGAACGGTTGCAGAAGCCGAGAGTTCCGGCCGCGAAATTATCCGGCCAGAAAGACAGGTTCAAAATCAAGCTGCGCAATGCCGGCTATCGGCTGGTGTATGAAGTTCGCGATGCCGAACTTGTGGTGGTGGTCGTCGCAATCGGGCGGCGCGAACGTAACGCCGTCTATAAGGCAGCCGTGAAGCGGGTCTGAAGCAGGCTCCGTAACGCGGCGCGTTCATGTGTCCCGGCGGCGAGGATGATCGTCATTCGGCGCTGAAATGCTTTTTGAAACCGCGCCACACGCCGTCGTAATCCTTCTGCAGTTGGGGCGATTCCATCGCGAAGCGCGTGGGGCGGAACACGTAGCGCGACTCGAACATGAAGGCGAGCGATCCTTCGATCTTATGGGGCTTGAGTTCGGCCTTGGAGGCTTTGTCGTAGGTCGCCAGGTCCGGGCCGTGCGCGCTCATCGAGTTGTGAAGCGAAACGCCGCCGGCAAGAAACCCCTCGGCCTTTGCGTCGTACACGCCATGGACGAGGCCCATGAGCTCGCTCATGAAATTTCGGTGGAACCAGGGCGGCCGGAAAGTATCTTCCGCCACCATCCAGCGCGGCGGGAAGATGACGAAGTCGACGTTGGCCACGCCCGGCTGGCCCGAGGGCGAGGTCAATACCGTGAAGATCGACGGGTCGCAATGGTCGAAGCTCACGGTATTGATCGCCATGAAGCGCGCGAGGTCGTATTTGTAGGCAGTGCAGTTGCCATGCCAGGCAACCGTGTCCAGCGGGGAATGCTCCCATTCGGCGGCCCAAAGCCCACCCATGAACTTGCTCACGACTTCGGTCCGCCCCTTGTCCTCCCATGCGGCGACGGGGGCGAGAAAATCGCGCGCATTAGCCAAGCCGTTCGAGCCGATCGGCCCAAGTTCCGGCAGGCGGAACTGCGCGCCGTAGTTCTCGCAGACGTAGCCTCGCGCGAGTCCCGCAGGCAGCTCGACCTTGAATTTCATGCCGCGGGGAATCACGCAGATTTCACCCGGTGCGACCCGGAGCCGGCCTGTCTCGGCAAAGATCAGCAGTTCGCCTTGCTGGGGCACGAGCATCAATTCGCCGTCCGCATTGACGAAGCAGCGGTCGGTCATCGACGCATTGGCGCGATAGACGTGTACTGCAATGCCTGCTTGCGAAGCGGGGTCGCCCGAACCAGCGATGGTGGCGAGGCCGTCGATGAAGTCTGCAGACGCCGGCAGGTCCATCGGCAGCGGATCCCAGCGCAGGCGGTTGGGCGGCGTCTCGACCTCGATGAACGGGCCCGAGCGAACATGGCCATCGGCCATGCGACGAAACGGAGCGTGCATTGCAGACGGGCGCATCTTGTAAAGCCAGGTGCGAACGTTCTCGGCGCGAGGTGCGGTGAATGCGGTGGCGGAGAGGACCTCCGCATACAGGCCGTGCGGGGCCGACTGGGGGGAGTTGCGGCCCAGGGGGAGAGCACCGGCGACGGATTCGGTGGCGAACTCGTTGCCGAAGCCCGATTGGTAGGCGAGAGGGGCG
>CAZZDV010000003.1:0-10315 GCA_964652785.1 uncultured Bordetella sp.
TGGCGGAGAGGGTGGGATTCGAACCCACGGATGGGTTGCCCCATCGCCTGATTTCGAGTCAGGTACATTCGACCACTCTGCCACCTCTCCGGTATGCCGAACGTTTCGAGGGCGGATTTTAACAGGTAGCCACCGCATCGCAGCAACCGGTGGGCGACTTTTGCTATGCGCGAACGATCTTCTCGCGCCCACCCATGTAGGGGCGCAGCGCGTTCGGGATCGTCACTGATCCATCCTCGTTCTGGCCGTTCTCGAGGATCGCGACGAGCGTGCGGCCCACTGCCAAACCGGAGCCGTTGATGGTGTGCAGCAGCTCGGGCTTGCCTTTCTCGTTTCGATAGCGGGCGCGCATGCGTCTCGCCTGGAACGCCTCGAAATTGGAGCACGAGGAAATTTCGCGATAAGTGTCCTGCGCGGGCAGCCAGACTTCGATGTCATAGGTCTTGGCCGAAGCGAAGCCCATGTCCCCGGTACACAGCACCATCGTGCGGTACGGCAGCTCAAGTATCTTGAGGATCGTTTCCGCGTGCGCGGTGAGTTCCTCGTGGCAGCGGACCGACTCTTCCGGCCGCACGATCTGCACCAGCTCCACCTTGTCGAACTGGTGCTGGCGGATCATGCCGCGCGTGTCCTTACCGTACGAGCCGGCCTCCGAGCGGAAGCACGGTGTGTGGCAGGCAAATTTCATCGGCAACTGGTCCGCCGGGACGATTTCGTCGCGCACGAAATTGGTCACCGGCACTTCCGCCGTCGGGATCAGGTACAGGTCGCGCCCCTCGATCTTGAAGAGGTCGTCCTTGAACTTGGCGAAGCTCGTCACGCCGTCGGCGCATTCGGAGGTGACCATGTAGGGCACATACACCTCCGTATAGCCATGGTCGCGGGTGTGCACGTCGAGCATCAGCTGGGCGATCGAGCGGTGCAGTCGGGCGATCTCGCCTTTCATCACCGAGAACCGGGCGCCGGCGAGCTTGATGGCCGTGTCGAAGTCGAGCAGGCCGAGCCCCGTGCCGACGTCGACGTGATCCTTGACCGCAAAATCGAACTTGCGCGGCGTGCCCCACCTGCGTACTTCGACGTTGTCCTCCGCGCCCTTGCCGGCCGGCACGTCCGGCTGCGGAACGTTGGGGAGCACGGACAGGAACTCCTGCTGGCGCTTCTGCACGTCCTCTGCCTTGGCCTCGAGCGAGCCGAGCTCCGCGTTGATCGCAGCGGCTTGCGCCATCAGGGCGGTCGCGTATTCTCCCTTCGCCTTGGCCTGGCCGATCTTCTTCGCGTGCGCGTTGCGCGAAGCCTGCAGTTCCTGGGCACGCCCCTGCGAGGCGCGGCGCTCGGCTTCGAGCGCGAGAAACGTGTCGCGATCCAGCGTGAACCCACGATCCGCAAGGCGCGCGGCGATCGCATCGAGGTTGGTGCGCAACAACTGGAGGTCTAGCATTTGATATCGTTTTTCATATACGAACTGACAGAAGAGCCGCTCTGGTAGTCATCTTTCAACTTAAAATGTCACGAATTCAGGAATTCCGGCGCCTCTCCTCGTCCAGCGCGCGCAGGTGCTCGAGCTTCTCGCGGATCCGGGCTTCCAGCCCCCGGTCGGTCGGCCTGTACCACTCGACCGCCGGCATGCCGTCCGGAAAGTAATTCTCCCCTGCCGCGTAGGCGCCGTCTTCGTCATGCGCGTAACGGTAGTCCTTGCCGTACCCCAGCCCCTTCATGAGGCGCGTCGGGGCATTCCTCAACCGCAGCGGCACCGGCCGCGTCTTGTCGCCGGACACGAAAGCACGGGCGGCATTATAGGCTTCGTAAACCGCGTTCGACTTCGCCGCGCAGGCGAGATAGACCACCGCTTCGGCCAGCGCGAGCTCGCCCTCGGGCGAGCCCAGGCGCTCGTAGGTTTCGCAGGCGTCCAGAGTGAGCCGAAGCGCCCGCGGGTCCGCAAGGCCGATGTCTTCCGCCGCCATGCGCACGATGCGCCGCCCGAGGTAGCGCGGATCGGCGCCCCCATCGAGCATGCGCACCAGCCAGTAAAGCGACGCGTCCGGGTTCGAGCCGCGCACCGACTTGTGCAGGGCCGAAATCTGGTCGTAGAACTGCTCCCCGCCCTTGTCGAACCGGCGCAGGTTTTGAGAGAGGGTCTTGTCGACGAACTCCGCATCCACGCCGGTCACGCCCGCGGTCTGCGCGGCCGTGGCGAGGATCTCGATGGCATTCAGCAGCCGCCGCGCGTCCCCGTCAGCAAAGCCGACGATGCGCTCGCGCGCCGATGGCTCGACCGGGATGCCGGGCAGCGCGCGCTGCGCGCCGCGCTCGAAGAGCATGGCCAGGTCGGGTTCCGACAGGCTCTCCAGCACGTACACGTTTGCGCGGGACAGCAGCGCGCTGTTGACTTCGAAGGACGGGTTCTCGGTCGTCGCGCCTATGAAAGTGACGAGGCCCTTCTCGACATACGGCAGGAAGGCATCCTGCTGCGCCTTGTTGAATCGGTGCACTTCGTCGACAAAGAGGATCGTTGGGCGCCCGCTGCGGTCGAGCTCGTTCTGGGCCGCCTGCATCGCTTCGCGGATGTCCTTGACACCCGAGAAGACAGCCGAGAGCGCGACGAACTCGGCATCGAATGCCTTGGCCATGAGACGCGCAAGAGTGGTCTTGCCCACGCCCGGCGGCCCCCACAGGATCATCGAATGGGCTTTGCCGGATTCGAAAGCAAGGCGCAAAGGCTTGCCGGGGCCGAGCAGGTGCTGCTGGCCGGCGACTTCGTCGATCGTGGCTGGGCGCAGCAACTCCGCCAGCGGTGCCGCGGGAACCGCCGGTGCAAAGAGGTCAGATCGCGGGTCCGCCATCGGCAAGGCCCCGGCGCCTACTGGCCGAGCAGGTCGGCGCCCTTGGGCGGCGTGAAGCGGAAGGTGGACGGGTCGAGCTTGGGGTTGCGCTGCATGTTGGTGAACTTGAGCATCGTCGTCTGGCCGAACTGGTCGATGAGCTCCATGGCCTCGATGCCCGTCGCGCTGAACCCCATGCGGATGCGCTCGAAACCGGCGTCGGTGGCCTTGGGCTTTGCGTCCAGCCATTGCAGGCCATCCTTGTCGCCGCCTTCGGTAAACACGAACGACTGCTCGACATCCGCGCTGCCGGAAATCAGCGCCGCGGGCGTGGCGCCAACCGCGTTCGAAAGCTTGCGCACGGTGACCTGGTTGAGGTCTTCGTCATGGACCCACACTTTCTCGCCGTCGCCGACGATGAGCTGCGAGTACGGCTTGGCGAAGGCCCAGCGGAATTTTCCCGGGCGAACGAATGCGAAGTTGCCCTTGGAGTCCTGCACGAGCTTCTTGTTGCGGTCGTAGACCTTCTGCTCGAAATCCGCGCGCGCCGATTGCGTGCCGCGAAGGAAAGTCTGGAAACGATCGAGCGCCGCGGCCGAAGCCTGCGGGACGGCCGCGCAAAGCGCGGCCACAGTGAAGACAAACCGGATCAACTGACGCATTTAAACCTCATTCCGCTTTCGCGGGCACCAGCACCTCGCGATTGCCGTTCGATTGCATAGGGGAAACCATGCCCGCGCGCTCCATGTCCTCGATCAGCCGCGCGGCGCGGTTGTAGCCGATGCGCAGGTGCCTCTGCACGAGCGAGATCGAAGGCCTGCGCGTGCGCAGAACGATCTCGACGGCCTGGTCATAGAGCGGGTCCTTCTCGCCGGTCGGGCCTGCCTCGCTGCCGCCGGGGCCGCCATCCTCGCCGATCTCAGGCTCGAGGATGCTGGTGATGTACTCGGGCGACGCCAGCTTCTTGAGGTAATCGACGACCGCATGCACCTCGTGATCCGCGACATAGGCGCCGTGCACGCGCTGCGGAAACCCGGTGCCGGGCGGCAGGTAGAGCATGTCGCCCTGGCCGAGCAATGCTTCGGCGCCGGATTGGTCGAGGATCGTTCGCGAGTCCACTTTGGATGACACCTGGAAAGCCACGCGGGTTGGGATGTTGGCCTTGATCAATCCGGTGATGACGTCCACCGAGGGCCGCTGGGTGGCGAGGATCAGGTGGATGCCGGAAGCGCGCGCCTTCTGCGCCAGCCGGGCGATCAGCTCCTCGACCTTCTTACCTACGACCATCATGAGGTCGGCAAGTTCATCGATGACCACGACGATGTGCGGCAGCGTCGTAACCGGCTGCGGGTTGCCCGACTCGATTGTCGCGGGATCCTCGAGCGGATGGCCTTTTTTCTCGGCGTCGGAGGCTTTCTGGTTGAATCCGGAAAGGTTGCGCACGCCATACCACGACATGAGCTTGTAGCGCCGCTCCATCTCGGCCACGCACCAGTTGAGCGCGTTGGCTGCCTGCTTCATGTCGACCACGACCGGGGCGAGCAGGTGCGGGATGTCCTGGTACACGGACAGCTCCAGCATCTTGGGATCGATGAGGATCAGCCGCACGTTCTTCGGCTCGGCCTTGTAGAGCAGCGACAGGATCATTGCGTTGATGCCGACCGACTTGCCCGATCCGGTCGTGCCCGCAACGAGCAGGTGCGGCATCTTGGCGAGATCCGCGACGATGGGGTTGCCCGCGATGTCCTTGCCCATCGCCAGGGTAAGCGGCGAGCCGAGGTTGTGATACGCCTCCGAGCCGAGGATCTCCGACAGGCGGACTGTCTGCCGATGCGGGTTGGGGATCTCCAGGCCCATGCACGACTTGCCCGGGATCGTCTCGACCACGCGGATCGAAACCACCGACAGCGCTCGCGCCAGGTCGCGAACGAGGTTGACGACCTGGCTGCCTTTGACCCCGACCGCGGGCTCGATCTCGTAGCGCGTGATCACCGGGCCGGGATACGCGGCCAGCACCTTGACCGAAACGCCGAAATCCGAAAGCTTCTTCTCGATCAGGCGCGAGGTGAATTCGAGCGTCTCGGCGCTGACCTGCTCGGCATCCGAAGGCGCCTCGTCGAGCAGCTTGAGCGGCGGCAGCGGCGTGTCGGGCAGATTGTCGAAGAGCGGCGCCTGCTTCTCCTTCTGCACGCGCTCGGATTTCTTGATCTCCGCCACGGGCGGCTCGATATGGATCGGCTCGTGGTTTTCCTCGCGCTTCTTCTCGATCAGGACGACATGCTCGCGCTCTTCGCGCGCGATCTCGCCGATCCTGCGGTCCTCGCGGCTCTCGCGCATGCGCCTGGCCAGCCCGTACAGGCCTTCGAGCATGAGGCCGGTCACTTCCGCCGCCGCGATCCACGAGATGCCGGTGAACAGGCTGAATCCCACGGCTGCGAGCGTGATCAAAAGGAGCGTCGCGCCGGTGAATCCCAGAAGCCCGAACGCCATCTCGCCCAGCACATTGCCCACAATGCCACCGGGCAAGAGTGGCAACGCAATTTGAAGTGAGTGCAGCCGCAATGCTTCAAGGGAGGCGCTGGCAACAAGTAGAATTAAAAAGCCAACTCC
Source organism: uncultured Bordetella sp. (assembly GCA_964652785.1). Classification (GTDB taxonomy): domain Bacteria; phylum Pseudomonadota; class Gammaproteobacteria; order Burkholderiales; family SG8-39; genus SZAS-79. The sequence continues at coordinate 5,430 of CAZZDV010000003.1, forward strand.
TGCTACGACCAAAGATCGGCGATCAATCAATCCACTTCCGTCGAGCCTGCGGTAGCCGTGCAAGACGAGGTAGAGGACCAGAACTACCCACCAATAGGATGAAAGCCCGGTCACGCTAAGCAATACGTTGGAGACTCTGGCTCCGAGCCAACCTCCGGCATTCTGCGTCTGCTCATTCGTTGCAGAGCGTGACCACCCTGGGTCGCTAACGTGGAAGGTGATGAGGATCAGCAGCAGGTAGACCGCAACGGCCACGAGCGCAAGCCATTTCGCCTCGCGCAGCAGGTTGGCGAGCTTGGCTGGCAGAGGGGCGGTACGCGGGGAGGCGCCGTCGGCCTTTTCGGCTGCGCTCATGCTGCTTGCGACTGATCTGGGCACGCTACTCCGGCAGCAGGATCGAGTCGCGCAATAAGATCGTGGAGCCGCGCATCTCGATGAACCCGCCAAGCTGCAGGTCTTTCATCACGCGGCTGACCATCTCGCGCGAGGCGCCGATCATCTTGGCGATGTCCTGCTTGGGCAGGCGCTTGGTCACGATTTTCTGCCCGTCGACGTCCTCGGCCATGTCGATGAGCAGGCGCGCCACGCGTCCGTACACGTCGAGCAGCGCGAGGCTGTTGATCTTGCGGTCGGCTTCGCGCAGGCGCCTCACCAGCCCGCGCATCACGGCCATCGCCATGTCGAAATTCTCCGCCAGGCAGCGGTTGAAGTCGCGCTTGTTGACGCAGAGCAGCTCGCAGGTCTCGATCGCCACGACGCTCGCCGAGCGCGGGCTGTCGTCGATGAGGCCCATCTCGCCGAAGAACTCGCCGGACCCGAGGATGCTGAGGATGACTTCCTTGCCCTCCGCGTCGCTCATCATGACCTTGAGGCGCCCGGAGATGACGATGTAGAGCGAGTCGACCGGGTCGCCGGCCGCCATGACGGTCGTGCCGCGCGGGGCGCTGCGGCGGGTCACGACGGTCGAGAGCACCCGCAACGGCTCGTCTGGAAAGCTCGAGAACATCGGGACGTTCTTGAGAACCGCCGTGGATACCGTTGTGGACATTGCCGGCATGACTTTCCGCTCCCTGTTTTTCGCCTGATGAATGGCGGCGCTTCTGTGTCGATCGTCGAGACACATGTTAGCAGAATCGCTCTGCCGCCCGCCCTGCCCGGCCCCACGCAGCCTGCGCTGCCATGGGCTTACGGATCAAGGCCTTAACCGGTGCGTTTATAATCCCCGCGCCTGTCCTTCCACGCCGTAAACAAAACATGCCCACACAACATTCCCGATTGCTCATCCTCGGATCCGGCCCGGCCGGCTACACTGCGGCCGTTTACGCCGCCCGCGCCAACCTGAAACCGGTGCTCGTCACCGGCATCGCGCAGGGCGGGCAGCTCATGACCACCACCGATGTCGACAACTGGCCGGCCGATGCGATGGGCATCCAGGGCCCGGAACTCATGGAGCGGTTCCAGAAGCATGCCGAGCGTTTCGAGACCTCGATCGTGTCCGACCACATCCACACGGTGAAGCTGGGGCAGCGCCCCTTCGTGCTCGAGGGCGACTCTGCAACCTACACCTGCGACGCGCTGATCATTGCCACAGGCGCCTCTGCGAAGTACCTCGGCCTGCCCTCGGAAGAGAAGTTCATGGGCCGGGGCGTGTCCGCCTGCGCCACCTGCGACGGGTTTTTCTACAAGAACCAGGATGTGGCCGTGGTCGGCGGCGGCAACACCGCAGTCGAGGAAGCGCTCTACCTCTCGAATATCGCGAAGAAAGTGACCGTCGTGCATCGGCGAGACAAGTTCCGCGCCGAGAAGATCATGATCGACAAGCTCATGAAGAAGGCCGCCGAGGGCAACGTCACGATCGAGTGGGACCACACGCTCGACGAAGTGCTCGGCGACCAGTCCGGCGTCACGAGCCTGCGCATCAAGAACGCAAAGACCGGCACGTCCAAGCAGCTCGACGTAAAGGGCATCTTCGTCGCGATCGGGCATACGCCGAACACGCGGATCTTCGAAGGCCAGCTCGACATGAAGGGCGGCTACATCGTCACGCACGGCGGGAACGAAGGCAATGCGACCGCGACCAGCATCCCCGGCGTGTTCGCCGCCGGCGACGTGCAGGACCATGTCTACCGCCAGGCGGTCACCAGCGCCGCGACCGGCTGCATGGCCGCGCTGGACGCCGAGAAGTTCCTCGACCAGCCCGACTAGCGATGCGATGGACGACGACGAGTTCCTCAAAGCGGTGGCAGATGTCCGGCCGCTGAAGGCGCTGCGTCGCAACCCGCCGGCAAAGCCACCGGCGCCGCCGGTGCCGGTGCAGTTCCTCAAGGACGAGCGCGCGGCCCTCGTCGAAAGCATCGAACGTCCGCTCACGCCCGAGGAAGCGCTCGAAACCGGCGAAGAGCTCGCCTACCTGCGCCACGGCCTCTCGAGGCTCGTGCTGCGCCGGCTGCGGCGCGGTCACTGGGTGGTACAGGCCGAGCTCGACCTGCACGGCATGAACCGGCACGAGGCGTGCGCGAGTGTCGCCGAATTCCTGCTCTCCGCCGTTCAGCGCGGCCAGCGCTGCGTGCGCATCATCCACGGCAAGGGGCACGGCTCGAAGAACCGCGAGCCGGTGCTGAAGGCCAAGCTGAGGAACTGGCTGATGCCGCGGGATGAAGTGCTGGCTTTCTGCCAGGCCCCGCCGCACGAGGGCGGGGGTGGCGCGCTGCTCGTATTACTTAAATCGAAGTAGACGAACAGGGGAACCTCAAGGCGGTTCCCGCGTTACCCCCTCCCTCTGGGGGTTTTACACGGCCGCGTCGTTGATCTCGCCGGTGCGGATGCGCACCACGTGCTCGACCGAAGTCACGAAGATCTTGCCGTCGCCGATCTTGCCGGTGCGGGCCGCCTTGACGATCGCCTCGATGGCGGGCTCGACATGGTTGTCCGGGACCACCACCTCGATCTTCACCTTTGGCAGGAAGTCGACCACGTACTCGGCGCCACGATAAAGCTCGGTATGGCCCTTCTGGCGGCCAAATCCCTTGACTTCGGTAACCGTGAGGCCCGTGACGCCCACTTCGGAGAGCGCCTCGCGCACTTCGTCGAGCTTGAACGGCTTTACGATGGCTTCGATCTTCTTCATGCCGGTTTCTCCAGGTCCCTTCCTGCGGCTGTGCAATGGGATGACGTTCATTGTAGCAATTTCGTGGCTTGGGACACGGTGCGAATGGAGGTTGCCTATTCTCGATACTTGGAAGTGATCGGGTAACGCCAGTCCTTGCCAAAGCCACGCAGCGTGATCCTCACGCCCGGCGGCGCCTGGCGGCGCTTGTATTCACTGCGCTTGATGAGGCCCACCACGCGGCTCACGTCGGCCTGCGAATAGCCCTGCGCGACGATCTCGGCGGGCGTTCGGTTGAGCTCCATGTAGCCTTCCACGATCGCATCCAGCACCTCGTACGGCGGCAGGCTGTCCTGGTCGGTCTGGTTGTCGCGCAGCTCGGCCGAGGGCGGCCGCGTGATGATGTTCTCCGGGATGATGTCCGAGACCGTGTTCCGGTAGCGCGTGACATCCCACACCAGGGTCTTGGCGAGATCCTTGATCACCGCGTAACCGCCGGCCATGTCGCCATAAAGCGTCGAGTAGCCCACGGCCATTTCCGACTTGTTGCCGGTGGTCAGCACAATCGAGCCGAACTTGTTCGAAAGCGCCATGAGGATGGTGCCGCGGATGCGCGCCTGCAGGTTCTCCTCGGTCAGGTCGGGCTCGCGCCCGGCGAACTCCTTCTTCAGCGTGTCGAGAAAACGCTCGAACACCGGCTTGATCGGGATGACGTCATAGCGCACCCCTACGCGGCGGGCCATCTCCTTCGCGTCATCGAGGCTCATCTGCGCGGTGTATTGCGTGGGCATCATGACCGCGCGCACGCGATCAGCGCCAATCGCGTCGCACGCGATGGCGAGCGTAAGCGCCGAATCCACGCCACCCGAAAGCCCGAGCAGGGCGCCGGGAAACCCGTTCTTGTTGAGGTAATCCTTCGTTCCAAGCACCAGCGCCGCGTAAATTTCCGCTTCGAGCGGCAACTCCTTCGCAATCGGCCCGGGCAGCGGCGTCGTGCCCTCGAACACCGAGAGCTCGAGCGCCTCTTCGAAAAACGGCAGCTGCTGGACCACGTTGCCCTCGGCGTCCATCACCGAGGACGCGCCGTCGAACACCAGCTCGTCCTGGCCGCCTACGAGGTTCAAGTACACCATCGGCAACTGGGAGGCGCGAATCCACTCGCGGAAGATCTTGTGGCGCGTCGCCTGCTTTCGCTTGTGGTACGGGGAGGCGTTGATCGAAAGGATCACCTGCGCGCCGGCCGCCTTGGCCATGGCCGGGGCCTCGGGCCACCAGATGTCCTCGCAGATCGTGAGGCCGAAGCGCACACCCTTCAATTCGACGATGCAGGGCTCGTTCCAGGCGGTGAAATAGCGCTTCTCGTCGAACACTTCGTAGTTCGGCAGGTCGTGCTTGCGCGCAACCGCCACCACGCGCCCCTCCTTGATGACCGCGGCTGCGTTGTAGCGCTTGCCGTCCGCGGCCAGCTCGGGGAAACCCACCACCGCGACGATGCCCTCGATCCTCGCCGCGAGCGCATCGAGCTCCTTGCGGCAATCGCGGTAGAAGCCTTCCCGCAGCAACAGGTCTTCGGGCGGATAGCCGCAGAGCGAAAGCTCGGGGGTGAGCACAAGGTCGGCGCCCATGCCGCGCGCCCGGCCGGCGTACTCGAGGATGCGGGCCGCGTTGCCCTGCAGGTCGCCCACGGTGCAATTGATCTGGGCCAGGGCCACCACGACACGTGAGTCGTTCATGGTTCGTCGCGCGCGTCGTTCATTCGTTGCGAGCGTCGTTCATTCGT
>CAZZDV010000003.1:10415-47157 GCA_964652785.1 uncultured Bordetella sp.
GCGTCGTTCATTCGTTGCGAGCGTCGTTCATTCGTCGTGCACCCGTTTCTTCGTCGCACGTGTCGTTGGCGTCATGATGGCGAATATACCGCAAACGCAGCGCTTGCCCGGGCGAGCCGCCCTCCGGAATAATGCCTTCGATCCCTCGTGAGCATTTTCATGCCGCAGTCCCCGCGCACCCACCTGCATTGATCCGAATCCGCATCGTCGAGACGCTGGCCGGCATCGACGCGGCGGCATGGAACCGCCTTGCCGGCGGCAACCCTTTCCTGCGGCATGAGTTCCTGCATGCGCTGATCGATACCGGTTGCGCCTCGGCGCGCAGCGGCTGGCAGCCGCAGATCCTCGTGCTGGAACGTGACGGCGACTTTGCCGGCGCGATGCCGCTCTTTCTCAAGTCGCACTCGTATGGCGAGTATGTTTTCGACTGGGCGTGGGCAGACGCCTATTCGCGCCATGGCATCGAGTACTACCCGAAGCTGCTGTGCGCGGTGCCTTTCACTCCGGTCACCGGTCCCCGCGTGCTTGCGGAAAACGACATTGACCGGGCCTTGCTGATCGGCAAGGCGCTCGACCTGGCCAAGGGCGTGTCGTCGCTGCACATCCTGTTTCCGCCTGAGGAACAGGCGGAAATGATGCGAGCGCGCGGCATGCTCATGCGTCGCACAGTGCAGTTCCACTGGACGAATGCCGGCTACAAGGATTTCGACGACTTTCTTTCGCGGATGTCGCACCAGAAGCGCAAGAACCTCAAGCAGGAGCGCCGCAAGGTGCGCGAAGCCGGCGTCACGTTCCGCTGGCTGCGCGGCGGGGAGATTCGCCGCGAGCACTGGGAATTTTTCAACCAGTGCTATCGGAACACCTACCGCGCGCACCATTCCACGCCCTACCTCAACCTGGAGTTCTTCCAGCGGATCGGGCAAGCGCTGCCGGAGCACACCGTGCTGATCGTCGGCGAGCGCAACGGCGCGCCGATCGCCGCGGCGTTCAACCTCTACACGCCCTCGACCCTGTACGGACGCTACTGGGGCGCGATCGAGTACGTGCCGCTGATGCACTTCGAGGCGTGCTACTACCAGGCGATCGACTTCGCGATCGCGCAAAAGCTGGAGCTGTTCGAAGGCGGCGCGCAGGGACAGCACAAGCTTTTCCGCGGCCTGCTGCCGGTGGAAACGCTCTCGGCCCACTGGCTGGCGCATCCGCAGTTCTCCCGCGCGATCGAGGATTACCTGGAGCGCGAAACCGAGGGGATCGCGAAGTACGTCAACGAGCTGAACGAGCACTCGCCTTTCAAGCGCGAAGCATAGCCCTCAGAATTTCGGCTTCACCTTCGCGCGCTTGTACCGCGCGACGCCGTCGAGGATTTCCTGCTTCGCCTCCTTCGGCCCCACCCAGCCCTCGACCTTGACCCACTTGCCCGGTTCGAGATCCTTGTAGTGCTGGAAGAAATGCGCGATCTGCGCGAGCGTCGACCCGGGCAGGTCGTCCGGCGTGTTCACCGTGCGATAGAGGCTGGTGAGCCTGTCGATCGGCACCGCGATGAGCTTGGTGTCCTCGCCCGCCTCGTCTTCCATTTTGAGCATGCCCAACGGCCTGCAACGCAGCACCACGCCGCTGATCAGCGCGAACGGCGAGATAACGAGCACATCGACCGGGTCGCCATCGCCCGACAGGGTGTGCGGGATGTAGCCATAGTTGCACGGATAGTGCATCGCGGTAGACATGAAGCGGTCGACGAACATCGCCCCGGTCTCCTTGTCGACCTCGTACTTGATCGGCTCGGCGTTCATCGGGATCTCGATGATCACGTTGACATCGTTCGGAACGTCGCGGCCGGTGGAGACTCGGTCCAGGTTCATTCGCTTTCCCAAGCTTGAGTTGGGCGATTCTATAATGGGCCGATCCCAACCAAGCACAACAGGAGATGGTATGCGGCTCAAGGACAAAGTGGCGATCGTAACCGGCGCGGGTTCGGGATTCGGCGAAGGCATCGCCAAGCGCTTCGCGGAAGAAGGCGGCAAAGTAATTGTCAACGATATCAACCCTTCGGGCGGCGAACGCGTCGCGGGCAAAATTGGCGGCGGCAAGGCGGTGTTCGTGAAGGGCGACGTAACCAAAGGCGCCGACTGGGCGAACCTCGTGAGCAAGGCGATCTCGGCGTTTGGCCGCCTCGACATTGTCGTCAACAACGCCGGCTGGACGCATCGCAAGAAGCCGTTCCTCGAAGTGACGGAGGCCGAGTTCGACCAGGTGTACTCGGTCAACGTGAAGAGCATCTACCTGTCGGTCATGCACGCGCTGCCGGTCTACCGCAAGCAGGGCGGCGGCTGCTTCGTGAATGTGGCGTCCACCGCGGGCCTGCGGCCGCGGCCGGGACTGTCGATCTACAACAGCTCCAAGGCGGCGGTGATCCTCATGAGCAAGTCCATGGCCGGTGAGTTCGGCCCGGACAACGTGAGGATCAACTGCGTGAACCCGGTGTTCAGCCCGGAGACGGGCCTGTCGGCCGAGTTCGCCGGCGGCGCGGTGACGCCTGAGGCGCGCAAGGCCTACCTGGCGACCATCCCACTGGGGCGCTTCTCAACGCCGTTGGACGTTGCGAATGCCTGCCTTTACCTTGCTTCGGACGAGGCCTCGATGATCAGCGGATCGTGCATCGAGGTGGACGGCGCGCGCTGCGTGTAAATTTTTCTATTCCGGCAATCCAGTTGACAGGAGATCTGCACGCCTATTGACATTTCGGATTTAAATCTTCGGCTTTGTTTGGGAAAGCCGGTCAGTCGGGTTCAACCGGTGGATCACCTGCCGCAGCCGGCGTATTCGTCAATCCGGCAAGTCGAGGCGTAAATTACCCGCAATCTGGTCTTGCCACTCGGGCGCCACTTTCGCCTTTTCGGCGTATTGCCGCCAGTTCGAAACGGCGGCGCGGACCTCTTCGACGATTTTGCCGGCGCGTCCGCGCTTCATCATCGCGGTCCTGGCGCAGGCGCGGAAGTCCTCCATCGAGAAGCCGTCCGTCTTACCGTTGATGGACATCTGGTGCCGGGCGGTCCAGGAGCCCGACGGGTTGTAGCTGTACGTCATGTCGAAAGCGGGCGAAAGCGACCAGGCGCCTTCGCGGTCCATCAGGAACGCAATGTTCTTCACGTGGTCGTCCTGGTTGCGCGCAATCACGTTGAACGCCATGCGCCGGAACTGCTCCTCGATCGCCTCCATCGGCAGTTCGAGTTGACGGATGATCATCAGGGCCTGCTCGTAGGCATACGCGCCGGGATTGTTGAAGTCATAGTGGGCCAGGGCGCACAGCGATTGCGCGTGCAGCTTTCCTCCGTCCTTCGTACGATCAAAGCGCCGGGTCATGAAGTGGCGGCGGTTGTTTTCCTCCAGCGGCCGGCACTCGCTCATCTTCACGCCCGCATCCGCCGCCATCAGATAGTAGGCGTACTCGATCGCCCCATAGCCCTTGGGATCCTCGAGTTCCTTGTCCTTGTTGCCGGAAACCCCGTCGAACTTGAGCAGCCAGTATTCGAAGCCCGCGCCGGCTTCGACTTGTCCCGAACGCACTTCGTTGGTGGCGGGATTCCAGGCAATGACGGCTTTGGCGCGGGACCCACCCGCGGAGGTGCCGACGCGCAGAATGTCCTGCATCGCCTTTGCGCGTTCGGGGTCCGCGAACGAAGCCGCAGCGGTGTTTCTGTGCGTGAGCACGTCGGATGCCAGGTGCACCAGCGCATCGATCTCGATCTTTTCCGCCGCCTTTGCGGTGGGACCCCTGGCCGGCGCGTATTCCAGCGCCCCCATGCCGCGCGCGCCGGTGTAGCACAGGCGCTCCACCGCATTGAAGCTCTCGGGGCTGCGGCCCTGAGTCGCCAGCCACGCGTCGATCAGCGCATTGCCGAATTTGTCCGGCAGCGAATCGGCGAGCAGGCCGGGAAGGCCGTGAAACGTAATGCGAGGCAGGGCGGGAAACGTGTAGACACCGGCGGCCAGCAGCATCGCGATCGGCGAAACCTGTATGCCACTCCCGGCGAATTCCGGGTCGTACTGGAATGCAGCAACCTCGGCGCCGTCTTCGAGCGATACCGCGCCGATCGTGCGGCCCCACAGCCGCACTTCCGCCAGCGTGGTCACGGCTTTGGGGGTTCCGGTTTATCGGCCCACGTCCATTTGCCGGCAGGTGCATTCCCCCGCTTTCGCGGCGATGCCGCGCGCTTTCGTTCTCGGCCTTGCAGTTTCAGCTGGGCGATCGGGCTTGGGACCGGCTCCGGGACCAGCTGCTCGAAGCGCTCCACGAGCCCCAGAGCACGGCAGACGCGTATGAGGTTGACCAGTTCGGCAGGTTCGCCTGCCTCCAGGCGCTCCAGGGTGCGCTTGGAGATCCCGGCCTGCGCGGCCAGCTCGGCCTGTTTCAGATTGCGGTCCAGACGGGCGCGGGCGAGGCGCTCGCCCAGCTCGCGCAGCACGGCTTCGTCCACGAGGGTCTCAGTAATTTTCATAACTCGTCCCAGATGCCGAATATGACCACAAATCCTATCATATTCGTCATACTTGGCGAGTATAAGACATGTGTCGCTTCGCGCGCTGGGGTAGGTTTTCGTAACGCGTTACAATAAGCCGCATGGACACCCTTGCAAAGCCCAAAGGTGGACGCCCGAAAAGTGTTGCGCCGCTGTCTTCGGCAGAGCGGATGCGCCGCTATCGGGCGCGGCTCCGAACAAGAGGCGTCCGGGTGCGGGTTGTCACCGTACCCGACGGTGTTCTGTCGGCCATGCGGTTCGCGCCGGACACCCTGCTCACCCCCGGCGAGCAGGACGTGCTGCGCCGGTTTTGCGCCGGTTTCCACACGCTGCCGGTGATGCCGGGAAAAATGGCGGTCTTCGGCAGCCGCGCAACCGGCGGCGCGGACGAGCATTCCGATCTCGACATGGCGGTTTTTTTCGACGGATCGCGCAGCGCCGAGCTCGAGACCCGGCTTTCCGCCATCGCCTTCAGCGCCCAGTCCCCGTACCGGTCCGGACCCTATGGAATTTTTCTGCGGCCGGTGCCGCTCTACATTACGGACAAGAGCCTGTTCCTCGACTCGATTCGCCCCGATCTGGAGGTGGTATGGACAAGGCCGAATTAGCCGCAACCGTGGCGCATGAGATTCAGGCGGCTCGCGGCGCTCTGGCGGCGGCAATGAACAATCTCGCCGGTCCGTACGGCACGGAGTATCGCAGTTGCATCAAGGAAATGTACTTTGCCTGCTTCCACATGGCCACCGCTTTGCTTGCCTCGAAAGGCCTGCGCGCGAAAAGCCACGACGCGATTCATCAACTCCTGGCGCTGCATTTCGTCAAACCGGCGGTGATGCTGGCCGATACGGCCAAGAAATACAACGCGCTCATGGAACGGCGCCACGTCGCCGATTACAAGACGTTCATCCCAGTCGACGCATCCGACATCGCGGAGTTGAAACCGTGGGTTTCGTCGTTTATCGGACAGTGTCTGGATGTACTTCACAAGTCCATGCCGAAGCTCGACACGGCGCCGATGAAAGACATCCTCGCCAGGTTCGATGAACTGGCGATTGCGCCGGGCTAGCAAGGAGTTTCTCCGGCCGGGCCGAATGTACCGGTATCAGTACATCAACTACCCGGAGAATGGCTCCAGGCTTAGGTCTTCAGAACAGAAAGTTCAGCTTTTGCGCAACCCGCCAAGCAGCGCTCCGATTGGGCGCACGCGCCGCTGCGAGCGTTGCTCGGAGGCAGGGTTGACCTGGTTTGCTGCGGCGGGCGCACTGCCCGGCTCGTAGGGCTTGCTGAAGATCGGGTCGGCCGGCGCGGCGGGCGCGCGTGAAGGCGGCGAAGAGCGCGAAGCGTGCGGGCGGCCGGAACGCTCCTGCCTCTCGGCCCGCTCGACTTGTTCGCGGCGCGAGCGTCCGGTGGAGATCGGGGCGATCGGCGTGGCGACGTGCTTCACCTTGTCGGCCTCTTCCTTGCCGAGCAGCGCGGTGAGTGTGGCCGGGTCGGGCTCGTAGCCCGGCACCAGCACGCGATCGATCTTCTTCTTGATCAGCTTCTCGATTGCGGCGAGGTCCTCGAGGTCGTCCGGGGACACCAGCGAGATCGCTTCGCCCGTCGCACCCGCGCGGCCGGTGCGGCCGATGCGGTGCACGTAGTCCTCGGGCGAATGCGGGATGTCGAAGTTGATGACCTGCGGCAGTCCCTCGATATCGAGGCCCCTGGATGCGACGTCGGTCGCGACCAGCACGGCCGTCTTGCCGGCCTTGAATGCCTCGAGCGCAACCAGGCGCTCGGCCTGGGACTTGTCGCCGTGGATCGCGTCGGCATGGATATGGGCCGCGCGCAGCTGGTGGGCCAGGCGGTTCGTGCCGATGCGCGTGCCGCAGAACACGAGCACCTGCTTGAGGTCCCTGGAGCGGATCACGTGGGTGAGCAGGTCGCGCTTCTTTTCGCGCGCAACCGGATGCACGATATGGGTGACCAGCTCGGAGGGCGCGTTCCTTGCGGCGATCTGTATCTCGGCCGGGTTGCGCAGGATCGAGCCGGCGAGCTTCCTGATCTCGTCCGGGAAGGTCGCCGAGAACAGCAGGTTCTGACGCTGCACCGGCAGCAGGGCGATGATGCGGCGGATGTCGGGCATGAAGCCCATGTCCATCATGCGGTCGGCTTCGTCCAGGATGAGCACGCTCACCTGGTTGAACATCACGGTCTTGTTCTGCACGTGGTCGAGAAGACGCCCGGGCGTGGCCACGAGGACTTCCACGCCGGCCTTGAGCTCGGCGATCTGGGCGCGCATGTCGGCGCCGCCGTAAACGCAGGTCGAGCGGATCGGCAGGTGCTTGGCATAGGCCTTGAAGCTCTCCTCCACCTGGATTGCGAGCTCGCGCGTCGGCGCGAGCACCAGGACGCGCACCGGGTGCTTGGCGGGCGAGGTGCTGGTGGTTGCGAGCGGCGCCAGGCGCTGCAGCGTCGGCAGCGCGAACGCACCGGTCTTGCCGGTGCCGGTCTGCGCGCCGGCCATCAAGTCGCGGCCTTCGAGCACGATGGGGATCGCCTTCTCCTGGATCGGGGAAGGCTGCGTGTAGCCGAGGTCTTGGACCGCCTGGAGGAGCGGCGGGATGAGGCCGAGTTGTTCGAAACCGGAACTGATGGTCGATACGCCTGTGATTTGGCGAGAGCTCGCCGAGGGCGCGCATTATACTCCGTTCCCCTCTGATTCCCTGCGTTCCGGCAATGATCCTTTTTCGCAATCTGGCCATCGCCCGCGGCCCTCGCGTGCTGTTCGACCGGGCCTCGCTCACGCTCGAGCGCGGCTGGAAAATCGGCCTGGTGGGGGCAAACGGCTCCGGAAAGTCGAGCTTGCTCTCGCTCATGGCGGGCGAGCTCACGCCGGACCGCGGCGAATGCGAGATTCAGCCCGGCACCCGCGTGGCGTGGATCGAGCAGGTCGCCCCGGCGCTCGAGCAGCCGGTGCTCGAATACCTGCTGGACGCGGATCTCGAGCTGCGCGCCGCCGAGGCGGCGATCCGCGAAGCCGAAGAAGCCCATGACGACGAGGACGACGGGCATGCCCTTGCCCTCGCCCACGAGCGCTTCGCTCATGCGGACGGGTACACCGCCCGGGCGCGCGCCGCGTCGCTACTGGCGGGACTCGGATTCCCCCCGGATGCCGCCCAGCGGGCCGTAAAGGAATTCTCGGGCGGTTACCGCATGCGGCTGAACCTCGGCCGGGCGCTGATGAGCCCCTCCGACCTGTTGCTGCTGGACGAGCCGACCAACCACCTCGACATCGACACCATGCTTTGGCTGGAGAACTGGCTGCGCTCCTATCCGGGCACCCTGCTCGTGGTGTCGCACGACCGCGATTTCCTCGACCGCATCTCGGACCGCATCCTGGCCATCCTGCCCGGCGGGGCTAGGGATGAGATTCGGGGCTCGATGCGCCTGTATACCGGCAACTACTCGTCCTACGAGCAGCAGCGCGCCTCGGAACTCATCCAGCAGGCCGCCTTTGCCACGCGCCAGGAGCGCGAGATAAAGCGCATCGAAGGGTTCGTCTCGCGCTTCAAGGCCAAGGCGAGCAAGGCCCGCCAGGCGCAGAGCCGCATGAAGCAGCTCGAGAAGATGGAGAAAGTCGCCCCGATCTATGCGGCGGACACTTTCCACTTCGAGTTCGAGCAGCCCGAACGCCAGCCTGAACGCATCGTGACGCTCGAGGAAGCCTCGATCGGTTATGGCGACCGGAAGGTGCTCTCCGGCATCTCGATGTCCCTCACGCGCAACGACCGCATCGCTGTGATCGGCGCCAACGGGGCCGGCAAGACGACGCTGGTGCGCCTGCTGGCCGGCGAGCTCGCGCCCACTGACGGACGGCGGACAACGGGGCGGGACATCGTGGTCGGCTATTTCGCCCAGCACCAGATCGAAACGCTGCGCGCCGACGAAACGCCGCTTCAGATGATGACGCGGCTATTCCGCTCGGACCGAGAGCAGCACCTGCGCGACTTCCTCGGCGGCTTCGGTTTCGCGGGCGAGGCGGCGCAGCGCCCGATCGGGCCGCTCTCCGGCGGCGAGAAATCCCGGCTTGCGCTGGCTGCCCTCGTACGGCGCAAGCCCAACCTGCTGCTGCTCGACGAGCCCACGAACCACCTCGACCTGGAGATGCGAAGGTCCCTGTCGATGGCGCTGCAATCCTACGAAGGCGCGCTGATCATCGTGTCCCACGACCGCCACCTGCTCTCGACCTGCGCGGACCGCATCATCGTCGTGGCCGACGGACAGCTCACCGATTTCGACGGCGACCTCGAGGACTACCGCAAGGCGCGCCTCAAAACCGAGAAAACCAGGCGCGAGGACACGCCGAAGGCCACCCGCAAGGACGAACGCCGCGCCGACGCGGAGGCACGCAAGTCGGCGGCCGAAGCGGTCCGCACGCAGACCAAGCGCATCGAGAAGTCGCTGGCGGCGATCGAATCGAGGGTCGCAAAACTGGGTCGCGAATACGAAACCGCAAAGGCGGCGCTTGCGGATTCAACCGTCTATGAGGAATCGCAGCGCGAGCGCCTCAAGCAGGTCATCGATGTCGAAGCGCGCCTGAAGTCCGAACTGGCGCAGGCCGAGGACGACTGGCTGCACGCTTCGGCAAGGATCGAGGCCCTGCGCGCCGAAGCACGAGAGGCCGCCGGCGAAACCGTCGGCTGACCCGCCCCTAGTTGATCGTGCGGGACTCGAGCTCGTCGACCGGCTCGGCCTGTGCGCCGGGCAGCTTGAGCTCCATGTCCCAGTCGCTCTTGCTGACCGCGGCCTGCAGCAGCCGGCAGACCGAATGAAGCAGCACTTCGTCGAGCGTCAGCGTAAGGCCCTGCCCGGTGGAGGGGTGCAGCGAAACGACCGGCAGGCCCTTGGCATCGTTGCCCGTCTGGATCCTCGCCAGCAATAACGGCTCGGCCCCAAGCGGGGTGGAGCGCTCGCTCTGCTGGAAAGGCTTGGAGAAGTCGGCGCGCTGCACGGCCTTCTGGTGCTCGATGCCCAGCAGCGCCTTGCGCGCCTCCGCGTTCGCCTGCACCTTGATGCGCGGACTGGCTTCCTCGGCAAGCTTCACGAGCAGCGGCCACAGCAGCTTGACGAAGCGGCGGGTGAGCCACATGCGGACCACAGCGCCGTCGTCGGTCGAGACGAGCATCAGCAACCGGTCGTGCTCGGCGTTGAAATCGATCTTCAGCTGGTGGAGTTTCATGCGCCCAGTTTACCTCGACAGCAAGCGCCGGAAACGCTCAAAATTGCACATGAATGTGACAATTCTCGATGCCACGGCCGCCGATCTCGCGGAGATCCGCGAGCTGTTCCTGGCGTACGCGGACTGGCTGGGCGACGACCTTTGCTTCCAGGGTTTCGAGGGCGACTACGACAACCCGATGCGGGGCGCGCGCGATTTCGAGCTTTACCTCGACCCGCGGATGCGTTGAACAAGCGCCGTCGTCGAGCGCTCGTGCTCGAACGCGATCGACAGAACGCGCCCGCCCCTGGCGAGCACAACGGCTGCGCCGACGATTTTCTCCACCGCCCAATCGCCGCCCTTCACGAGCACATCCGGGCGCACCGATTCGATCAGTGCCAGCGGCGTGTCTTCCTCGAACCAGGTGACGAAATCGACCGCCTCGAGCGCAGCGATGACCGCAAGCCGGTCGGCCAGCCCGTTCATGGGGCGATCGGAGCCTTTGCCCAGGCGCCTGACCGAGGCATCGCTGTTCACGGCCACCACCAGGGCGGCGCCGAGCGCCCTCGCCTGCGCCAGGTACGCGGCATGGCCGCGATGCAGGATGTCGAAGACGCCGTTGGTAAATACGAGGGGGCGCGTGGCGCCCGCAATGCCCTGGGCCAGAGTCTCGGGCGGCCGGATCTTCCGTTCGAAAGCCGGTGCCGGTGGCATCGCCTTTTCGCTCACCCCGGGTCGTCGACCTATTGCTTGCCGGGTGCCCGCTGTTGATCAGCCCTCGGCGAGGACCCCCTGCATACCTCGTCGCCGAGCTTGCAGTACTCGAAGAGGCGCACGACCTTGCGCACGCCGCCGGTGGTGCGCGCGATGTCCGTTGCGGACTTGGCCTCGGCGTCGGTCACCAGACCGATCAGGTAGACGGTGCTGTTCTCGGTGACCACCTTGACGTGGAACGGGTTGAAATGGTTCACGTCGACAAAACGCGCCTTGACCTTGGAGGTCAGGTAAGTGTCGTTAGCCCGCGACGTTAGCGCTGAGGATCCGGCAACCGCGAGGTCGTTGGTGACACCCCGCACTCCGACCACGCCGCCAGCCAGCTTCTCGATCTCGGCCTTGGCCGCTTCGTTCGGCACTTCGCCGGTCAGCAGCACGCTCCGGTTGAAAGCGGTCACGTTGACATGCACGCGGTCGCCGAAGCGCTCGCTGATCCGGTTGGAGGCGCGCAGCTCGATGCCTTCGTCGTCGATCTGTGTCCCCGAGGTGCGTCGGTCATTCACCGAACCCACGGTGGCACCGCCCACGATGGCCGCCACGGGCAAGCATCCCGCCAACATGAGGCCCGCCATGAGTGCGCAGGTCATTGCAAGCCAGCCAGCTTTTTTCATCACTTCGCTCCAAAAAGAATTGCGTCGATCCCGTCACACAGGCAATGCAGCGCAAGGAGGTGGACCTCCTGGATGCGCGCGGTCACCGTGTGGGGCACACAGATATGCACATCCGCCGCCGAAAGCATCGCCGCCATCTTGCCGCCGCCGCGCCCGGTGAGCGCAACGATGGCCATCCCCGCGGCGGACGCGGCGCGCATTGCAGCCATGACGTTGCCCGAGTTTCCGGAAGTCGAAATGGCGAACAGCACGTCACCCGGACGCCCGAGCGCCTGGACCTGCTTCTCGAACACCTGGTCGTAGCCGTAATCGTTGCCGATCGAAGTCAGCGTAGAGGTGTCCGTGGTCAGCGCAATGGCCGCCAACGGAGGCCTTTCGACTTCGAAGCGATTGAGGAGTTCCGCGGAAAAATGCTGCGCGTCGGCCGCCGACCCGCCGTTGCCGCAGGCGAGGATCTTGCCTCCCGCCTGCAAGCACCTGGTCATTGCATCGATCGCGCGCGCGATCGGGACGGAAAGTTCGCTCGCGCACGAGGCCTTGAGGCTCGCGCTGGCGGCAAAATGACCTGCGATGCGCCCTTCCAGTTGCGCCTGCGGAATCACGACTGAGGTGCCTTGGCCCCCGCGACCCCCTTGGCCCCCGCGACCCTTGTCCGCGCTTTTATCTGCATGACCCATGCGGCGATTTTACACCCGTCTCACTCTATGAAGACCTCGAACGCGATGCGGCGCGCGGGATTGGGATGCCACTCGGCCTTGCTGATTCTGGCGTGCAGCGTTTCGCCGCGATCGATGGCCCACGCAAGCGCCGCGTTGTCGCGCCTGGGCACGTAGCCGAGCTTGCGACCGCGCCACTCGACGCGAACTGCGTTCGGGTCGAAAGTGTTTCCGGGCTCGCGCACGAGCGAAAGCCTGTCGCCGCCGCGCAGGTCCTGCCAGACCTCGGCGGCCTCCCCATGCCGGAATCCCGCCAACGGTGAGCTTTGCACGAGCATGCGCACCTGCCCGGTCTTCTGCTTGGCGGGTTCTGCGAATGCAGCCGCCGCGAATGCGAGGGCGACAGCAAGGAGCACTGCGCCGCTAGACTGTGAAGGCATTCCTGATCCACTGGATGCGCGCGACATCCAGCGTCTGCAGGAGCAACACGTCGAAACGGCAGGGCGCCTCCGGGCGCGCGGTGAGGAAATAGCGGGCCGCGGCGACGATGCGCGCCTGCTTTCGCCCTGTGATGCTCTCCCCGGCGCCGCCGTGCGATTCGTTCGTTCGCAGTCTCACCTCGCAGAAGACGAAGGTGTCGTCCTCGCGCGCAATGAGGTCGATCTCGCCGTGGCGGCAGCGGAAATTGCGCGCGATGATCGCCAGACCCGCCCCGGTCAGGAGGCGTTCGGCCAGTGCCTCGGCCTTGCGGCCCGCGGTGGCTGTGTCCATTCCTGGTTCCATCCATGGTACGGCGGCTGCCCCTGCAGCCGACCCGTGGTTGCCCATCGCTTAACGAACCCGCACAATCGGCGTTGACTTGGAGTTTCATTGCCACAGGAATCCCCTCCCGCCGGAACGCTCTACGTCGTCGCGACGCCCATAGGCAATTTGTCGGATCTCACGCCGCGGGCCCGGGAAATCCTCGCCGCGGTCGATCTTGTCGCCTGCGAGGACACCCGCACGACCCGGACGCTCCTTGCGGCGCACGGAATCAACGCCAAGACCGTCGCGCTGCATGAGCACAATGAGCGCACGGCCGGGGCGAAGCTGGTCGAATCCATCGGCGCCGGAAGGAATGTCGCGTTGGTGAGCGACGCGGGCACGCCGGGAGTCTCCGATCCCGGCGCCCTGGTCGTCGAAGCCGCCCACCGGGCGGGCATCCGCGTCATCCCGATTCCCGGCGCCAGCGCCGCAATCGCGGCGTATAGCGCAAGCGGGTTTTTGGCCGACCGGTTCCTGTTCGTGGGCTTCCTGCCCGCCACGCCCGGCGGCCGCCGCAAGGCCCTCGCAAAAATCGAGGCCGAATGCCCGGTGGTGATCTACGAAGCGCCCCATCGCGTGCTCGAAACCGTCACCGACCTCGCGGCCGCCTTCGGCCCGGAGCGCGAAGTCGTGATCGCACGCGAGCTCACGAAGAAGTTCGAGGAGATCGCGCGGCTTCCGCTGGGGGCCGCGGCGGAATGGATCGGCTCGAATTCCCACCGCCAGCAGGGCGAGTTCGTGCTGGTGCTCGGCCCCAAGGCGGCAGCCGAGTCGAAGGACGACGGCGAAGCGGAGAGGATCCTGCTTGTCCTGCTGGAGGACCTGTCCGTCAGCGAGGCAGCCCGCATCGCCGCGCGCCTCACCGGCGGATCGAAGAATGCCCTCTATGCCCGCGCCCTCGAACTCGGCCAGGCGCAGGGTCTGAAAGGCACCAAGCCACGCTAGAATCGCGCGGTCCACACTTCCACCCGAACTTCCTGCGCCCACTGCCTTGGATACCCTCGAACTCACCCGACCTGACGACTGGCACCTGCACCTGCGCGACGGGGAGCACATGGCCTCGGTGCTGCCGCACACGGCGCGCTGCTTTGCGCGCGCGATCGTCATGCCGAACCTCGAGCCGCCGATCACCACGACCAAGCGGGCGCTCGACTATCGCGAGCGCATCCTCGACGCGCTGCCGGAAAACTCGCGCTTCGAGCCGCTGATGACGCTGTACCTGACCGACGACACGCCGCCGGAGGAAATCGCGCGGGCGAAGCTCTCGGGCCGCATCCAGGGCGTGAAGCTCTATCCCGCGGGCGCCACCACGCATTCGGACGCCGGTGTCACGCGCATTTCACGCTGCTTTCACACGCTCGAGAAAATGGAGGAGCTCGGCATGCCCCTGCTCATCCACGGCGAGGTGACCGAGCCCGAGATCGACGTGTTCGATCGCGAAAAGGCTTTCATAGACACCACGATGGGGTCGCTGGTCGACCGCTTCCCCGGCCTCAAGATCGTGATCGAGCACATCACCACGCGCGACGCGGCCCAGTATGTCGAAGTTACCGGCCCGAACATCGCGGCCACGATCACCGCGCATCACCTGCTCATGAACCGCAACGCGCTTTTCATGGGAGGCATCCGGCCGCATAACTATTGCCTGCCGGTGCTCAAGCGCGAGGAACATCGCGAAGCGCTGGTCGAGGCGGCGATTTCCGGCAATCCCAAGTTCTTTCTGGGCACCGACAGCGCGCCTCACGCCAAGCACGCCAAGGAAACCGCGTGCGGCTGCGCGGGCCTGTACACCGCGCATGCCGCCATCGAGCTCTACGCCACCGCGTTCGAGGAGGCCTACGCGCTCGACAAACTCGAAGCCTTTGCCAGCTTCCACGGCGCCGATTTCTACGGCCTCCCGCGCAACAAG
This sequence comes from uncultured Bordetella sp., assembly GCA_964652785.1. Classification (GTDB taxonomy): domain Bacteria; phylum Pseudomonadota; class Gammaproteobacteria; order Burkholderiales; family SG8-39; genus SZAS-79. The sequence goes on from CAZZDV010000003.1 coordinate 24,890, forward strand.
GACAGGATCACCCTGGTGCGCAAGGAGTGGCGCGTGCCGGACGCCTACAAGTTCGGCGCGGATGAAGTCGTGCCGATGCGCGCCGGCGAGTCGCTCGCATGGCAGCTCCGCTAGCCGACCTGCCGCCGCTCCTACCGCCACACGCCACGGCCCACCCCGCGTTCGATCCGTTGCGGGACTGGCTGACGCAATTGGGGGAGCGCCAGGGACTGGACGACCTGAATGCACTGGCGGAGGCCTCTGCATACCCTCCGGTCACTGCCGCCGGCCGTCCGGTGCGTTATTGCCCGCCCGCTTCGACCAGCGCCAGGGCATACGAGCAGCGGGTGTTCGATTCAGGCCAGGTGGAGACGCGCGCCGCCAACCTCCACGACTTTTTCAATGCGCTCGCCTGGCTTGCCTTCCCGCGGACCAAGGCGGCGATCAACGCGCGCCACGTCGAGTGCATCGCATCGGAAGGCAAAGTTCGTGGCCCGCTGCGCGACCTGCTCACTTTGGTCGACGAAGGTGGCGTCGTAGTGGCATGCACAGACCCAATCCTTGCGGGGTTCGAGGCGCTGGTTCGCGCCTTTTCCTGGCAGGAACTCTTCTGGGAGCGCCGCGAAGCGCTTGCGGCTGACGCGCGTTTCGTGCTGCTCGGGCATTCGGCCTACGAGAAAGCGCTTGCTCCGTATCCAGGCATCACGTGCAAGGCGGTTTTCGTGCCGGTGAGCCGCGCCCAGCTCGATGGCCCCGCATCCGAGCTGGCAGCCACTCTGGACGCCGCCGTAGCCAAGTGGATCCGGACCCTGCCCAAAGACGCACGCCCCCGCCAACTGGCGCCCTTGCCTGTATTTGGATATCCGGGCTGGCTGCCCGAAAGCGCTCACCCCGGCTTTTATGCCGACCGGCGCTGGTTCAGGGCCGCCCCGCCCGAAGCAAAGGTGTCGGGAGTAAAGGTTGAGCACCCGGCCTAATACCGTGTAAAATCTCGCCTTTTTCTGCGGAGCCCCCCATGTCCAGAGTCTGCCAAGTCACCGGCAAAAAGCCGATGAAAGGTAACCTGGTGTCGCACGCGAACAACAAGACCAAGCGCACCTTTCTTCCCAACCTGCACTATCGCCGGTTCTGGGTCGAGAGCGAGAATCGCTGGATCCGACTTCGCGTGTCCACCAATGCATTGCGCACGATCGACAAGAACGGCATCGACGCCGTCCTCGCCGACCTGCGCGCCAAAGGCGAAATCAAAGGAGTTTGACCATGCGTGAAAAGATCAAGCTCGAGTCGAGCGCCGGCACCGGCCACTTCTACACCACGACCAAGAACAAGCGCACCACGCCGGACAAGCTCGAGATCAAGAAATTCGATCCGAAGGCGAGGAAGCACGTGATGTACAAGGAAACAAAGCTGAAGTAATCAGCATTCGGGCGACCCGCAACGGCCGCCCGGAAATAAAAAAGGGCCCGCATCGCGGGCCCTTTTTATTGGCGCTTCGCTTACTCAGGCGTAGCAGCGCAGGCGCTGGCTGAACTCCGCCAGGGGCACGATGCCGCTCGACTCGGCGCGGTGGCACCAGTCCTTGAACTCCTGCAGCAGCTGCTCCTTGGAGGCGTTGGAGCGCTCCCACAGGGCGACCAGCTCGTCGCGCATGGCCAGGACAGTCTCGAGCGCCTTGCTGTGCTTGAGCGCGTCGATGAGGCGCTCTTTCTCCGTCGCGGGCAGCACGCTCGCGCGCATGAGGTCGGGCTTGAGAGAGCGAAGCGAGGCCGCATGCACTGGCGAGCCCTGCTTCAGGCGGGTGAGCTCCTGCGCATAGGTCTTCTTCAGCGACTTGGCGAATCGCGCGAGCACGTCATAGCGGTTATTGATGACCGCATGCAGGGTCGCCGAATCAAGGTCGGAAACCGCCTTTGCATCCGCGAAACGCGGCTTGGGCGCCACTTTCTTGACCGTGGCGAGGCCCATCTTCTCGAGCAAGCAGATGTACATCCAGCCGATGTCGAACTCGTACCACCGCGATGAGAGCTTGGCCGAGGTGGCGTGCGAATGGTGGTTGTTGTGCAGCTCCTCGCCGCCGATGAGGATGCCCCACGGCACGATGTTGGTGCTCGCATCCGCAGCGTCGAAGTTGCGATAGCCGAACCAGTGGCCGATGCCGTTGATCACGCCGGCGGCCCAGAACGGGATCCAGACGATCTGCGTCACGAGGATCAGGAGGCCCGGGATGATGCCGAACAGGAAGATGTTGATCGCGCCCATCAGCGTGAGGCCGAGGATCGCGTGCGCCGAATACAGGTGGCGCTCCATGTAGTCGTCGGGCGTGCCGTGGCCGTAGCGCTCGATGGTGTCCTTGTTGTAGGACTCCTTGACGTACAGCAACACGCCGCCCCAGAGCACACTGTTGATGCCGAGCACCTGCGGGCTGTGCGGGTCGTCCACCGTCTCGCACTTGGCGTGGTGCTTGCGGTGGATCGCGGTCCACTCCTTGGTCACCATGCCGGTCGTCAGCCACAGCCAGAATCTGAAGAAATGCGACGCGATGGGATGCAGGTCGAGTGCCCTGTGCGCCTGGTGGCGATGCAGGAAGATCGTCACCGCGGCAATCGTGACGTGCGTGAGGGCGAGGGCGACGGCGACAAGGCCCCAAACGGGCAGATCGAAGAAACCGGAAAAGAGCATCTGGAGGGAGTTTTATCTAGTGTGATTGGGGGAAGTTGCGCGCGATTCTACGCGAACCGCCCTCTCGCGCAACAGGTAAATCGTGACACTTTGTGCGGGCTCAGGCAGTGTCCCTGGAGATGATCCTAACCTCCCGCTGGGGAAAGGGAATTTCAATTCCGCGCGCCTTGAATTCGGCGAGAAACCGGAGGGTGATTTCGGAGTTGATATTGGTGCGTCCGTTCTCCGGATCGTCGATCCAGAAACCGGCTTCCAGGTCGATCCCGTTGTCCCCCAGCGAAAGGATCAACGCGTTGGGCGCAGGGTCTTTCAGGACGCGCGGATGGGCTGCGGCGATCTCGGCCAGCAAGGCGAGCACAGGCTCGAGCTCCGTGCCATACGCCACCGATACCCGGATCGAGAGGCGCAGCTTCTTGTCCGCGTAGGTGTTGTTGAGGACGGTCGAGGTGACCAGCGTGTCGTTCGGGATGATCGCCTCCACGCCGGCAAGCGAGCGCACGACGGTATAGCGCGTGGTGATCTGCTTGACCTCGCCATAGTGGCTGTCGGCCGTGATCCAGTCGCCGAGCCGGATCGAGCGGTCGAGCAGGATGATGAACCCGGAGACGTAGTTGCTCGCGATCTTCTGCAGGCCGAGGCCGAGCCCCACGCCCACCGCCCCGCCGAATACGGAGAGAACCGTGAGGTCGATGCCCATCACTGGCAGCACGATGAGGATCGCCGCCACCAGCAGGGTCGCCTTCACCAGGCGCGCGAGCACCACGCGCATGCTCATGTGCAGGCCATCGGCGCGCATGAGGCGCGCCTCGAGCGCGCTGCCGACCCACAGCGCAAGCAGCAAAGTGAGCAGGAGCCAGAACACCGACTCGACTGCCAGCTGCAGCGTGAATTTCTGCTTGCCGATCGAGAGCTGCACGCTGGAGAGCAGCGCCTGGATCTCCGGCAGGAGCCCGGTCAGGTAAAGCGCGACCGCGGCCCAAATGACTGCGGCCACGCCGCGCTCCCACGCAGCGAGCGCCCCGCCCGGCGCAAACCCGAGCCGCAACAGGTAGACCACGAAACGGATGCCCGCGAGCGACGCGAACAACGGGATCGCGACCGAAAGCAAATGGGCCGCGCCCGAGCGCGAAAGCGCCGCGCGGGCAATGAAGAGGAGCCCTACGACGAGCAGCGGGAAGAGGATGCGGTTGAATCCCCCCGCGCCCACCCTGATCGCGGTGGACTGCGCTTGCGTGGTCTGGACCCGCGCAGTGCGGGACATTGCCCAGGCAACGAGGACGCATGCGACCAGCGCGCCGAGCTGCCAAAGGATGGTGGGCTTGTTGAGGTCGGCCCACAAATCGAGCAGCACGCTTTGGATCGAGCTTCCTGCCATCGGCTAGGTGCCTTCCACGGCGATACCGTGCCAGCGTTTGTCTGTAATATTCCCAGTGTAAGGATGCTTTCGGGTTTTTCGCAAACAGCGGATCGCGTTGCCGGGCCATGCCAAAACTAAAATCGCTGCTTTCGCTGTTGATCCTTTGCATGCCTGGGGCAGCGCACGCCGCGCGTCCCTTCGTTACGGACGACGCCCGCGTCGTCGATTCCGGCGGCTGCCAGGTCGAGACGTTCGTGAAGCGCCAGCGCAAAATCGACGAGCAGGAGTTCTGGTTCCTGCCCGCCTGCAACCCGTTCGGCCGGGTAGAGCTCACGCTGGGTGGCATTTGGGTGGATGGGAACGCGCCGGGCGACAGCCGGGTCACGGTTGTCCAGGCGAAGACGCTGCTGAAGCCGCTGGAAACCAACGGCACCGGCTACGCAATCACCTTCGGCGCCGGGCACGTGACCCCATTCCAGTCGCGGCGCACGCTCAATCCGTACGTCAATGCGATAGGCAGCTTCTCGTTCGCGAACGACTTCGTCGTGATGCACGCGAACGTAGGTGCCAATCAGGACCGGCAGTTCGGGTCCACGCGGGGGACTTGGGGTCTCGGCGCCGAGGTCGCGCTGACACCCCGGCTATTCGGCATCGTGGAGGCCTACGGCCAACGCGCGGAGAAGCCGACCCGGCACGCAGGATTACGAGTATGGATAGTGGCCAATCGGGTGCAGGTCGATGGCACACTGGGCGCGCAGAATTCCGGGCCGCCAGAAAGGTCGTTTCGCTCGCTCGGGATGCGCATCCTCTTCTAAAGCCCGGAGCCACCCATGGTGATGCAACTGCTGGCCGATCCGCAGGCGTGGATCGCGCTGCTCACGGTGAAGCTGCGCGGCCGATACCGCAGGGAGAGTTAGGCGCTCCGCTCGAACACCGCCGCAAAGAATCCGTCGGTCCGGTGAAGATGGGGGAACAGGCGCAGGTTCATGCCAGTATCGAGCGCGACGCCCTGCGACTTGAGAACCTCGGCGCATGAAATCTGGCGAAAGTCCCGGTGATCGGCGAGGAATTTCGCTGCGACCTCTTCGCCCTCCTCGCGCAGGATGCTGCAGGTTGCATACACGAGTCGGCCGCCGGGATGCGGCAGGCGGGCAGCCGCTGCAAGGATGCGCGATTGCTTTGAAACAAGCTCGGCCACGTCTTTCTCCCCGAAACGCCACTTGAGGTCCGGGTTGCGGCGCAAGGTGCCGAAACCCGAGCACGGCGCGTCCACCAGCACGCGGTCGATCTTGCCCGCGAGGCGCTTCACGCGCAGGTCGTTCTCGTTCGCGATGGCGACCGGATGGACATTCGAAAGTCCCGAGCGCGCGAGGCGCGGGTCCAGTCCCGTGAGGCGCTTGGCCGAGACATCGAACGCGTAGAGCCTGCCGGTATTGCGCATCAGCGCGCCCAACGCGAGCGTCTTTCCGCCGCCACCCGCGCAGAAGTCGACGACCATCTCGCCCCGCCGGGGCGCGACGATTGCCGCGAGCAACTGGCTGCCTTCGTCCTGAACTTCGACCCGGCCATCGAGGAACAGCGGATGCCGGTTGATCGCGGGCTTCCCGGCCAGCCGGATTCCGGTAGCCGAGTAAGGTGTCGGTTCGGCTGCGAATCCCGAAGCGCGCAAGGCCTCCAGCGCGGCTTCACGCGAAGACTTGATCGCATTGGCGCGCAAGTCCATCGGCGCCGGGGTCAGCAGGCCCTGCCCGATCGCGCGAGCTTCGATATCCCCGTACTCCGTGACGAGGCGCTCCCAAAGCCAGTCGGGCATATCGAGCTGCACCGCGGCGGGCTGGTCTTCCGGCCGCGACGCGAGCGCACGTTCGAGCAACGGAAGGTCTTTCTCCCGCACTACGTCGGCCACGGCGCGCACCGGGATTCCCTGCAGGCGCACGAGCGAGGCCAGCACCAGCGAGTAGGGCGACTCGGATTGTGCGGCCACTGCGAGCGATCGGCGCCGGCGCAATGCGCCAAATACCGTTTCGGCGACGAAAGCGCGATCGGCCTGCCCAAGCTCGCGATTGTTGCGGAAATGCCGCGACACCGCCTGGTCCGCGGGCGAGGAAAATCTCATCGCTTCCGACAACGCTTCGGAAGCATGCGCGATCAGCGCCTTGGTGGGCTTCACGACCGGGCCGATCGCGCGTTCGACCGCGGTACGGCGATCACTGCGCGGTAATCCGCGTGGCAACCTGGTCGATGCGCGTGCCGTCTTTCTCAACCACGAGGATGCGCACTGGCACATACCCGTGCTTGGCGGACAGCCAGATTTCGGTGCTTCGGTCGTCAGGCTCTTTCTTCTGGCGCTCGATCTTGAGCGCATCCAGCTCGCCGGCTGGCGTGGTCACTTTCTCACGCCCCGTCGCCTTGTACGAGTACGTCGAGATGCCTTTGCCGTCGGTTACGCTTACACCGACCGGATTGGCGCCAGGCACGCGGAACGCGAAATTGTATGAAAACGAAAGCCGGTCCTGGATGTCCGGCGGCAGCGGCTTGGTTTCCGAAGCCCCCTCTTTCGCCTGCAGCGTGAGCGTCTTTCCGGCCCAGTCGATCTTCGCGCGGGAGGTATCCCTGCCGGTGCGCTTGTCCTCGAACTCGACCGGGTGCAGGCCGTCGGCGGCGATCGAGCCCCAGCTGGTGCGCACGGCATCGCCGCGCAACGCGAACACGCCTTTTCCTTTCAGCTGCGCATTGAGCTTGTAGGTCTTGCCGTCGTGCTCCAGCCGCTCGACGAGCTCCGCGATCGGCATGCCGTTGCGGCTGAGGTCGTATGCAATCTCGATTCGATTTGCCGGCGCGGCGAGCGCCATCGACGAAATCAGGGCGGCGCTAAGGCCGGTCAGAAAAGTGAGCTTGTCGCGCATCGGGTTCCTTGACGAGGACCGCGCCTTTGTCGACGACAAGCTTGCCGTCGATCAGCCAGCGCAGCGCCTGCGGATAAACAATGTGTTCCTGCTCGAGCACCCGCGCAGCGAGATCCTGCGCGGTGTCCCCCTGCAGCACGGGAACCGCCGCCTGGGCGACGATCGGGCCCTGGTCCAGGTCCGGCGTGACGAAATGGACCGTGCAGCCATGGACTTTGACACCGGCCGCTAGCGCGCGTTCATGGGTATTGAGCCCGACAAACGATGGCAGCAATGAAGGATGGATATTGAGCAGGCGGTCCGCGTAGCGCGCCACGAACCGCGGCGTGAGGATACGCATGAATCCGGCGAGCGCCACCGCGGCCGGCGAATGCCTGGCCACCTCGGCCGCAAGCGCGGCATCGAAGCCTTCGCGCGTGCCGTAATCAGTGCCCTGGACGACCGCGGTCTTCACGCCGCGGGCGGCGGCAATCGCAAGGCCCGCTGCATCGCGCTTGTTGCTGATGACCGCAGACACAGGCAGGCCGGCGTCGAGGATTGCCTGCATGTTGCTGCCGCGACCCGAGATGAGGATGACGATTGACATGGCGGGCCGCAGTTTACTCGGTACAGGGGAACCTTGGTTCCCCTGTACCCCCTCCTTAAAAACCGCTCCGCTCTAGGTTATTCGCCAGAGGAACATATCGTGGCTGTTGCCCTCGAGATTGAGCTGCGATCGCTCCTCCGGCGGCCAGCCCGGGATCCCGAACTGGTAGGCCACGATGCGCGCACCCGGCTTGAGGCTGGCACGAAGCCGTGGCGCAAGGCGCTCGTTGAGCTCGGAGAACAGGAACAGCGTGACCACGGTCGCGCTGGAGAAGTCGGTCTTGAAGAGGTCCTCTTCGCGGAAGCTCACGCGGCCTGTTACCCCCGCCCGGCGCGCGCCCGCCGCGGCTTCGGCGAGTCGCTGCGGGTCGATGTCGATGCCGACGCCGCGCGCGCCAAACTTCTGCGCGGCGGTAATGATGAATCGACCGTCGCCACAACCGAGGTCGTAGACGATGTCCTTGGGCCCCACCTGCGCAAGGCGGAGCATTTCCTCGACGACCGGCTGTGGCGTCGAGACATACGGCGCGTCGAGCCTGATTCCGTCAGTCGAGCACCCTGCGAGCAACAGCGCAGGCAACGTTCCCACGAATTCTCGTCGATTCAGTTCGCCCCCTCGGCCGATGGCCCCGTCATGTCCTCGGCGCGCACCCATTGGTCGAACTCGTCCGCGCCCACGAAACCGAGCTCGATCGCCGCCTCCCTCAGCGTGCTCCCGCTCGCGTGTGCGTGCTTCGCGATCTGCGCGGCACGGTCATAGCCGATGTGCGGCGCCAAAGCTGTCACCAGCATGAGCGAATTGCCCACCAGCTCGCCAATGCGCGCCTCGTTCGGCTCGATGCCGCGCGCGCAGTGCTCCTCGAAGCTCTCCATGCCGTCCGACAGCAGGCGAGTGCTTTGCAGGAAGCTGTTGATGAGCAGCGGCTTGAACACGTTGAGCTCGAAATTGCCCGAGGCGCCGCCGATGTTGATCGCGACGTCGTTGCCGAGCACCTGGACGCACAGCATGGTCATCGCTTCGCACTGCGTCGGGTTGACCTTGCCCGGCATGATCGAGCTGCCCGGCTCGTTCTCCGGGATGGAGATTTCCCCCAGTCCCGATCGTGGGCCGGACGCAAGCCAGCGAATGTCGTTTGCGATCTTGATCAGCGCGGCCGCCAGCGTCTTGAGGGCGCCGTGCGCAAACAACAGCGCTTCGTGACCGGCCAGCGCAGCGAACTTGTTCGGCGCGCTCACGAACGGCGCCCCGGTGTCGGTTGCCAGTGCGGCTGCGATTTTCTCCCCGAAATCGGGATGCGTGTTCAAGCCGGTGCCGACCGCGGTCCCGCCCGCGGCCAGCTCGCTAAGCCCAGGGAGCGTGGCGCGCAGGGCTCGCTCCGCCGATTCGAGCTGGGCGACATAGCCCGAGAACTCCTGGCCGAGCGTCAGGGGCGTCGCATCCTGCAAGTGCGTGCGCCCGATCTTGATGATGGCTTTGAACGCGTCGCGCTTGAGGGCAAGGGTCTCGCGCAACGCCTCGAGCGAGGGCAGGAGCGCGCGGTCGATCTGCAGCACCGCTGCGAGGTGCATGGCGGTCGGGAACACGTCGTTCGACGACTGGCCGAGGTTGACGTCGTCGTTCGGGTGCACGAGCCGCTTCTGCCCGCGCTCGCCACCGAGCAGTTCCGAGGCGCGGTTCGCCAGCACCTCGTTGACATTCATGTTGCTTTGCGTGCCGGAGCCGGTCTGCCAGACCGAGAGCGGGAATTCCTCGTCGAGCTTGCCGGCGAGCACTTCGTCGGCCGCGGACTGGATCGCCTGCGCCTTATCGGCTTCGAGGAGCCCGAGCGACAGGTTGACGCGGGCCGCCGCGCGCTTGGTCATTGCAAGCGCGCGCACCACCTCGATCGGCATGCGCTCGGTCGAGATGCGGAAGAACTGGCGGCTGCGCTCGGTCTGCGCGCCCCAAAGACGGTCGGCCGGGACTTCGATCGGGCCGAACGAATCCTTCTCGGTGCGGGTCGCGCTCATGCGCGACATTCTGCTCCGGATTTGGCTGGCAGACGACTGCGGCGGCCGGCTACTGCTTCTGCAGCAGCGAGCGCAGCATCCAGGCGTTCTTCTCGTGGATCTGCATGCGCTGCGTAAGGAGATCGAGCGTCGGTTCGTCTTTGGCCTTGTCGGCCACCGGCAGCACCGAGCGCGCGGTGCGCACGATCGCCTCCTGTCCCTCGATCAGCAGCTCGATCATGCGGGTCGCCTTGGGGATCCCGTCGGTTTCCTCGATCGAAGCAAGCTTCTCGTACTGCTTGTAGGTTCCGGGCGCGTAGTGGCCCAGCGAGCGGATACGCTCGGCCACCAGGTCGATGGCATTCCACATTTCCGTGTATTGCTCCATGAACAGGATATGGAGCGTCTGGAACATCGGGCCTTCGACGTTCCAGTGGAAATTGTGCGTCTTGAGGTAGACGGTGTAGGTGTCGGCCAGCAGGCGCGACAAGCCCTCCGCGATCCGGGCGCGGTCTTTCTCGCTGATCCCGGTGTTCATCTGCATCTTTCCCATTGCGGCCTCCCATGATTTGCATGGGCTTAGTCTAACCAACTGCGTCCGCGCGGTCGAAAAATCGTTTTAATCGGACCCATCGCAGAGCGCTATCGCGCGGCCGTCATTTACACTAGCGCGCACAGCGCTCCTGTAATTTCCTTGAATTAATCTGGATGCCCCGCCCCAGTCGACTCGTTTACCCCGTACGGCACCCTTCCCCTAAGGTATTTCATGGCCTTGACGACGTCTTCCACCCTTGCCCGCGCGCCTGTGCGCTTGCTTCGCGCGGTCTTTCTGCTCCTCCCGATGATCGCGATGCTCGCAGCCTGCGGCGCGAAGGAAGCCGACAAGGCCAAAGGGCCGCCCGGAGGCGGCATGCCACTTGCGGAGGTCGGCGTCCTCACCGTTGCACCGCGCTCGGTCGGCCTCACGACGGAACTCCCGGGGCGACTGGAAGCCTCGCGCGTTGCGCAGGTACGCGCCCGGGCCGCGGGCATCGTGCAAAGGCGCCTCTTCCGCGAAGGCAGCGATGTGCGCGCAGGCCAACCGCTGTACGAGATTGACAGCGCGCCCTATCGAGCCGCCCTCGCCAGCGCCGCCGCGTCCGTCGGGCGCGCGCAGGCCAGCCTCACGCAGGCCGCCGCGCAAGCCGAGCGCTACAAGCCGCTGCTCGAGGCCAACGCGATCAGCAAGCAGGATTACGTAAACGCAGTGGCATCGAAGGCGCAGGCCGAGGCCGACGTCGCAGCCGGCAATGCCGCCGTGCAAACCGCGCAGATCAACCTGAGCTACACGTCGGTGGTGTCGCCGATCTCGGGCCGCATCGGCCGCGCGCTGGTCACCGAGGGCGCGCTCGTGGGACAAGGCGAAGCCACGCCGCTGGCCATCGTCCAGCAGATCAACCCGATCTACGTCAACTTCACGCAATCCACCACCGAAGTGATGCGCTTGCGCCGCGCGGTCGAAAGCGGCCAGCTCAAGCGCTCGGGCGCCAATGCGGCGCTGGTGCGCATCGAGCTCGAAGACGGCAGCGAGTACCCGCAGCCGGCGCGCCTGCTGTTTGCCGACCTGTCGGTGGACCCGACCTCAGGCCAGATCACTTTGCGCGCCGAGGCGCCCAATCCCACCGGCATCCTGTTGCCGGGAATGTACGTGCGAGTGCGCCTCGAGCAAGCAGAGGCGAGCGCAGGCATCCTGCTGCCGCAGCAAGCCGTGACGCGTGGATCCACCGGCGACACCGTGATGGTGGTTGCTTCAGATGGCAAGGTGTTGCCTCGGCCAGTGAAGATCGGTTCGGCGCAGGGCGGCCAATGGGTGATCCTCGAAGGCCTCAACGCCGGCGAGCAGGTCATGGTCGACGGATTCCAGAAGCTGCGGCCGAACACGCCGGTCAAGCCGGTTCCATGGCAGCCGGCAGGCGCCACCGGCGCGGCACCCAAGCCGGCCGCCGGCCGCTAAGGAACCCCGTCCATGGCCCAGTTCTTCATCGATCGGCCCATCTTCGCGTGGGTGATCGCGCTCTTCATCATGGTGCTCGGCGGCGTGGCGGTGAAACTGCTGCCCGTCGCGCAATACCCCACCGTCGCGCCGCCTTCCATCGTGCTGACCGCGACCTATCCGGGTGCGTCCGCCAAGAACCTCGAAGAGGCCGTGATCGGCGTCATCGAACAGGAGATGAACGGCTCCCCGGGCCTCATCTACATGGAGTCGGTGAGCCAGGCCAACGGCGTTGGCACGATCACGCTCACGTTCGAATCCGGGACCGACCCGAACCTCGCGCAGGTCGATGTGCAGAACCGGCTCAGCCGCGCCGCGCCCCGCCTGCCCTCCGCAGTGACGCAGCAAGGCGTGCGCGTCGACAAGGCCCGCTCGAACTTCCTGCTTTTCACCATCCTCTCGTCCGACAACCCCCAGTACGACCCGATCGCCCTGGGCGACTACGCGTCGCGCACCGTGCTGCCGGAGATCCAGCGCATTCGGGGCGTCGGACAGGCGCAGCTTTTCGGCACCGAGCGCTCGATGCGCATCTGGATCGACCCGGACAAGCTCGTCGGCTTCAACCTCACGCCGGTCGACGTGAACAACGCGATCCGCGCGCAGAACGCGCAGGTCCCCTCGGGCACGATCGGCGAGCTGCCCAACCTCGCCGCGCAGACGATCACCGCAACGGTCGTCGTCAACGGCCAGCTCACCTCGACCGGGCAGTTCGGCAACATCCTGCTGCGCGCCAATACGGACGGCTCCACGGTGCGGCTGCGCGACGTCGCGCGCCTGGAGCTTGGCGCGCAAACCTATGCCACCTCGGCGCGTCTCAACGGCAAACCTTCGACGGGCATTGGCGTCCAGCTTTCCCCCACGGGCAACGCCCTGGCGACCGCGGACGCGATCCACAAGCGCATGGGTGAGCTGGCCGCCTACTTCCCGCCGGGCGTGAAGTACGACATCCCGTACGACAGCTCGCGCTTCGTGCGCATCTCGATCAGCCAGGTGGTCGAAACGCTGATCATCGCGGTGATCCTCGTTTTCCTCGTGATGTTCCTGTTCCTGCAGAACCTGCGCTACACGCTGATTCCAACGATCGTGGTTCCGGTCGCGCTCATGGGCTCGGTCGGCGTGATGTACGCCTTCGGCTTTTCGATCAACGTGCTGACCATGTTCGCAATGGTGCTCGCGGTGGGGATCCTCGTCGACGATGCGATCGTGGTGATCGAGAACGTCGAGCGCATCATGAGCGAGGAGGGGCTCTCACCGCGCGAGGCCACGCGCAAGGCCATGGGGCAGATCACCTCCGCGTTGATCGGCATCACGGTCACGCTGGTGTCGGTTTTCCTCCCGATGGCGTTCTTCGCCGGCGCCGTGGGCAGCATCTACCGCCAGTTCTCGCTGGTGATGGTGAGCTCGATGCTGTTCTCGGTATTCCTCGCGCTGTCGCTGACGCCCGCGCTTTGCGCCACCTTCCTCAAGCCGGTCGAGGCCGGCCATCATCATGCGAAGGGGGGATTCTTCGGCTGGTTCAACCGCGGCTTCACGCGCACCACGAAGGGTTACGAGAACTGGGTGGCGGGACTCCTCAAGCGCACCGGCCGGGTCCTGCTGGTGTTCGCAGCGATCGTCGCGGTCGTGGCCGTGCTGATCGCGCGGTTGCCGCAATCGTTCCTGCCCAGCGAAGACCAGGGCTACATCATCGCCAACGTCCAGCTGCCGCCGGGCGCGACGCGGGAGCGCACGCTCGCCGTCATGCAGCAGGCGGAAGGCTTCATGCTCAAGCAGCCGGAAGTCGACAAGATGGTCACCGTGCTCGGCTTCAGCTTCTCGGGCAGCGGCCAGAACGCCGCGCTTGCGTTCGTGCCGCTCAAGCACTGGGACGAGCGCAAGGGCCCGGACCATTCCGCGCAGGCGCTCGCGCGCCGCGCGTTCGGCGCGCTCATGGGCGTGCGCGACGCGTTTATCTTCGCGCTCGCGCCGCCGGCAATTCCCGAGCTCGGCACTGCAACCGGTTTCAACTTCCGCCTGCAGGACCGCGGCGGCGCCGGGCATACCGCCCTCCTCGCCGCGCGCAACCAGCTGCTCGGCGCGGCCGCGCAGAGCAAGATCCTCGCGGGCGTGCGTCCCGACGGACTGGAAGACGCGCCGCAGTTGCAGGTCGACATCGACCGCGACCGCGCAGGCGCGCTTGGCCTGTCGTTCGACGCCATCAACGCGGTGCTGGCCACGGCCATCGGCTCGCTCTACATCAACGATTTTCCGAACGCAGGCCGCATGCAGCGTGTAGTGGTGCAGGCCGAGGCGTTCGCGCGCATGCAGCCCGAAGACCTGCTCAAGCTCAACGTCAAGACCAGCCAGGGAAAGTTGGTGCCGATCTCGGCGTTTGCGACCACGCGCTGGGTGACCGGGCCGATGCAGGCGATCCGTTACAACGGGTATCCCAGCATGCGCCTGGCCGGTGACGCGGCGCCCGGCTTCAGCACCGGCGAGGCGATGAACGAAATGGAGCGCCTCGCCGGGCAGCTGCCTGCCGGCTTCGCGTTCGAATGGACCGGCCAGTCGCGTGAAGAAAAACTCGCCGGCGCGCAAGCGGCCATCCTTATCGCTTTCTCGATGCTCGCCGTGTTCCTCTGCCTTGCCGCCCTCTACGAGAGCTGGGCGATCCCGTTCGCGGTGTTGCTCGTCGTGCCGCTGGGCGTGCTGGGCGCGGTGCTCGGCGTGACGCTGCGCGGCATGCCGAACGACGTGTTCTTCAAAGTCGGCCTCATTGCGGTGATAGGTCTATCGGCGAAGAACGCGATCCTGATCATCGAGTTCGCCAAGGAGCTGCATGCGCAAGGCAAGGACCTCATCGAAGCCACGCTCGAGGCCTGCCACCTGCGGTTCCGTCCGATCCTGATGACCTCCATCGCGTTCATCGTGGGCGTCCTGCCGCTGGTGATCTCCACCGGGGCGGGCTCGGCCAGCCAGCGCGCGATCGGCACGGGCGTCATGTTCGGCATGATCACGGCAACCGTGCTCGCGGTGTTCTTCGTGCCGGTGTTCTTCGTGGTCGTGCGACGGATGTTCAAGGGCCGCGTGCACGCACCGGCCCCGCCGGCCGTCGATCCCGCGCCGGCCGTCGATCCCGCGCTGGCCGCTTTGGAGGTGAAATCATGAGCGCGCCGCGCTGGAATACGCTTTCTCCGCATCGGGCGCGCGCGTTGGCGCTCGCGACTCTTGCCGCGGTCACGGTGCTTGGTGGATGCGCCTCGATGGCGCCGCCCCTGGAGCGCCCCGCGCCCCCGGTGGCGAGCACCTTCCCGAATGTCGACCCGGGCGCCCCGGGCGCCACGGGCCCGCGGGCGGGCGAGATCGAGTGGCAGCGTTTCTTCGGCGACCCGCGCCTCAAGCGCCTCATCGAGATCGCCTTGCAGAACAACCGCGACCTGCGTGTTTCGGTTCTCAACATCGAGCAGGCGCGTGCGCAGTACCAGGTGCGCAGGGCCGACGAGCTGCCGACGGTGGGTGCCGGCGTCTCGGCATCGCTCCAGCCCAGCGGTCGGGGCCGCACCGGCAACCTCTACGCCGCCGGACTGACCGTGACGTCCTACGAGCTCGATCTCTTCGGCCGCGTTCGCAGCCTGAGCGACGCGGCGCTCGCTACGTACTTCGGCACCGAGGAAGGCCGCAAGGCCGCGCAGATCACGCTGATCTCGGCTGTAGCCACGACCTACCTCAGCCTGCTCGCGGACGACGAACTGCTGGCCGTGACCCGCCAGACGCTTGTCACCCGGGAAGAGTCCTTCAAGCTCACCAAGCTCAAGTTCGATGCCGGCGCCGCCTCGGAGCTCGATTTCCGGCAGGCCGAATCGCTGCTCGAAGGCGCCCGCGTAACGCTCGCGCAGCTCGTGCGCCAGCGCGCCCTCGACGAGAACGCGCTCATCCTGCTGATCGGCCAGCCGCTGCCCGCCGAGTTGCCGGGAGGCCTTGGGGTCACCGGGCCGCAGGTGATGCCCGACCTGCCCGCGGGCCTGCCCTCGGAAGTGCTGGTGCGCCGCCCCGACGTGCGCCTCGCCGAGCAGCAGCTGATTGCCGCGAACGCGAACATTGGCGCAGCCCGAGCCGCCTTCTTCCCGCGGATCTCCCTCACTGGCGGCCTGGGCACCGCGAGCACCGAGCTCTCGGGTCTGCTCAGGAGCGGATCGTTCGGCCTGACCCTCGCGCCCCAGCTCCTGCTGCCGATCTTCGACGCGGGGCGCAACCGGGCCAATCTGGAAGTGTCGCTTGTAAACCGCGACATCGCGGTGGCTCAGTACGAGAAAACGATCCAGACTGCGTTTCGCGAGGTGTCGGATTCCCTCGCGGGGCGCGCCACCCTGGATGAGCAGGTTCGCGCGCAAGCGGCGCAACTGAATGCCGAGGCGATCCGGTTCAAGCTTGCGGACCTGCGCTATCGCGCCGGCGCAGCGAGCTACCTCGATGTCCTCGATGCGCAACGCGCGCTGTTCTCGTCGCAACAGGGGCTCGTGCAAGTGCAGGCCGCGCGCGTGCAGAACCTCGTCACGCTATACAAAGTGCTGGGCGGCGGCTGGAGCGGGGAAACCGCGGCACCCCGTCCCTGACGAACCTTATGGAAGATCGAAAAGAATGACCTCGGCGTCGCGCCCCTGCTCGAGCACGATCTGCGCTGTGTCAGTGGCTTTGAGGGCGTCGCCGGTCTTGAGCGGCGTGCCGTTGGCCGTCACCTCGCCGCGAGCCACGTGCACGTAGGCACGGCGTCCCTTTGCAAGCGGGTGCACCGCTTTGTCTGCGCCATCCAGCAACCCGGCATAGATCGACGCATCCTGGTGGATCGTCACCGAGCCGTCGCGCGCGTCGGGCGATGCGATGAGGCGCAGGCGCCCGCGCTTGGACGCAACGTCGAAATGCTTCTGCTCGTAGCCGGGCGGGATGCCGCGCACGTTCGGCTCGATCCAGATCTGCAGGAAATGGGTGACCGACGCGGCGTGGTTGTACTCGCTGTGCCGCACGCCGCTGCCGGCGCTCATCCTTTGCACGTCGCCGGGCACGATCGTGGAGCCGGTGCCCATCGAGTCCTTGTGCGCCAACTCGCCTTCGAGCACGTAGCTGATGATCTCCATGTCGCGATGGCCGTGCGTGCCAAAGCCCTGGTCCGGGTTGATGCGGTCCTCGTTGATCACGCGCAGCGCGCCGAACCCCATGTGGTCCGGATCCTGGTAGTCGGCAAAGGAAAACGTATGGAAAGAGCGCAGCCATCCGTGGTCTGCGTACCCCCGTTCAGCCGATTTGCGTACTTCGAGCATTGTTGCCTCCGAATTGGTTCATCGGTATTGAATGCACAGGAATCAGTCTAGCTTGGCGGCTTCGTCGTTCTCGCGCGCGGCGATTTCCTTCTGCACTTCGGCCATGTCGACCTGCTTGGCTTTCTCGATGAGATCGCCCAACGCGCCCGCCGCCAGCGCGCCGGCCTGCGAGTAGAGGATCACCTTGTCGCGAAACACCATGAGCGTCGGGATCGACCGGATGTCGAAAGCGGCGGCGATCTCCTGTTCGTCCTCGGTGTTCACTTTTGCGAAGACAATGTCTGCGTGCGACTCGGAGGCCTTCTCGAACACCGGCGCAAATCCCCGGCACGGCCCGCACCAGGGCGCCCAGAAGTCCACGATCACCACCGGGTTGCCGGTGACGACCTGCTCGAAATTGTCCTTGTTCAACTCGACGGTCGCCATGTGCGGCCCCTTCGACGGAAAGCATAATGATACGCGCCGCCTTCAATAGACGTCGTTACCGACTTCACACAACAAGCAAGATTCGCCTGTTTATCCCGCAAGAATGACGATCTCTATCGGGCGCTTTGCGCCTTCACCCTCCGGCCCGCTCCATTTCGGCTCGCTCGTTGCGGCACTGGGGAGCTACCTGGATGCGCGCGCGAGCGGCGGTCGCTGGCTGGTGCGCATCGAGGACGTGGACGAACCGCGAACGCAGGCGGGCGCCGCCGAAACGATTTTCGCGTCGCTCGAACGTTGCGGTTTCGAATGGGACGGGTCCGTCCTGCGGCAGAGCGAGCGGAAGGAACGTTACCGCGAGGTCTTCGAGCAACTGGTGGCCTCGGGCGCGGCGTATGCGTGCGGATGCACGCGCAAGGAGATTGCGGATTCAGCGCTTGCAGTCGATGGCGCGCGCATCTATCCGGGAACGTGTCGTAACGGCCTCGCCCCCGGTCGCGAGGCGCGCGCCTTCCGCGTAAGAACGCAAGCCGGCCCTGTCGAATTTGCCGATCGAGTGCAAGGCCGCATCGCGCAGGACATCGAACGCGACGTCGGCGACTTCGTGCTTCTGCGCGCCGACGGCTACTTCGCCTACCAGCTCGCCGTGGTCGTGGACGATGCGGACCAGGGCATCACCGACGTGGTGAGAGGCGCCGACCTGCTCGATTCGACCGCGCGCCAGATCCATTTGCAGCGATTGCTGGGGTTGTCCACGCCCCGCTACCTGCACCTGCCGGTCGCAGTCAACGCGCAAGGCGAGAAGCTTTCGAAGCAGACCGAAGCGCGCGCAGCCGGGCCCGGATCACTGCCTGCGGCGTTCGAATTCCTCAGGCATGCATTGCCCAAAGAGCTGGTCGACGCGCCGGCAACGCAACAGCTCGCATGGGGCATCGCCCACTGGGACGCGGAGCGAATCCCGAAGACGCGCGCTATTGCCGCTTCCTCGCAGGACGGTTGACCGCCAGCACCGCGAGGACGACACAGGCCAGCGCTGCGTACTCCTGCACGCTTGGCCGTTCTCCAAGAAAAACGAATCCGCAGAGCACACCCACGATCGGCACCGACAGCACGCTTATCGAGGACACGGTCACCGAAACGCTCGAGGCGATCTTGAACCACGCCCAGTAGGCAAAAGCGAAAGCGATGACGATGTTGTAGAGCAGCGCGAGCCATGCCGCGGTGCCCACGGGGGTCCACGCATTGCGCTCGAAGACCAGGGTGCCCAGGAGGATCGGCAGGCCGCCCAGCGACATCGTCCACGCGGTAAACGTGCCCGTCGGCAGGCCGAGCGGCCAGCGTTTCAGCATCACCGTGCCGATGGCCCATGTAAAAGCTGCGCCCAACGCAAGCAGCGCGCCGAGCGGCGCGCGGCCGATCACGACGAGGTCCTCGCCGATCAGCAGCGCCATGCCGATCATGCCGAGCAGCAACGCGCCGACTTTGCGGCCCGTGATCTTCTCGCCGAGCAGCCAGGCCGACAGCGGCACCGACCAGACGGGCATCGTGAAAGCGAGGATCGCCGCACGCCCCGAAGGGATCATCATGAGCCCGAACGCGATCATCATGTTCCAGCAGGTCACGTTGAAGAACGCGAGGACCGCGAGCTTTCCCCACAGGTGCCGCGGCACGCGCAGGCTGTTGCCGGCGGCATAGGCGATACCGAAAAGCAGCAGCGAGCCGAACGTGATGCACAGGCTGCGGAAGATCCAGGGCGTGAACTCGTCCAGCGCGACCTTCATCGCCGTCCAGTTGAATCCCCACGCGAAGGTCAGCCCGGCGAGCGTCCACCAAAGCGACCTCGGCATGCGCTGGTCGCTGGTCGGCGTCATCGCGACGCTCACCTTGCGACCCGCACCGGCATGCTCTTCATCCCGCGGAACACCATCGAGTTGATCCACTCCGGCTCGCCCGCGAACTCCATGCGCCTGAAATGCCGTGCGACCGCGGGGATGGCGATTTCGCCCTCGAGCCGCGCAAGCGGGAACCCCAGGCAGATGTGCAGCCCGAAACCGAACGTGAGATGGGCCACGCCATCGCGTGCAAGGTCCACGCGGTCCGGGTCCGGATAGGCGCGCGGATCGCGGTTGGCCGCATTCAGCATGATGAACACGCGCTCGCCGGGCTTGAGCGTCTTGCCGTGCAGCTCGTGCTCGACCCCGACGATGCGCACCTGCGCGCCGCTGGGGCCGTCGAAGCGCAGCAACTCCTCGCCCGCGCGCGCCGCGAGACCCGGGTCGGCCCGCAGTTTCTCCCTTTCCGCGGGAAAGAGGATCAGCGAACGCGTCGAATTCGCGAGGTGGTTGGTCGTCGTTTCGTGGCCAGCGAACAGCAGCAGGATGCAGGTCGCGATCAGCTCGTCCTCCGACAGGCGATCGCCGTTGTCCTCGAGATGCACGAGTTCCGAAAGCAGGTCCGGCCGTGCATTGGCCCGCCGGTCGCGGATCATCACGCGGAAGAACTCGGCCATTTCGTGGGTCGCCGATTCCGCGACTCTGTATTTCTCCTGCGGCTTTTCCGCCGAAGTGCGCGAGCTGCCGATGAAGAGCGCCATGTCGTCGGACATCCGTTTCACGCGCGAAAGCTCTTCGCGCGGCACGCCGAGCATGTCCATGATCACCAGCGCGGGCAGCGGCCCCGCGAATGCGGCGATGAAATCGAATTCCTCGCGCTCGCCGATCGCTTCCAGCAGCCAGGAGGTCAGGCTTTCGATGTTCGGGCGCATCTCGCGCATCGACTTGAGGTGGAAGACCTTGGAGGTGAGCTTGCGCAGCCGCGTGTGCTCCGGCGGATCGCGGAACACCATCCAGTGCGAGAGGTAACGGATGATGTCCCCGATCTTCGCGGCCTCCGGTCCCGGCATCGACGCGAAGAACGGCCGCAGCCGGTCCGAGGACATGTCCTTGTCCAGGCACGCGCGCTTCACGTCGTCGTAGCGCGTGAGCACCCACGACTTGATCCTGGGGCTCCAGTGCGCCGGATCCTCGTCCTGCATGCGGCGATACAGCGGGAAGGGATCGGCGAGGTACTCCACGCGGTCCGGCTGGAACTCGAGGGCCGGGGCCATCGTCAAGGGGTCGGCTCCTTCGGTGCATTGGAGGTGACCAGCCAGACGCCGGCCACGGTAATGGCCATGCCGAGCGCGGCCCACGGCGAGTACGACTCACCGAAGACCAGCCACGCGAGGATCGCAGTGGTCGGGGGGCAGAGATAGAACAGGCTTGCCACGGCCGTGGCCGCGCCGCGCCGGATCAATGCGAAAAGCAGGAACATGGCGCCGAGCGACAGCCCGAACACCATCCACCCGAGCGCCAGCATGAACTGCGGCGTCCACTGCACTTCGAGCGAATCGAACGCAACCGCCAGCGGCGCGGTCACGATGAAGGCGGCGAGGAACTGCAGGAACGAGTTGGTGCGCATGTCCACGTGGGCGCAGCGGCGCTTCTGGTAGAGGGTCCCGTAGGTGATGCAGACGAGGCCGACCGTGGCCGACAACGCCGCGCCCCAGGTCACCGCACCAAGCGCCATCTTGTTCCACACGACCACCATGACGCCGAGGAACCCGAGCACGAGGCCCACCCACTGCATGCGGGTGGCGCGCTCGTTCACCATGTGCCCGGAGAGGAATGCGGTCAGGATCGGTTGCAGTCCCACGATCAGCGCCGCCACGCCCGCCGGCATCCCCAGGCTGATCGCAATGAACACGCCGCCGAGATACCCGGCCTGGATCAGCGCGCCGGCCACCATGACGTGCCCCGCCTCCGCACGGGTCGCGGGCCACGCGGCTCTCGCCAGGTAGCAGACCGGCAGCATCAGCACCACAACGCACGCATAGCGCAGCGAGAGGTAGGTCAGCGGGCCGCAATAGGGCAGTCCGAGCTTGGCGCCGATGAAACCCGAGCTCCAAAGGAAAACGAAGAGCCCCGGAATGAACAGGCCGTGAACCGGCGTCGATTGGGCAGCCGGCACGGCGGGCGCAGTCATGCCGATATTGTTGCCGCTTTTACTTCCAGCGTCGCCCGCATTTCGCCCAGTGGGAGATTCCTGTCATACCCTTGGTTTCAAACGAAGTGCTCACTAACTTTCCAATAATGGCACCGCACAAGGCGCATTTTCCGTTTATATTCAGTCATCTGAGAGCTTCAAAAAAAGAACTTGACGCACTGCAACAACGCGCCTAGAATCTGAATTGTTGCGACGCACAAGGCGGCACAGAAGCCCCCCCTTACCGCAGCACCGAATTTATCCACCTTAAAGGAGTTGACCATGTACGTAACGCCTGAGCAGATCACCGCCGCCAACAAAACGAATGTCGAAACCGCCCTTTCGATCGCCGCGACGCAGTTCTCCGCGATGGAAAAGCTGGTCGGCCTGCAGACCGCCATGCTGAAGTCGATCTTCGAAGATTCGATGAACAACGCCCGCACCCTGGCCGGCGCGAAGGACGTCCAGGAATTCGTGACGATCCAGCAGACGCTGGCGCAGCCCGCCGTTGAGAAGTGCGTTTCGTACTCGAAGAGCGTGTACGCGATCGCCGTCGAGACGAACACCGAGCTGTCGAAGTTCGCCGAAGCGAAAGCCTCGGAGCTGAACCAGAACTTTGTCACGCTGCTGGACAAGGCGAGCAAGAACGCGCCGGCTGGGTCGGATGTCGGCGTTGCCGCGGTGAAGTCGATGCTGTCGGCGGCCAACTCGGCCTACGACACGTTCTCCAAGGCCGCCAAGCAGGCCACGGAGATGGCCGAAGCGAATGCAACGGCCGCGACGGAAACGATGAAAGGCTACGCAAAAGCAAAAAAAGCGGCCTGAGCGCCAAGCGGCCGGCCAAGCGCCGGCCCGAAAGCGTGGCGCGTGCTTCGCCACCCAAACGGCGCGTCGCAAAACCGGTGAAGAAGCCGGTGCCGAAAGCCGTGGCCAGGGCGGCAAAGCCCAGGCCCAAGGCGAAGAAGAAGAAGTAGTAGTCCCAGAACCCCGCTTCGGCGGGG
>CAZZDV010000003.1:47257-60893 GCA_964652785.1 uncultured Bordetella sp.
AGAACCCCGCTTCGGCGGGGTTTTTGTTTTTCAGCCCGGCGTTGCCTTGAAGGGATGGCCGCGCCGGGTGATCTCGGCGCGGATTTCGCCCATCGCCGCCTCCACCTCCGCGGGGTCGCCCCGCACGCCCAACTCGATGTGGCCGCGGCTGCCGTCCTTGCCCATGGTCGGCAGCGAAAAAAGCTTGAGCTTCTTCCACTTCGCTTCGATGCCGTACATGAGGTCGGACAGCATGCTCTCGCCGGCCTCGTAGACGAAGATCGACTCCTCCTTGAGCGCGTGCGAGTTGTGCAGGTGGCGATAGCGCTCGTCGAGCACCCACTCCACCATCGGCCAGGCCATCTGCGGGAAGCCGGGCACGAAGTGGTGGTTGCGGATCGAGAACCCGGGCACCCGATTGACCGGGTTCGGGATGATCTCCGAGCCTGCCGGGAACTCGCCCATCTTCAGTCGCTGCGGCGTGGTCTCGTCGCCGAAGCGCGCCCGGATCTCACGCTCCGCATCGGGGTGGAGCGCAAGCGCGGTCCCCAGCGCATCCGCTGCGCATTGCCTGGTATGGTCGTCCGGCGTCGCGCCGATGCCGCCGTAGCTGAACACGATGTCGTCGCAAGCAAAAGTGCGGGCAAGCACTTCAGTCAGGCGAGGCGGATCGTCGGCCAGGTATTCGCAGAACGAGAGCCGCAAGCCGCGTTTGGCCAGCGCCGCAACCAGCACGCTGAAGTGCTTGTCCTGGCGTTTGCCGACGAGGATCTCGTCGCCGATGATGAGTGCACCGAATCCCATGCGATTCAACTCCCGTAGTTCTTGCGCCAGCGCCACACTGCGGCCGCAACCATCGCGCCCGCCTGCACCGCCGCCACTGCGAAGGCCAGGCCGGGACGCTCCCAGAACGGCGGCAGCACCAGGTCGGAAACACCCTGGAGACCGACCGAGCGCAGGAGCATCGGCACCAGCCAGTAAAGGAGCAGCAGGTAAAAGAGCGCCGCCGCTTGCGCACGGCGCGGCTGGCGTGCAAACGCGAAGAAAAGGAACAACGCCGCGTCGCGCACGGCAAGCAGGAGCAGCGGGAGCGGCGCCAGCACAATGGCGCGGAAAAAATCGTTCGGACCGGGACGGCTGCCGGCAAGGCCCACGGTAAGCAGGCAAAAGACTGCCGCAAGGACCAGCGTCACCGGCCACAGTGGCGTTTCCTGGAGCAGCCGCCGCCATTCCTTGTTCGAAGCCCGCAACAGCAGCCTGCGCACCGCCATGGCCCCGCCGACTTCGGACAACAGCATGGGGTACATCGCCGCAAGCGAAACAATCATGCCGGCAATCAGCACGACGTTCTTCTGCTGGGCGAGCGTGTCGTTCGGCCGGATGCCAAAGCCGGCGATGTAAGAGGCGACGTAAACAATGAACGCGACCCAGGCCCAGGGCAGCGTTCGCACGCGCAGCTCCTCGCAAAGCATGCGATGCGCGCCGAAGACCGCCCAGCCTGCGAAGAGGGCAGTGCAAACCAGCATGAAGTCGATGCGCTTCCAGCCGCGGCCCCACCACACGATGTCCGCATCGCTCGAGGTCAGCACCGACATCCAGGGACCCACGATCATGAATGCGAGGACGATGATCCAGATGCTCGACGTGTTGCGCACGAAGCCACGGCGCGCGGCGACCACGCTACCGTTCAGCGCAAGCGCCTGCACCAGCACCGCGCCGGAAAGCAGGAACAGCATCGTCCCGAACGTGTTTGCCGACGGCGAGAACAGCACAAACACGAAGAGGCACAGGAGTGCGCCTAGCCACGCAAAGGCGGGCGCGCCGACGAGCTTGCCCCAGGTCATCGTCCACGGCTCGATCGCCGACATGCGCTGCCCGTCCCAGGTCCTTGCGCGAACTTCGCCTATCACCGCATCGCCGGCGTGCATCGCGCCCCAGAGGGCGAATCCAATAAAGAACGTCACTGCGGTCGTGGCGAGCGACCCATTGGGATCGTCCCTGGCCCATGAATAGGCCAGCATGAACGCAAGCACGAGCCCCACGGGCAACGCGACCACCCTGTGCAGCGTGAGCTCCAGCCAGAGGTTGCGGCGCAGTTCCGGATTCATTCGGGGCGCCCGCGTTTTGCGTCGTCTGAGACCGTGCGCAAATAGGACTCGTGCAGGTTCTCGCGCTCCGGCGCGAACGAGGTCACAGGCAACCCGGCCATCACAAGCGAGCGAAGCACTTCGCCCTGCGCGTCCGCCCCGCCTTCGATTTCGATGGTCGCCTCGCGCCCGGTGGTTTCGACAACGCGCACGCCCGCAATCGCAGCGAGTTGCACGCCAACGTCCGTGGCTTCGCGTGCAAATTCGATCCGCACCCGGCGGGTAGTCCGCGCATCGGTGACCGCCTTCGCCTCGAGGATGCGCCCATTGCGCATGACGAGCATGTCAGTCGAGTACTCGTCGAGCTCGGCGAGGATGTGCGAGGACACCAGCAGCGTCATGCCGTCCCGGCTCAGGCGGGTGAACAGCTGCGCCAGCGCATGCCGGGCTTCCGGATCCAGCCCGGAGGCCGGCTCGTCGAGCATGAGCACCTGCGGGTCATGGATCAACGCCTGCCCGATGGCGACCCGCTGGCGCTGGCCGCGCGAAAGCTCGCTTGCGCGACGATGGACGAGATCGGCGAGATCCAGCCGTTCTGCGGTCCGTTCGATCGCCTGGGTAAGCGCGTCCTCGCCGACGCCGTGCGCGGACGCTGCATGCGCGAAACACTGCCGCACCGTCAGCGCGTCATACAGGCCGTAGAAGTCCGAGAGATAGCCGATGCGCCGGTGCACGCTGCGCGGCTCCTCGAGCACGTCGAGGCCCGCGACTTCGATGCTCCCGGCCAGCGGCAACTCGAGCCCGGCGAGGCAGCGCAGCAGCGTGGTCTTGCCGGCGCCGTTCGGGCCGACGAGCGCGGTCACGCTGCCCGCGGCCACAGTGAACGAGACATCGTCCAGGGCGCGAACACCGGGATACTCGAACAGCAGGCTGGAGACTTCGATTGCGACGGACATGTGGCCCTACGCTACGCGAACCCAGGGCGCGGCTCAAGCATCGATTGATCGCATCGATTGATTGAAACGCGCTCCTTGACAGCGCGCTCCGCGTGCTCCTTGACAGCGCGCCCCGCGCGCTCCTAGTCTCGGAACATGACGCCATCGTCCTCCTCGCCGCAGTCTTCACTTCGTACCGTCCCGACCACTTGCTGGGAATGCTCCACCGGCTGCGGGGCGCTGGCGCGCGTCGATGACGGGCGCGTCTCCCGGATCGACCCGAATCCGGCCCATCCCGCCTCCCGCGGCGCTTTCTGCGTCAAGGGCGTCCGCGGGCTGGCCGAAGTCACCTACGGCAAGGCCCGCCTGCTGCATCCCCTGAAGCGGGTCGGGGAACGCGGCTCCAACCAGTGGCGGGAAATCTCGTGGGACGAAGCGCTGGATGCGATGGCCGACGGATTCGCCGCATCGCGAGCGAAGCATGGGCCACTCTGCCTCGCGGCCGCGGTCGGCGGAGCGTTCTTCTCGCGCGGCGCGGTCGTCGCGCTCATGATGCGCGCGATCGGCTCGCCGAATTTCCTCATCAACCAGGACTTGTGCGGCGGCTGCCGCGGCGTGTCCGACATGGTCACGGGCCTCGCGATCCAGAACGGCGAGGACGTCGAGCGCGCAAACACGGTTTTAATGGTTGGGGCCAACCCGCATGCGGCAAACCCGGTGCAGTGGGCGCGCGTCAAGCAAGCCAAGGCGCGCGGCGCGAAAATCGTCGTGCTCGACCCGATGCGCTCGGAGGCGGCGAAGATCGCCGACCTCTGGCTGCGTCCGCTGCCGGGCACCGACGCGGCGATCGCCCTTGCGATGACGCACGTCCTCATCGCCGAAGGCCGCCAGGATGCGGCTTTCATTTCCCAATGGACTCGCGGTTTCGACGAGCTTGCCGAACGCGTGAGCGGCTGGACGCCCGGGCGCGCCTCCGAAGTCAGCGGCGTGCCGGCCGCCGCTATCCTGGCCGCGGCCCGCGCGTTTGCCGACGGGCCTTCGACTTTCGTGTCCGGCCATGGCATCGATGCGGTCACCAACGGCGTGCAGACCTTCCGCGCATTCCATTGCCTCGTTGCGATCAGCGGCAACCTCGACCGCCCCGGCGGCAATCGCCGCGCCAAGCGACCGAAGGGATTCCGCAGCTACCTCGACCTCATTCACGACCCGGCATTCCAGCTGCCGCGCGAAGTCGCAGCGCAGACCCTCGGCGCCGATCGTTTCCCGCTCTGGGCCGGGCCCGGCGGCTGGCAGACCGCCTGCCACAACCCCACCGTCATCGAAGCGATCCTCACCGGCCGGCCTTACCCGGTGCGCGCGATGTACGTCACGGGCGTCAACATCGCGGTGACCTACCCGAATTCCCGGCGCACGCTCGAGGCGCTGCGCTCGCTCGACTTTCTGGCGGTGGCCACGCACAGCATGAACCCGACGGCCGCGGTGGCCGACATCGTGCTGCCCAAGACCACCACGCTCGAAGAGGAAGACGTCTCGGTCAACGGTCACGGCCCCTGCGTCACCTGGACCGCCGCGCTCGCCACCCGCGTGGGCGAAGCCCGGCCGGACATTGAAATCGCTTCGGGATTCCTCGATCGCATGGCCGGTCATGGCGCGGCCGAGCGCAAGCTCATGCCGTGGCGCACGCAGCGCGAGTTCAATGAGTTCCTCGTCAAGGATGCAAAACTCGACCTCGAGCGCATCGCCGCCGACGGGTACGGCGCCTTCGAGTACGCGCAAGGCGATTTCGCCTCGCAGGTTTTCAAGACGCCGAGCGGCAAGGTCGAGCTGTGGTCGCAGCGCATGGCCGATGCCGGGCTCGACCCGCTGCCGGGCTGGGTGCCCACGGGCGCATCGAAAGAAGACGATCCGGCCTACCCGTTCACGCTGCAGACCGGCCTGCGCGAAAAAACCTATCACCACTCGCGCTTTCGCGAGCAGGCCTGGGCGCGCAAGGTTTCGCCCGACCCGATCCTCAAGATCCATCCCCAGACAGCCGGCTCCCTTGGGATCGCGGATGGAGATTGGGTGCGGGTGGAAACGCCGCGCGGCGAAGGCGCCTGCCGGCTCAAGGCTTCGGTCTCGGATGCCACCGCCCCGGGCATCGTGGTGACCGGCATGGGCTGGTGGCTCCCCGAGGCCGAAGGCCCCGGGTTCGGCGTCCTGGAGATCAACATCAATGCCGCGCTCAGCTATGCGGGCCCCTACGACCCCGCGAGCGGCTCGGCCGACACGCGCGGGCTGCCCTGCAGGATCCTCAAGGCTGCGTGACTGGCCGCACCACCTCGCCTTCGATCACGCGGCCTTCTCCGGGACCCGCATCGCGCGGCACAGCGACGCCGGCTTCGCCGCGAAGCTCCGTCAGGCTCGCAAGGCCGAAGTGGATGAAGGCCAGCGCGAACAGCATCGGCGCAAGGAATCCGACGACCGGGATGTAGGCAATGAGCGCGAGCATCGCGCCCAGCGCATACAAAGTGCCGCGCCGTGCCGAGAAGATCTGCTTCATCTCCTCGGGCGATGCGTGATCGGCGATCGCGTCGTAGCGCAGGATCTTCTGGTTCACCCAGCCCATCACGGCCACCGGCACCATCGCCCAAAGCGGCGGGATCAGCAGGAGCGGCAGCGTGACCAGGAAAAGCAGCACCATGCCCGAGAGCGCCACCACGCCGTTCCAGACGCTGCTCGCAGTGCCGCCGCCATGCTTTCTCAGGAGGCCCGGGTAGTGCCGCGAAGCCACGTGTTCGACCATCGCATCCATGCCGACGATGCCAAGGATCAGCAACGCGGTGAGGTAAACGAGCGGCACGAACAGCAGGATCAGCATCACGTGCGCCGAGAAGAGCGTGATGCTGGACACGTCGAACGGCACCCAGTTGGTGAGCGGCTGGGCCAGCTTGCCGAGCTGCGAGGCGATCCAGACGGCGGTCTTGAACCAGAGCAGGAATCCGGCCACGCCCCAGAACACGAGCGAAACGAGCACCGGCCAGATCATCAGCCAGAGCATGCGCCGGTTGATGAGGCTCACGAAAGCGAGGAACAGGGATTTGCCGATGCCGATCATGGGGCCGATGCTAACATCGGCGCCCCTGACGCATTAGTGGGACATGGCACTGTGGACGGCAGTTCGCTTTTCGGCCCGCGCGAGGGCTGGTCGCTCGAACCGGTGGCCACCTGGCTGATGACCGAGGGGCGGCGGCTGCCGGACGCCGTTACTCTGGTCACGGAGTTGACGGTGCGGCTCGACGCAGCGGGCGCCCCGGTCGACCGCATCCGCCTCACCACCACCACGCTGCATCCCCAGGTCCTTGCGTGGGGCGTGTTCTGGGACCGCGACCAGGGCGCGCGGCCGTGGACCGCGGGCCATGGTGGGCAAAACCTGGACGCCTACATCGGCAGCCCGAACCAGTACGTCCGCGAGGAGAAGAAAGCCTACCGCCGCCGGCTGGATTCGCCTGCGCGGCCGGACGACCACGCGACGCTCGACGACCTGCGCAAGGAAGGAATGGTCGACTACCTGGCGCTTCCGATCGCCTTCGGGTCCGGCGACATCGCCGTCTTGACGTTAGCAACCCGGTTGCCCACAGGCTTTAGCGACGCCGACCTCGCGCGGCTCGACGTGCTTGCGCAATTCCTCGCGCCCCTTTTCGAGATCATCGCCACCCGGCGCATCACGCTCGGCCTGCTCGACGCTTTCGTCGGCCCGAGGATCAGCGGGAAGATCATGAACGGCCAGGTCCGGCGCGGCGACGGCGACCGCATCGAGGCGGCGTTCTGGTATTCGGACCTGCGCGGATTCACGCACCTGTCCGAGACGCTGCCCACCGAAGAACTGCTGCGTCTCATGAACGACTATTTCGAGTACTGTGCCGCGGCCGCGGCGGCGCGCGGCGGGGAAATCCTTCAGTTCATCGGCGATGCGATCCTGATCGTATTCGAGATCGGGTCGAAGGAACGCGAGGCCGAGGTCTGCGAATCGGCTCTCGATGCGGCGATCGACGCGTTCGACTCCCTGGCCGTGGTGAACCACCGGCGCCGCCATGCCGGCCAGCCCGAGATCGAGTTCGGCCTCGGCCTGCATCTTGGCCAGGTCACGCATGCCAACGTCGGTTCGCCCTCGCGGCTCGCATTCAACGTGGTCGGTCCCGCGGTGAACATGACGGCGCGAATCCAGTCGCTCACCAAGGAGGCCGGCGTGCCGCTGTTGATATCGAGCGATTTTGCCAAGCTCGTCACGCGCCCGCTCAGGCACGTGGGCGATTTCAGCCTGCGCGGCATCGCCGCGCCGCAGGCGCTTTATTCGCCGATCGACCTCTAGGCGCGATCCGGGGTCGACACACCTGGGGACGCTGTATTGGGCGTTCCTGTCGTACTCTGCGTATGTCGTACTCTGCGTATTGCCAATTACGCATAACCGCAATACCTTGTTCGAATGAAGATCGTCACCGTAAAACTTCCCGAGCCGCTGGCGGCCTGGCTTTCGCGCCGTGCGCGCGAACTTGGCCGGTCCCAATCCGATCTCGTGCGCGAGGCCCTTCAGCGCGCAAGTGAGGGGACTGGCGGCGGAGGTCGTCACGACCTGTTTGCGGACGTATGCGGTGTCATCGATGGCCCGAAGGACCTTTCTACCCATCCCAAGCACCTGTCCGGCTTCGGGGAATGACCCGGATCATCGTCGACACCGGCCCCCTAGTCTCCTATTTCAATCCGCCTTCCTGACTGCCGCTTGTTTACGCTGGATTCCGATTTCGAGCACTATCGCCGCAACGGCCGGCAGGTCATCCCTCTCTTGCACCCCGGTTAGCGGTGCTTGTCCTGGCAAGGCCGTGGCGGGACTGAATTCTCGACTTTGTGTTTCTAAAAACGAGAGCTGGAGCGGGCTTGCGGCCAGTTGATGTACTGGTACCGATTCAAAGTGCGCACAGAGCCTGAAACAACCGCACTGTATCAAGGAGATTTGCAATGCTCGTCCTGCACCACGCGTGGCTCTCCGGACCTGCCGCTGAGTCGAGTGCGGCGACCCGCACTACGGCTTTGCCCGCGTCTACTGCGACGCCTGCCGCCATGGCCTCATGAAACCCCCGCGCGGGCTTCGGGCTGCTGGAGAACTTGCACTCGATCGCCACGCGGACGCGGCTGCTGTGCAAGACCAGATCGACCTCGGCACCGCGCGCAGTGCGGTAGAAATTGGCCTGAACCGAGGGCGGCTTGGCGCTGATCAGCTGCTCGATCACCGTACCTTCCCACAAGGCCCCCGCCACCGGGTGGCCCGCGAGCTGTTGCAAGCTGCGTACGTCAAGCAATGACAGCAGCAGGCCGCTGTCGCGCGTCGAGGTAGCGGCCGATCGCAGGGGCCGACACGCCCATGCTCTGCGCCAGGCGCGATGCGTTCCATAGCTGGCCTGTCGCAACAAGGCCGGTGAGGCCGAACCCAGAAGCAGGAACCGCCCGGGCCTGCGCTGCTCGTCGATCAAAGGTCGAAGGGTCTCGAACAATCCCGGCGTGCGCTGCACTTCGTCGAGCACGACCAGGCGATCTGCAAAAGCCCCGAGCGCCAGCTCGGGGTCGTTCAATTTGAGCCGGTCCGACGCGCGCTCCAGGTCAAAGACCACGCCGTTCAGATCGTTCGCAATCCTGCGTGCGAGAGTGGTTTTGCCGACTTGACGAGGTCCGAGCAAGGCCAGCGCCGGAAACTGGCGCATGAGTGTCTGAACTCGTTCCATGCTGGAGCGGTTTATCATTTGTTCCAAATTAAACGATTACCGTTCATTTTGCGACGTTGTATGGCCACGACGGGCGCCGGTTCCTGTCGGGTTCGAGCCGACCGGGTGATCGAGTAGCCGTCCGGAATATTTGAAATGCCGCATGGACCGTAACCGCTCGCGATGCGCGGTTACCGGATCCCCTGCCACAGCTTGGCCAGCCGCTTGACCGACACCGGCACCGGCGTGCGCAGCTCCTGCGCGAATAACGACACCCGCAATTCCTCGAGCAGCCAGCGGAACTGCCCGATCTCGCTGGTCACCGCGCCTTGCTTTGCGCGCGCTGCGAATTCGCGCAACCAGGCCGAATGCAGCGGCGCGAACTCCGCCAGCAATCGTGCATCGCGCGCGGGGTCCGCGCGCATCTTGTCCAGGCGAAGCCCCGCGCCCTTGAGGTAGCGTGGAAAGTGCTGCAGCCGCTCGTACGGCGTTGCCGCAACGAAATGCGGCGCCAGCAGCCGCGCGAGCTGCTGCTTCACGTCTTCAGCCGCGGCCGGAAAACCCTTGGCCGCGGTGACGAGCCTTTTCTGCAGCTCGCGATGCTCCGTGAGGATAGCGGTGGCCAGGCGCATGAGCTCCTGCGCGATCAGGTTGAAGCGGTTCTTGCCTTCGGCCACACGGCCGGCGAAGTCCTTCGCAGTCATCGGCAGCGAATCGGCAAGGAAGGTGCGCTCGATCGCAGCCGAGATCACGTCCTCTTTCACCGGACCCAGCGCAGGGTCGCGCGTCAGCGACTTCTCGAGGTCCCGAATGCGCTCCCTGAAAGCGATCGACAGCAGCCGCTTGACGCCTTCGCGATGCACGGCCTGCGCGTTCTCGGGCGAATCGACGACCGTCAGCGTCACGCCCTCCCCCGCATCGACAAGCGCCGGATAGCCGACCAGCGTGTGGCCGCCGCGCTCGAGTTCCATCATTTCCTCGAGGTCGCCAAACGTCCAGCCGGTGAATTTTTCGCCCTCTGAAATAGGCGCTTCGTCTTGCAGCACCGCCTCGGTCTCCTCGCGCATGGCGCTCTTGAGCTCGGCCAGGTTGCGCCCGATGGCCAGCTGGCGGCCATGCTCGTCGACAACCAGGTAGTTCATCGACAAGTGCGGCGGCGCCGAGTCGGGCCGGAATGCGTCTACCGGGATGTCGAGATTGAGTTCGGCGCGGACATGGCGCGCAATCGCAGTCGAAAGCGGCACTTCCGAAGGCTTGGCGTCCGCAGCGAATCCTTCCGCAAACTCCGAGAGCGATCCCAGCTTGTGCCGCAGCCGCTGCGGGATCGATTTGGCGAGCGTCTGCACTTTTTCCTTCAGCAGGCCCGGCACCAGCCAGTCGGTGCGTGCGGCACTGACCTGATTGAGAAGCGCGACCGGCACCGTCATCGTCACGCCGTCCCTGGCCGTGCCCGGCTCGAAGTGGTACTCGAGCTTGAATTCGTTGGCCCCGAGCTTCAGCGACGGCGGGAAATTGCCGGTCGTGATGCCCGAAGCCTCGTGGCGCATGAGGTCCTCGCGCGAGAGGAAGAGCAGCTTCGCGTCGTCGCGCTCGGCCTCCTTTCGCCACTTGTCGAAATCGGCGCCGTTATGGATGCCCGCCTCTATTCCCGCGGGTACACGGCTCTCATAGAACGCGAAGATCAGCTCGTCGTCGACGAGGATGTCCGGACGCCGCGACTTGTGCTCCAGCCGCTCGATCTCGTGGATGAGCTTCTGGTTATGCGCAAAGAAAGGCGCGCGCGTCTCGTACTCGCCTTCGACCAGCGCCGCGCGGATGAAAACCTCGCGCGAAAGGACCGGATCGATCGGGCCGTAGTTCACGCGGCGGTTCACGTAAACCGGCAGCCCGTACAACGTGCCGCGCTCCATCGCGACCACCTGCGCGCGCGACTTCTCCCAGTGCGGGCTTTCGCGCGATCGCTTCATGAGGTGCGCGCCGAGCTCCTCCAGCCATTGCGGCTCGATCGCCGCCACGCAACGCGCATAGAGGCGCGTGGTCTCGGTCAGCTCGGCGGCCATGATCCACTTGCCGGGCTTGCGCGTGCCCGAGCCCGGGTGCGCCCAGAACTTGATGCCGCGAGCGCCGGTGTATGCCGAATCCTCGTCGGCTTTCATGCCCACGTTGCCAAGCAACCCGGTCAGCAGCGCTCGGTGAATCGCCCGGTAGCCCTCGGGCTTGGCCGGATCGGCCTTGGAATGCCTGAACTCGAGATCCTCGGTGACCACGCGCAGCTGCGAATGCACCTCGCGCCATTCGCGCATGCGCGCAATCGAAAGGAAATGCTGGCGGCACAAGACCGCGAGTTTGCGGTTGGTGAGCTTTTCGTCCAGCGCCTCGGCGAAGAACGTCCACAGCTTGAGGTAGGCGACGAAATCCGAGCGCGGGTCGTCGAAGCGGGCCTGCGCCTGATCGGCGGCGCCGCGCTTTTCCATCGGGCGCTCGCGCGGGTCCGCGACCGAAAGCGCCGCCGCGATGATCATCACCTGCTCGAGGCATCCCTCCCTGGTGGCCGCGACCAGCATGCGCGCGATGCGCGGATCCACCGGCAGGCGCGCGAGCTCCTTGCCGGTCGCTGTGAGCTCGTTGGCGTCATCCACGGCGCCGAGTTCGGCCAGCAACGCATACCCATCCGCAATGGCGCGCGGCGCCGGCGGATCGACGAACGGGAACTGCCCCACATCGCCCAGGTGCAGGCCCTTGGCGCGCAGGATCACCGAGGCCAGCGAGGATCGCAACACTTCCGGGTCGGTGAACTCGGGCCGCTGCTTGAAATCGTCCTCGTCGTAGAGGCGGATGCAGATGCCGTCGGACA
This sequence comes from uncultured Bordetella sp., assembly GCA_964652785.1. GTDB lineage: Bacteria > Pseudomonadota > Gammaproteobacteria > Burkholderiales > SG8-39 > SZAS-79. The sequence goes on from CAZZDV010000003.1 coordinate 58,848, forward strand.
CGCGCCCGCAGCGGCCCGCGCGCTGCGCGGCCGAAGCGCGCGAGATCTTTTCGACGCGCAGCTGCTCGACCTTGTTGCGATAGCTGTAGCGCTTGATGCGCGCGAAGCCGGTGTCGACCACGTAGCGGATGCCGGGCACGGTCAGCGAAGTCTCGGCCACGTTGGTCGCCAGCACCACGCGGCGCTGGCCGCCGGGACGGAAGACCCGGTCCTGCTCGGCGGCCGAAAGGCGCGAGAAGAGCGTCAGGATCTCGGCCGAGGATCGCGTCCCGGCCTTGAGGCTGCGGCCAAGCACGTCCGCCGCAGTGCGGATTTCGCGCTCACCGGGCAGGAACACGAGCACGTCGCCCGCGCCCGTGTTGCAGAGCTCCTCCACCGCATCGACCAGCGCGGCCTCCTCTTCGTCGCGCGTGGTGTCCTCAGCATCGCCTTCCACCGGCCGGTAACGCACTTCGACCGGGAACAGGCGCCCGGACACCTCGATCACCGGCGCCGGTTTCCCGTCCGCGCTGAAATGGCGGGCGAACTTCTCCGCGTCGATCGTCGCCGAGGTGATGATGACCTTGAGGTCCGGCCGGCGCGGCAGGATCTGCCTCAGGTAGCCCAGCAGGAAGTCGATGTTGAGGCTGCGCTCGTGCGCCTCGTCGATGATGATCGCGTCATACGCGCGTAGCAGCGGGTCGCCCTGCGTTTCGGCAAGGAGGATGCCGTCCGTCATCAGCTTTACATAGGACTCGCGGCGCACCTTGTCGTTGAAGCGCACCTTGTAGCCGACCTCGTTGCCGAGCTCGGTCTTCAGCTCCTGGGCAATGCGCGCGGCCACGGAGCGCGCGGCGATCCGCCGCGGCTGCGTATGGCCGATCCAGCCGGCGACCCCGCGCCGCATTTCGAGCAGGATCTTGGGAATCTGCGTGGTCTTGCCGGAGCCGGTCTCGCCGCAGATCACCACCACCTGGTGGGCCTCAACAGCCTTGCGGATATCGTCGCGCCGGGCGTTGACCGGGAGCGCGGCGTCGAATTCGGGTTTCGGCAGGCGCGCGAGGCGCTCGGCCTGGAGGGCAGGCGGGAACAAGGCGCGCGGATTCTACCGCGCCGGGCGCTCGCGGCGCCGCGGCTTTGTCTCGACCGGTTGAAAATTTCAGGACTACAAAAGGGGCGGATTCTTCTGACAGACCCGGTCGCCGACTATGCACAGAATAATTGCCACGCAACCGAGTTTTCGGGCGGTCAGGGTCGACCCGTATCGTCATGTCACGATTTGCGGCACCCCGGCGCGCTATTCGGATGCCGATCGACCAGATTTGAACCCTATCTCTTGCCAAAACTTACTCGAGCCGGTCGTAAGCAGCAGTTCTCAGTCCTCGTCGCGGACGACCACCCGGTCGTGCGCGAAGGCGTCAGGAGCCTGCTTGCGCAGACTTGCGATCTTTGTGTCGTGGGTGCAGTGGGAGATGGCGCGGAGGCAATCTCCGCGGCAGAGCGCCTGCGTCCGGACGTGATAGTCATGGACATAACAATGCCCGGGGTCAATGGGATCGACGCCACGCGCGCCATCATCGGCAAACGGCCCGCCACCGGCATCCTCATGCTGTCGATGCATTCTTCCGCAATCATCGTCAGGCGCGCTATCGACGCGGGAGCGCGCGGCTACCTGGTCAAGCAAACGGATGGCAGGGAGGTGGTCAAGGCAGTTCGAACGGTCGCCTCTGGCAAGACCTACTACTCACCGCTTCTTCCATCCTCAGGGACTGCGAAGGACGCAGAACCCCGCGCGGGCCGCCGGGCCGACGAGCTCACCCAGCCGGAGCGCGAGATTCTCAAGCACGTCGCGGAAGGCAAGTCGAACCCGGAGATTGCCTCGATCGTCGGGCTCACGCGCCGCACTGTCGAAACGTACCGGCTGCGGCTGATGCGCAAACTGCGCATGGAAAACCTGCCCTCACTGGTCAAGTACGCGATTCGGAACGGAATCGTCTCGCTCGACTAGACGCCGGCTGTACACGCTTTCTCCCTCGGTAATTCAACGCACAGAGGCTTCGATGCCTG
>CAZZDV010000004.1:0-13102 GCA_964652785.1 uncultured Bordetella sp.
GCAACAATATGTGCCGCAAATCAAACCGCCCCACGGTCGCCAGAGTGACTCCGCGATCGGCCGCACCCGGCCCGATTGCAGGTGTTGCGCGCGGTAGTCCTGCTTCGAATATTGTCCATTGCGGTAGTTACTTCGTAGCGAGCGCCTCCAGAATCCCCTTGAGATACCCCACCGCGCGCGCCGCGGCCCCCGGGCCGTCCGGCACGTAATCGAAAGGCTCCACTGCGATGTCCCCGGTGTACCCGTGCTTGAGCAACGCGGCGAACAGCGGTGCGAATTTCTGCTCGCCCTGCCCCGGGCCCTGCCGGTTGAGGTCGTTCACCTGCACATGGGCGATCATGCCCTGCGGCAGCCAACGCTCGGCGAGCTTGGAGAGCGGCTCCTTCTCCATGCGCCCGGCCGAGCTGCAGTCGAGCATGCTCTTCAGCGCCGGGTTGCCGATGGCGGCAACGATCTGCGCGGCCTCCTCGAGCGTGTTCACCAATGGCGTCTGCTCGGACGAAAGCGGCTCGACGCAATAAGTCACGCCCGCCTTCTGCGCGCGCTCCGCCACCGCGGCCCAGCAGGCCTGCGCGCGCGCAAGCGCCGCCTCGCGCGTCTCGCCCGGATCGATGCGCCGCTGTCCCGGCGAGCCATGCACCAGGTAGCGCCCGCCGAGCTCCGCGCACAGGTCCACGAGCGCAAACATCACGTCGAGCGTGCGTTTGCGGACCGCGTCATCCTTGGAGCTGATCGAAAGGCCCCCGGGCTTGACCAGAAGCCAGTGCAGGCCGGTGACCGCGATGCCCGCATCCTCGGCCGCGCGGCGCGAGGCCGCAACGAGCGCGGGGCTCATGTGGTGCGGATCCTCCGCAAGCGTGTAGGGCGCGATCTCGAGGCCGTCGTACCCGAGCTTCGCGGCGTATTCGCATTGCTTGGGAAACGGCATCGGCACGATCACTTCATTGCACAGTGCGATGCGCATCGTCATTTGGCGAGGATACCCCGGATCGCGCGCAGCGCCGAGTCCCAGGCGGCATGCACGAAACGGTTGAAGGGCGGGATGTACATCGCCAGCGTAAAGAGCGCTGGATTTTTTTCTCCGTACTGTTGGACTTACTTCCTCAGATAGCCGAGCACCAGCTCGACCATGTGCTTGAGCCGCTCGGCGCGGTGGCGCGGCGCGAAAAGGTCGCGCGCGAAGACCGTGGAGAGCGTATGCCGGTTGCTTTGGTAGAAGTACGAAAGCGAAGCGATCGAGATGTAGAGCTGCACCGCATCCACGCCGCGGCGGAACTGGCCGGACCGAAGGCCGCGCCTGAGCAACTCGTCGATCATCGCGATGAAAGGCGAATGCATCTCGGGGATGTGCTTCGAGCGCTTGATATGGCGGGCCTTGTGCAGGTTTTCGCTGTTGAGCAGCGTGAGGAACTCCGGGTGCTTGAGGTAGTACTCCCACGTGAATTCCACCAGCCGCCGGATGCCTTCCTCCGGATCGACTTGGGCCAGGTGCAGGCCGCGCTCCGCGGTCCGGATGCGATCGTAGCTCGCTTCCATGACGGCGAGGAACAGCGCCTCCTTGTTGCCGTAGTAGTAGTAGAGCATGCGCTTGTTGGCGCCGGCGCGCGCCGCGATCCGGTCCACGCGCGCCCCGCCCAGCCCCGCGCGGGCGAACTCCGCGGTCGCCGCCTTGAGGATGCGTTCCTGGTTCTTCGCGGGATCGCGGCGGACGGGCGTGGCCATGTCAGTCGACGCGCCTAGTCGACCCGTGCCCCGACGTCCTTGGCGATCTGCCCGATCTTCGCCACCTCGGACACGATGAACTGCCCGAGCGCCTCCGGTGTGCTGGTGGCCGCGTCGGTGCCGAACGAAAGGAATTTCTCCTTCATCTCGGGCAGGGCCATCGCGCGCACGATCTCGGCGTTAAGGCGCTGGATCACCTCGCGCGGCGTGCCGGCCGGCGCCATCACCGCCTGCCAGGTCGAGATCTCGAAGCCCGGCAATGCGGACTCGGCCAGCGTCGGAAGCTCAGGAGCAATTGCGGATCGCCGCGCGCCAGTGACTGCGAGTGCGCGCAGCCTGCCCGCCTTCACCTGCGTGATCACATCAGAGATATTGGCGAACATCACGTGCGACTGCCCGCCGAGAAGGTCCGCAACCGCAGGCGGCCCGCCCTTGTAGTGCACCGTCACCCAATCGACGCCGGCCGCCTGCTTGAACATCTCACCGGAAAGCCGCGTCAACGTGGCCGCACCGGGGGAAGCCAGATTCAGTTTGCCGGGATTCGCCTTGGAATAGGCGATCAGGTCGCGCGGGTTGTGCACCGGCAGCGAGGGGTGCACGACAACGATGATCGGCACCGTTGCAACCAGCGACACTGGCGCGAAATCCTTCGAGGGATGCCAGCCGAGCTTCGGGAAGAACGCCGGCGCGGTCACGAACGAAGTCGCCGCCATGAGCAGCGTGTGGCCGTCGGGCGCGCTCCTCGCGACGAACTCGGCGCCGATGTTGCCGCTCGCGCCGGGCTTGTTGTCGATCACCACCGGTTGGCCGAGAGCCGTGGCGAGTTTCTCGCCGAGCGCGCGGGCCGCGAGGTCGGTGGATCCGCCGGGCGGGAAGGCGACCACCATGCGGATCGGCTTGGTCGGATAGGACTGCGCCCAGGCGAGCGGCGCGATCACGATTGCTGCAACGATCGTGGCAATGATTTTCAGCGTTTTCATTTCATTCACCTTTGATGTTGGCCGTTTGGGCGACCTTCTTCCACTTCGCGATTTCAGCATTCAGGAATTGCGCGAACTCGGCGCTCGTGCCCGGCGCGAGATCCATGCCCAGCCCGACGAGTTTCTCGCGCACGTCGGGCTGCGCGAGCACGGCAGTCCAGTCGGCCCGGATGCGCGCGATCGTGTCGGCTGGCGTGCCGCCCGCGACCAGCACGCCCTGCCAGACCGACGCATCCAGCCCCGGCGCCACGGTTTCGGCCAGTGTCGGGACCTCCGGGAATCCGGGCGCGCGCTTCAGGGTGGTGGCCGCGAGGGCGCGAAGCCTGCCGCCTTTGACATGCGGCTGGGCCTCGACCACGTTCATGATCATGGCCTGCACTTCACCCGCGAGAAGCGCTTGCCCCGCGGGCGCACCGCCCTTGTAGGCGACGTGAACGATGTCGAGTCCCGCCATCTGCTTGAACAGCTCGAACGACAACCGCTGCCCGGTGGACGCGCCGGGCGAAGCGAAGTTGAGCTTGCCGGGATTGGCCTTCGCGTAGGCCACGAACGCTTGCGGCGTCGTCGCAGGCACCGATGAATGCAGCATGAGCAGGTTCGGGATCGCCGCAACGAACACCACGGGCGCGAGATCTTTCACCGGATCGTAGGTCAGCTTGTCGAAAATCGCGGCGCTGGCGGCGAGCGCGGTTGTCGCGAGCAGTTGGGTGTGACCGTCCGGCGGGCTCTTGGCGACGAAGTCCGCGCCGATATTGGCCGCCGCGCCGGGCTTGTTCTCGACCACGACCGGCTGCTTCCACAGCTCGGAAAGCTTGGGTGCGACCAGGCGCGCGGCGATGTCGGTCGATCCGCCCGGCGGGAAAGGCACCACGATGCGCACCGGCTTGGAGGGAAACGGCTGCGCAAGGGCGGCGCTCCCGGACAGCGCGAGGAGGAACGCAATGCACTTCATGGCTACAGTGCCGGCCGCCTTCATGGCTTGATCGCCATGGCTTTCACCTTGGCTTCGTCGATTTCGATCCCGAGTCCGGGGCCTTTGGGTACGTAGGCGATCTGCTTCTCGATCGGGAAAGGGGTCTTCAAGTAATCCTCCGCAATGAATTGTGGTCCGTTGAGATCGACCGGGTCGGTGATTCCGTACGCGGCGAATACATGCACTGAGGCCGCGAACCCGATTGGCGCATCCTGCAGGCCCGAGCCTATGAGCTTGAGCCCGGCATTCAGTGCGAGGTCGCACATCTGCCGCGCGTAATGGATGCCGCCGACCTTGGAAACCTTGATCGCGAGGCCTTCGACCGCCTCGCGCCGGATCAGCTCGATCACGTAAGGGATGCCGATGGCGGCTTCGTCCAGGGCAATGGTCATCGACGTGGCCGAGAGCAGCTTCTTCATCGCGTAGACATCGGTCATCGGCACCGGCTGCTCGAACAGCGTGACGCCGAGCTTCTCGAACGCCTTGACCATGCGCATGGCCTCTTCGAGCGTGTACGCCTGGTTGGCATCCGGCCAGACGTACTGGCCCGGCGCGGCCTCGACCACGGCGCGCATGATGTCCAGGTCCAGGGCCTTGTGGTGGCCGACCTTGACCTTGAAGCCCTGGAATCCCTCTGCGAGGGCTTCCTTGGTGATCTTCGCGGCTTCGTCCGGCGTGGCCGCCGAGACGAGGCGCGCGAGCTTCACATGGTCGGTGCGCTTGGCGCCCAGCCAGCTCTGCAGAGGAATTCCGAGGCGCCGGCAGATGAGGTCGTGCAGCGCAACGTCCAGCGCGCACTTCGCGACCGGCTGCCCGGGGTCGAGGCCGCTCGCGAGTTCGGTGTTCATCTTCGCGTGCGCGCCGGCGATGTCGAACGGGTCGTGGCCGATCAGGGCGGGTGCGAGGTATTCGCGGATCGAAGTCACGCAGGATTCGAGCGTCTCGGCCGACCAGCGCCGGCTCGGCCCCGCCTCGCCCCAGCCGACATGACCGTCGGAATCGGTGATCTTCACCAGCGCGTTGCGCTTGCCCTCCGCTATGGTGCGCGAGGGTCCGCGCGGAAGCGTGAGCACGGCCTTGGTCGGCATGCGCACGGGAAAAACTTCGATGCGTTCTATTTTCATTGAGCCCTGGGTTAGCGATAGTTCAGGAAGACGGGGCTTGCCCACGCCATATGGCCGTTCTTCTGGCGGGCCCGCAGGTAGACATAGGAACGGTCCACCGGGACGTCGAGCGTGCAATTGCCTGACACCGAAGATGCAGCCGCCGGCACGAGCCTGTGCCACTGGTAGCTCTCTTTGGGGAATGGGCCGGTGCGCAAATTCGCCGAGCGGTGCAACAGCTCCGAGAGCTTCGTGGTCACGCTCTGTGCAACCGGCTCCGAGAGCGTAAGGCCGAGCTCGGCATCGGCATTTGCGGCCAGCTCGAGCACGACGCTCTGGTTGGGATTTTCGCGGTAGGCGTCCTTGCGCGAGGTGTAGGAGCGGATCGCGAGGCCTGTTTCGCCCTGCCGCTCGAAACGATGCCGGCGCTGCTCGTCGAAAGGCATGCTGGAAAGGCACGGGAAAAAGCGCTCGATGCGCCCGCCCGTGACCGACACCCGCATCGCCCAGTCGCAGATGCGCTCGAGCGCGAGCGCGCCCCACGGCCCCCAACCCCATTCGAGCCGCACCTGGACCGGCTGCACGAATGCCTGGGCCGCAGGCGGCGCTTCGTCGGCGTAGGCACGATGCACTACACGGCCGTCCTGGATGATCTCGACCACGTCGAGCTCGTCGCGCCCGTGCACCGTGAACGAAACCGCAGCCTGCCTTCCCGCTGCAATGGTCGAGCCCATCGGTGCACCTTCGACCGCGAAGTCGACCTCGATCCGATCGCCCGTCAAGGCATAAGTCCTGCGCGCGCGGATCGCCTCGAGCAACGCGGGGCGCGTCAGGTCGGCCGCGACTGCCGCCATGAGGCCTTCGCCATACGCGCCCGGGAACCCGGCATGGTCGTCGCTCGAGGCGACAAAGCCGAAGCGCATTCCCGCGTCGAGCGCGGCACGCGCGGTGTTCGCCGTCTCGCGACCGCCCATCGAATGCGTATAGAAGTCGAAAGGCCCGCGATCGGATTCGGAGGCCCCGTGCTCGGAGAAGATCTCCACCACCGGCGTGCAGTCCTCGCGGAACACGTCCCAGTTCACTCCGCGCATGCCCTTGGGATACGCGAGGTGGTGCGGGATCATGAGCGCCTTTTCCTCGATGCAGAAGCTGCGCAGGCGCTCGACGTCGCCCGCGTAGAAGAGCGGCCGGTGGTCCTCCGGGAACACCACGCACTGGTCGCCCCAGGCCGACGAATGCCACTCGAAGCCTAGGAAGGCGCAGAACTCGCCGTCGCGGTTGCCCTCGGCGATGACTCGTTGGACCTGCGGCCAGGTGTCCTTGAGGCGTTTGAAGCCCTCGATCCAGTGCCGCTCGCGGCCGCCCTCCATCGAGGGCATGTCATGCCAGCTCGAGTGTCCGGTGAAGGCGAAGAAATCCAGGTGCGTGCGCGCCACGTCGAGGCTGCGCTCGATCGAGCCCACGCCGTAGCCATGGGCATTGTGGTTGTGGATGTCACCGTAGAAAATCGCCACGCCGCCACGCCCGCCCTATTCGAGCCTTGCGTCTTTGGGGACCAGCAGCCGTTCGAGGGCGAGCACAATCCCGTAGAGGACGACGCCGATCAGCGTGATCAGGATGACCGCCATGAACATCGCCGGCGTATCCAGCGTGACCTGCACCTGCAGCATGAGATAGCCGAGACCCTTGTCCGAGCCGAGGAACTCGCCGACGATCGCGCCGGCCACGGCAAGGATCGCAGCCACCTTCATTCCGGAGAAGATGTACGGCAAGGAGCCCGGCAGCTGGATCTTGAGAAAGAGCTGCCAGCGCGAGCCCTTGAGCGCGCGCACGAGGTCGAGCAGGTCCGGCTCGACTTCGCGCAGTCCCCGCGCCGTGGTGAGCAGGATCGGGAAGACGCAGATCGAGAACGCCATCATCGCGTTCGGGAACACGCCGTACTTGAACCACACGATGATGAGCGGGCCGAGCGCCACCTTGGGAACCATGTTGAGCGACACCAGCAGCGGCAGGAAGAACTGCTCCAGCGGCTTGGACCAGGTAAAGACCAGCGCAAGGCCGACGCCGACGACCAGCGCGAGGAAGTAACCGGCGAAGATCTCCGTGCCGGTCACCAGGGCATTGCCCCACCAGTTGTAGCTGCCGTCCAGTAGCGACGCGAACGTGGCCTCGGGCGAGGGCATCACGAACTTGGGCACGTTGCCGAATTTCACGAACAGGTACCAGGCCAGCAGCAGCGTGAGGTGGGACGCGATCGCGAGCACGTAGCGTTGCGTGGTGTCCGACGCGGGCTCGGCCGTCCGGTTCAGGGCTTGATCCACTTGGGGCTCCTTCAGGTAATGCGCACTACCGCGGCTTCGTCGTACGCCAGCGCCGGCGTGACGAAGCGGTTCGAGTTGCTTACATAGTGCAGGGCGCACGCGCGGCGCCAATGCTTCGAAAGATTCGGGCCGGACTGGTGCATCGTGCCGCCGTGATGGAACGACACGCCCCCGCGCGGCACCGGCGCGGGTGTAATCGGATGGCGGGCCGCCTCCTCCGGCGGCACATGCAGCTCGAACGGTGAGTCAGGCGGCGCGACATGCTTGTACACCGGGCCGCGGTGCGTGCCTTCACCGAAATACAGACAACCGTTCTCGAGCGTCGCGTCATCGAGCGCGACCCAGGCGGTGACGATGCCCTCCGGATCCTGCGGACCGAAATAGAAGTTGTCCTGGTGGACGGTCTTGGGGCCGCCGCCCTCGGGCGGCTTGAAGAAGATCTGGCTGAAGTACACCGTGACGCCCGGCCCGATGATCGACTCCACCAGCCCCGTGAGGCGCGGGTCGGACGCGATTATTCGCACCGACTCGCGCTGGTAGTGCGGGTTGTCGAGCTTCCTCAGCACCTGCCTCGCCTTGACCCCACCGTCGATATACCAGTAGCGCTTTTCGGCCGGCAGGTCGGCGAGGAACTGCTCGCCCCAGCGCTCGATGTCAGCGATCAGCGCTTCCATTTCGGAAGGCCCGAAAACGCCCGCCACCGTGACGTGTCCGGCGCGGCGATAGGCCTCCAGCTGGTCGGCGCCCAGGTTCACGAGAGCCACCTGTCGAGGTTGGCCTTGACGAAGGCATCGTCCGCAAACTCCGGATACGCCGCATACACGCGGTCGATCTCCTCCAGCTGGCCGGGGGAGAGCTTTTCGTTTGGGTCGAGGGTCCAGAGCCCTTCGAGCAGGCCTTGCCGGCGCAGCACCTCGTGGCAGCCGGGAATGCAGCCCGCGAAATCGTGCGCGACGTCGAAAAACGCGCTGTTGGCGTCGGTGACCTTGGCATCGAGCGCGAGCAGTTCCGCATCCACGGTGTTCGAGCCGACCGCGGCCTGGATGCGTGCATGCAGCTCCACCGCGGACTTGGTCCACACGCTCCAGTGGCCGAGCAGGCCACCCTTGATGCGCATGCGGACCGTCTCGGCTCCGCGCTGCACGTCAAAGGGCACGGCCAGATCCAGCACAATGTGGTCGTCGTTGCCGGTGTAGAGCGTGACGCGGTCCTCCGCGCGGGCCGCGGCCACGCCGCGGATCACGTCGAGCGTGCGGTAGCGGTTGAAGGGCGCCATCTTGATCGCGACCACGTTGGGGATCTCGGCAAAGCGCCGCCAGAACGCCATGGGCAACGCAATGCCCCCGACTGCGGTCTGGAGATAGAACCCCACAAGCGGCATCTCGGCCGCCACCGCCGAGCAGTGGGCAATCAGCTCGTCGATCGACGCGCCTTTCATCGGCGCGAGGCTCAGCATCACGGCGTGATAGCCGAGGCCGCGCGCGATCTGGGCTTCGCTCTTCGCCTGCGCGGTCTTGCCCGAGAGGCCGCCGATCAGGACCAGCGGCTTGCCGGCCGATTTCGCCGCCCATTCCCGGGCGGTTTCGGCGGCAAGACGAAGGACCGGCTCGTACAAACCGACCTCGCGGATCGCGAACTGCGTCGAGTGCACGCCCACGGCCAGGCCGCCCGAGCCCGCGTCGATGTAGTAGCGGGTCAGCGCCTTCTGCCGGCGCTCGTCGAACCTGCGGTTCGCGTCCAGCGCCAGCGGATGGGCGGGAATCACCGCGCCCTGGCGAAGGGCGGCGAGGACGGCGGCGGGAAGGTCGGGCCAGGCGAGGGACATGAGCAACTGGAAAAATGTAACTGACCGGTTAACTTAACCGACCCCCCTGTGAGCGTCAACGTTGCATTGGCGCTCCGCGCATTGACACCCTCCTCGGGCGCCCGATACCATCGACCGACCCAAACCCGAGGAGGGAACGATGAAAAAAGCATTCGTAACGGCGCTGATTGCGCTCGCAGCCACACCGTTTTCCACGCAGACTTTCGCGCAGACCAAGCTCGATTTCGTCCTCAACTGGGTGCCCGGCGGCGACCACGCGCCCTACTACTATGCCAACAAGATGGGCTGGTATGCCAAGGAAGGCCTGCAGGTGAACCTGGAGCCGGGCAAGGGCTCGGCCCTCTCGGTGCAAAAAGTCGGCGCCGGGGCCAATCCCATTGGCCTGGCCGACATGGGCAACGTGCTCGTCGGCCGCGGCAAGGGCGCCGAAATGGTCGGCGTGTTCAACGTCTACGCCAACTCGCCGCAGGGCGTGTACTGGCTGAAAAGCTCCGGCATCAAAGGCATCAAGGACCTCGCCGGCAAGAAGATCGGCAATCCCGCGGGTGACGGCGCCCGTTCCGTCTGGCCGGCATTGGCCAAGAACAACGGCCTCGATCCGAAGTCGGTGACCTGGGTGAATATCGACGCGAACTCCAAGCTTGCCGCGCTCAAGGCCAAGTCGATCGACGCGACCACGTCGTTTTACAACATCCACCATATATTCCAGCGGGAGCTGGGCGACGACATGGGTTTCCTCGCCTGGCGCGACGCTGGCCTCAACACCTACGGCAACTCGGTGGTCGTCAACACGGCGTTCCTCGCCAAGAACAAGCCCGCGATCGACAAGTTCGTCAAAGTCACCCAGCGGGCCTTCGCCGCGTGCGTGGCCGACCCGAAACCGTGCGTGCAGGCGCTGATCGACGCCAACGGCGCGCTCAAGTACGACAACGAGATGACCAACTGGCAACTGGTCGAAGTGCTCATGAGCGACAAGCACTCCAAGTCGGTGGCGCTGGGCATCCATGACGACGCCCGCATGGCCGCCGACTACGCGGTGGTGAAGGAGTACGTCGGCCTGGACAAGGAATTCGACGTGAAGACGACCTACACGAACGAATTCCTTGACCGCTCGATCAAGATGACCAAGTGAGGGACGCCCAAGGCGCCGGCACCCGCCTCTCGCGACGCAAGCTCCTCGCCTGCTGCGCGAGCACGTTTGCAGCGCTGGCGCTGCTCTCCACTTCGAGCGCGTCCGCGCAGGCCTGGCCCGCGAAGCCGATCCGGGTCATCGTGCCCTTCCCCCCGGGGGGCGGGCTGGATTTCTTCGCGCGCACCATGGCGCCGCGGCTGCAGGAGAACCTCGGCCAGCAGATCGTGGTGGAGAACCGCTCGGGCGCCGGCGGGATGGTCGGCGCCGACGTGGTGGCCAAGGCCGCGCCGGACGGCTACACGCTGTTGCTGGCCTCGTCGGCCGAACTGACGATCAGCCAGCACCTGTACCCGAAGATGGCGTACGACGCGATCAAGGACTTCGCGCCGGTGTCTTATGCGGCCCACGCCGCGCTGCTCTTCTCCGTGCATCCCTCGCTGCCGGTCAAGTCGCTGCAGGAGCTTGTAGCGCACGCGCGCGCCAATCCCGGCAAGCTCGCTTTTGCGTCCGCCGGCACCGGTGGCTCGCAGCACTTGGCCGGCGAGATCCTCAAGACTGCGGCCAAGATCGATATCGTGCATGTGCCCTACAAGGGCGCGGGGCCCGCGGTGATCGACATGGTGGGCGGGCAAGTGCAGATGGGATTCACCGCGCTGCCCTCGTCGATCCAGCATGCGCGCGCAGGCAGGTTGCGTCCGATCGCAGTGACGAGCGTCAAGCGCAGCGAGGCGGCGCCCGAGCTGCCGACCTTCTCCGAGCTGGGGTACCCCGGGGTGGACCTCGTGGTCTGGTATGCGGCGCTTTTTCCAGCGCGCACGCCGCCGGAGATCGTCAACAAGATGAGCGCCGAGCTCAATCGCGCGGTCAATTCCCCCGACGTCAAGGCCAAGCTGCTCGAGCAGGGCGTGGAGTCGATCGGCACGACGCCCGACCAGCTCGCGAAATTCATGCAGTCGGAATCCGCGCGCTACGGCAGGATCATCCGCGACACGGGCGCCAAGCCGGATTGAACGCAGCCGTTGGGCTGCTGTACCTCACCGCGAGCGATCTCAAAGGGCTCGGCCTCACGATCAGCCGCGTCGCCGACGTGCTCGAAGACGCGTTCCGCCACAAGGCCGCGGGGCGCGTCACGATGCCTCCGATGACGTTCTTTCATCGCGAGGGCTCGCAGTGGTTCAACTCCATGGTGTGCTGGATCGCGCCGCTGGGCTACGCGGGCTGCAAATTCCAGAGCGGCGACGGGGCGAACCCGGCGCGCGGCCTGCCTTCGATCCAGGGGCTGTATGCGTTGTGCGAAAGCGAGGGCGGACGCATGGTCGCGCTGCTGGACGCGCGCTGGCTCACGGCGATCCGCACCGCCGCGGTCGGCGCACTGTTTGCGCGCCGCGAAGCGCGCGAAGGTGCCGCGACACTCGGCATCCTCGGCTGCGGGTTGCAGGGCCGTTTGCAGCTCGAAGCGATCAAGGCCGTCGTACCCGGGCTCCAGCGCTGCCGCGCCTACGACACGGTGCCCGCGCAGGCCGAGCTGTACGCGAGAGAGTTGGGCGGCCGCTTCAATGTCGAGATCGAAATCGTCGCGAGCGCCGAAGCCGCCGTGCGCGGCGCGGACATCGTCATGAGCTCGGGTCCGATCACCAAGGCGCGCGCGCCGACGATCGAGCGCGACTGGATCGAGCCGGGAAGCCTGTTCATTTCGCTCGATCGGGATTCGTATCTCACGGACGCCGCGATCGGGAAAATGGATCACATCCTATCGGACGATCGCGACGCGCTCATGCACTCGAAGGATCACGAGGGCGCGTTCGCCGCAGTGGAGCGCGTCGACGCGGACCTGACGGACATCGCCGCGAGCAACGCCGTCCTGCGGCGCAGCCGGGACGAACGCATCGCGGTCTTCGTGAACGGGCTGGGCATCGAAGATCTGGCCGCGGCGATCGAGATTTTCAGCCTCGCGCGCGAGAAGCGCGCGGGCACACTGCTTCCGTCGCAATTCGCCTGATACCGCATCTCAAAGGCCGGCGTCCGCTTAGAATGCTGTGAACGAACCCAGACAGATGACGATGCCGAATACCTAGCCGCAGGAAAATAATCATCGCGCTGGGTATTGGCACGCTCTCGGCGGCGACACGTGCATTCGCCCAACAGTCTGCGAGAGTCCGGCGCATCGGCTTTCTGTATTTCGGCTCGCGCAAGTCGGCACTGGAGACGGGCCGGTACGATTTGTTCCTGCGCAGTTTGCGCGATCTGGGCTATGTCGAAGGGAAAGATTTCGTCCCCGAGGCGCGCTACGCGGATGGAAAGCAGGAGTTGCTGCCCGGCATGGTTGACGAACTCGTGCGATCGAAAGTCGACCTCATCGTCGCCACGGGCAAACCCGGCCAATGGGTCGCATCCTGCGCGACTCGTAACAATCCGGGCGGCGGGGCAAACCATCGGAGTGAACATCCTGGGGATCGACGCGCAGTCGCGCGAAGACATCGAGCGCGCCTTCGACAAGATGGGGCGGGAAAAGGTGCAGGCCTTCATGATCCTGGGCGATACGTTCCTGATCCAGCAGGACCGCCAGATCGCCGACCTTGCCATCAAGAACCGCCTGCCTTCGATCTTCTCGCCCGAGTATCCCGCGGTGGGCGGGCTGATGGGCTACGGCAACAACGCCATCGACAGCTTCAGGCGCGTCGCGCCCTGTGTGGACAAAATCCTCAAGGGAGCCAATCCGGCCGACCTGCCCATCGATCAGCCGACCAAGTTCGAGCTGGTGATCAGCCTCAAGACCGCCAAAGCGATCGGCCTAAGTCTCCCGCAGGCGTTGCTCTTGCGCGCCGACAGGGTGATCGAGTGATTGGGTGGTAACTGCGGCAACTGCCTGACTTTACGTGTGCCGCATCGCGGCGCGATGGCCGGATTGACCATTGCGCGACAGCGGAAGTAGCCTGTCTGCGCGGCTGGCTCGGGAGCCCGACGCGCTCATCAATCCCGTGGCGATCAAGGAGCGCTGCCTTTCGATTTCGTATCAGTCACCCTCGTTAGTGCTATAGTGCATTAG
>CAZZDV010000004.1:13202-26187 GCA_964652785.1 uncultured Bordetella sp.
AGCGCTGCCTTTCGATTTCGTATCAGTCACCCTCGTTAGTGCTATAGTGCATTAGTGCAGTAGTAATGCACCAACCAATAATCAGGTGTGTGCGTCGCCCAAGAAGCGAAGTGCAAAGAAAATGCAATCTCTCGCTACTAAGACCAGCGTCAAGGTCGTTGGCTCGAATGGACAAATTTCGCTTGGCAAAGAGTTCGCCGGACGCCAGGTGCTTGTTGAAGAACAAGGGCCAGGGGTCTGGCTCGTCCGCACGGCGAGTGTTGTCCCGGACAACGAACGCTGGCTGCACCAACCGCAGGCGCGCGAGGATCTGCAACGCGCGCTGGATTGGGCGCAACGGACTCCGCCGAAGGAATCGGATCCCGACACTCTCCACGAGAGACTAGAAGATGGCGGACGAACAAAAGGCAAAAAACGTTCAACTTGATCTGAACCACGAGACCTTCCAGAAAAATTGGTTAGAGCTCGATAGGTCCGAACGCGATCGCATTACCGACACGCTCCGCAAGCTGCGGCAGCTATCCTGGGACCAGATGTACCGGGATCAAGGCCTGAAGTGGGAGAAGGTGTCGAGCATCAAGTCGCCGCAGGGTATCGACGCGATTTACACCCTTCGCATCACACGGTCGCGGCGAGCGACTGCGTTCCGCCAAGGCAACTTCCTTCGCTTTCTTACTATTGAGCCCGACCACGATGCCGCTTACGGGAAAAAATAGCATTACCCTGACCGTGAACGGCACGAAAGTGTCACGCGAAGTCGAAGCGCGCACCCACGCTCAAGGACGGCGAGATCAGCGATGAGTGACACGGCACGACGGAGCATCGCCCGGAGACGTTCTCCAACCCGCGCCTGATCGAGGGCATCCGGCGCGATGGTATTCCTGTTTGAAGGCGACGGATCTGCTCGACAAGTCTGAACGGGCGCTGGCCTCGGCCAGGATCCTGCTCGAAAGCGGCAACGTCGACGGGGCCTGCAACCGCGCCTACTACGCGATGTTCGACGCGGCACGCTCCGCGCTGCTGCACACCCAATCGGACAGGAACCAGTCCGCAAGAACCCATAGCGGCCTGACGCACGTTTAAGCGCAATGCGCCGATTCGCTGCATAGGGCTTTGTACTGGCAACAATACATCAACTGACAGGAGAGCCAGTCTCCATGCGGCGCTCAGAAGAAAAATGTTGAAGAATTAAGCTCTCAACGAACTAAACGCGCCGCCTGAACACAACCGGCTGAGCATCACCGCGCCGAGCGCAAACAGCGCCGCCACCGCGCTGATCAACGCGCCGACTTCGGGTTTCTTGCGCTCGAGGGCGAACTGCAGGTTGAGCTTTTCGTACACCTTGCGCATCTCCGCCGCGCTGCCGCGTGTGGACGCGGCGATCGGGGAGACCGGGTAGGCGACGGCCCTCGACGGCGCCGGCGGAATCGCCCGGCATTGATCTGCATCAACTGGGGCGGTCAGCCGGCATCTAGCATCCGGCAATGCCTTCTTCGCTCGCGGCACCTCTGGAGCGCGCGCCCGGATGGGCGCCCGGATCCGCATGTTTCCACTGCAGCCTGCCCGTGCCCGGCGGCGTTTCGCTGCGCGTGAATGT
Source organism: uncultured Bordetella sp. (assembly GCA_964652785.1). Lineage (GTDB taxonomy): Bacteria > Pseudomonadota > Gammaproteobacteria > Burkholderiales > SG8-39 > SZAS-79. Next base: position 14,800 of record CAZZDV010000004.1, read on the forward strand.
ACTCGGGCACCCGCGCCAGATGTGCTGCGCGGGCTGCGAGGCCGTGGCGCGCACCATCGTCGAGGCGGGATTCGAAAGCTACTACGAGACGCGCACGCCGCCGGGCGCGGGCGGGCCGCCGCCTCTCGCCGAACTGCCCGGCGCCGCCATCTACGACGACCCGCTGGCGCAACGCAGGTTTGTCGCGACCTCGGGCGAGCACGGGCGCGAAGCCTCGCTGGTGCTCGACGGGATCCGGTGCGCCGCGTGCATGTGGCTGAACGAGCGCTTCCTGCGGCGCCTGCCGGGGGTCACCTCGGTGTCGGTCAACTATGCCACGAGGCGCATGCAGGTCGCTTGGGATGCAAAGCGCGTGGCGCTCAGCGCGATCATCGAAGCCGTCCGCAGCCTCGGGTACGACGCGTACCCCTTCGACCCGGCGAAACAGCGCGAGCACGAGCGCGCGGAGCAGCGTGCCTCGCTATGGCGCCTTTTCGTCGCCGGGTTCGGCGCGATGCAGGTCATGATGTACGCCTTCCCGCGCTACATCGACGACACCGGCACCCTGGGCGACGATGCCGAGCAGGTGATGCGCTGGGCGAGCCTCGTGCTGACCCTGCCGGTAATCGTGTTCGCCTGCGGACCGTTCTTCCGTTCGGCGCTTGCGGAGCTGCGCGCCGGCCGCATGGGCATCGATGTGCCGGTTTCGCTCGGTATCCTGGCGGGATTCGGCGCGAGCGCCTGGGCCACCACGACCGGCCGCGGCGAGGTCTATTTCGATTCGGTTGCCATGCTCGCGTTCCTGCTGCTCGGCTCGCGCCACCTCGAGCTCTCGGCCAGGCGCAAGGCGGCCGCGGGGCTGGACCACCTTGCACGGTGGATGCCGCCCTTCGCGTTCCGGCTCGAGGGGCAGAGCGCATGCGAGGGCCAGCGCGTCGCCGCCCACGAGCTGCGCACCGGCGACCGGGTGCTGGTCGCGCCCGGCGAACCGGTGCCCGCCGACGGCCGGGTCGAATCCGGCCACGGCAGCACGGACGAATCGCTGCTGACCGGCGAATCGCGCCCAGTGGAAAAAGGTCCGGGGGCCGCCTTGATCGGCGGCTCCATCTGCATCGACCAGCCCCTGGTCATGCGCGTGACGAAAACCGGCCTCGATACGCAGGCCGCCGCTATCGCCAGGCTCATCGAGCGTGCCGCAGCCGGCAGGCCGCGCCTGGTCGAGACGGCTGACCGCATTGCGCATCGGCTGACCTGGGTCGTGCTTGCAATCGCATTGGTGACGCTCGCGGGCTGGGCAATGATCGATCCCGCCCGGGCGCCCTGGGCCGCGATCGCGGTGCTCATGGTGACCTGTCCTTGCGCGCTCGGCCTGGCAGCGCCGCTCGCACTCACAAGCGCAACGGGCGCGCTTGCGCGCCGAGGCGTGGTCGTTACGCGCGCCAGGGCAATCGAGTCGCTGGTCTCGGCCACCGACGTGGTGCTCGACAAGACCGGCACCCTGACCGAAGGCCGGCCGCGCCTTGCGCACATCGACCGAATGGGGCCGCTGGATCGCGCAGAGTGCCTCGAAATCGCGCGCGCCCTCGAGGCCGGCAGCGCGCACCCCGTCGCGCGGGCGCTGGCCGACCCATCGGCCACGCATCGAGCCGTCGAGGTCATCGATCCAAGGCATGTCGCCGGCAGTGGCATCGAAGCCCTCGTCGAGGGCGTGCGCATGCGCATCGGCACCCGCCATTTTGTCGCGCAGATCGCGGGGAGCGCCGTGCCCATCGAACCGCCGGGGAGCGGCGAATCGTCGGTCTTCCTCGGGGCCGGATCCGGATGGCTCGCGCGGTTCAGGCTGGCCGACACGCTGCGCCCCGACGCGTCGGACCTTGTGAACGCGCTGCGCGCGCGCGGCCTCGGCGTGCACTTGATCAGCGGCGACGACGACGCGACGGTCGGCGACGTTGCCAGCCGGCTGGGCATCGCTTGTGTCCGCGGTGCAGTCCCGCCGGCCGGCAAGCTCGATTACGTCCGCAGCCTGCAGGCGGCCGGCCGCAAGGTCGCCCTGCTCGGAGACGGCCTCAACGACGCACCGGGTCTCGCGCAAGCCGACGTCTCGATCGCCATGGGACAGGGCGCGGCGCTCGCGCAGCAACAGGCGGACTTCGTGCTCCTGTCCGGAAAGCTTTCGGGCGTACTCGAAGCGGCGCGAATCGCGCGCGCCGCGATGGCGGTCATCCGGCAGAACTTCGGATGGGCTCTGGGCTACAACGTGATCGCATTGCCGCTCGCGGCCTTCGGGTTCATCGGCCCGCTGGAAGCGGCGATCGGCATGGCCGCCAGCTCGTTCGTCGTCGTCCTCAACTGCGCCAGGCTCGAGGCGGCCCTGGGCTGAGGATCGTGGAGAGCCTCTACCTTCTCGTGCCCGTATCCGTCGTCCTGGTCCTGGCAACCGGCTGGGTCTTCTGGGTCGCGCTCGGCTCCGGGCAGTTCGACGACCTCGAGCGTCCCGCCCGGGACCTGCTCGACGACGACGACCGGCCGGCGATACCCGCCATCCCGCCGCGGGTTTGACTTAGGTCAAAACGGCTGCCCCCCGCCCGCCTACGATGGCCACGGCCGGTTTGCGCGAAAACCCTGGGAAAAAAATGGAAGCCGAAACAACTTACAACTACAAGGTCGTGCGCCAGTTTGCCGTCATGACCATCGTATGGGGCGTGGTCGGGATGCTGGTCGGCGTACTCATTGCCGCGCAGCTCATCTGGCCCCAGCTCAACTTCAATACCGCCTGGCTGACTTACGGGCGCCTGCGTCCCCTGCACACGAACGCCGTGATCTTCGCGTTCGGCGGATGCGGGCTGTTCGCCACGAGCTACTACGTCGTCCAGCGCACCTGCCATGCGCGCATCTTCTCCGACGGCCTCGCGGCTTTCACGTTCTGGGGCTGGCAGGCGGTGATCGTGCTCGCGGCGATCACCCTGCCGATGGGGATCACTACATCGAAGGAGTACGCCGAACTCGAATGGCCGATCGATATCCTGATCGCGGTGGTCTGGATCGCCTACGCAATCGTGTTCTTCGGCACGATCTTCAAGCGCAAGGTGTCCCACATCTATGTGGCCAACTGGTTCTTCGGCGCCTTCATCCTCACGGTGGCGATCCTGCATATCGTGAACAGCGCGGCGGTGCCGGTGACGTTCTGGAAGTCCTACTCGGTCTACGCCGGCGCACAGGATGCCATGGTGCAGTGGTGGTACGGGCATAACGCGGTCGGCTTCTTCCTCACCACCGGGTTCCTCGGGATGATGTACTACTTCGTGCCCAAGCAGGCCGAGCGCCCCATCTATTCGTACCGCCTGTCGGTGGTGCATTTCTGGGCGCTGATCTTCACCTATATGTGGGCCGGTCCCCACCACCTGCACTACACCGCGCTGCCGGACTGGGCGCAGTCGATCGGCATGGTGTTCTCGCTCATCCTGCTGGCGCCCTCGTGGGGCGGAATGATCAACGGCATGATGACCCTGTCGGGCGCGTGGTACAAATTGCGCACCGACCCGATCCTCAAGTTCCTCATCGTTTCGCTGTCGTTCTACGGCATGGCGACGTTCGAGGGCCCGATGATGTCGATCAAGACGGTCAACGCCCTCTCGCATTACACCGACTGGACGGTCGGCCACGTGCATGCCGGCGCGCTGGGCTGGGTGGCGCTGATCACCATGGGCTCGATGTACTACATGATCCCGCGCCTCTACGGCCGGCGCGAGATGTGGTCCGTGCCGCTCATCAACCTGCATTTCTGGATCGCCACGATCGGCATCGTGCTCTACATCACCGCGATGTGGATCGCGGGCGTGATGCAGGGCCTCATGTGGCGCGCCGTCAGCCCGGACGGGACGCTGACCTACACGTTTGTCGAGAGCGTCAAGGCTACGTATCCCTTCTACGCAGTGCGCCTGCTCGGCGGGCTGCTGTTCTTCGCCGGCATGCTGATCATGGCCTACAACGTCGCAAGAACCATCGCCGGCAGCAAGGCGGTGGAGGACGCGCAGATTCCCGCCCCGATGCTTGCCCACGCCTGACCACTCGAGAGCATCGCGATGAAACTCACCCATGACATGATCGAGCGCAATCAGGCGCTGCTGATCGTCCTCGTAGTCCTCGTCGTCGCCATCGGCGGCCTCGTGGAAATCGTGCCGCTCTCGTTCCAGAAATCGCTCACCGAGCCGGTCGCCGGCCTGAAGCCCTATACCGCGATGCAGCTGACCGGCCGCGACGTCTACATCCGCGAAGGCTGCTACAACTGCCACTCGCAGATGATCCGGCCGTTCCGCGCCGAGGTGGAGCGCTACGGCCACTACTCGACCGCCGGCGAATTCGTCTACGACCACCCTTTCCAGTGGGGCTCAAAGCGCACCGGCCCCGACCTGCATCGGGTCGGCGGCCGCTATTCGGACGACTGGCACCGCATCCACCTCGCCAACCCGCGCGACGTGGTGCCCGAATCGAACATGCCCGCGTATGCGTGGCTCGACAAGTCGCCGGCCAATGCGGCCGACATCGAGGCCAAGATGCGCGCGCTGACGATAGTGGGCGTGCCCTACAGCGCGGAGGAGATTGCCAGGTCGCAGGCCGAGCTCAAAGGCAAGACCGAGATGGACGCGCTGGTGGCCTATCTCCAGGTGCTCGGCACCTCGCTCAAGAAATCCAATTAGGACACGACCATGGACATCAACCTGCTTCGGGCCCTTCTTACGCTGGCCGCCTTCGGTACCTTCCTCGGCATTGTCTGGTGGGCTTATGCGCCGTCGAGAAAAGCGCGATTCGAGCGCGATGCGCATATCGCCCTCGACGACGAATCCGGTTTCGGGAGCCGGCGATGAGCCAGTTCTCGAGCGGGTTCTGGGACTTTTACATCGGCATCCTTACTGTGGTCTCTATCGTTGCCTGCGCGGTGCTCCTCTGGATGCAAAGCGCGCGCAAGGTGTCGGCCCCCGGCGCCGGTGCCGCAGCTCAAACAGGTGGCGAAACAACCGGCCACGTTTGGGACGGCGACCTCGGCGAATACAACAATCCCCTGCCGCGCTGGTGGATGTGGCTGTTCTACATCACCATCGTGTTCGGCCTCGCCTACCTGTATCTGTACCCAGGCCTGGGCAGCTATCCCGGAGCGCTCGGCTGGACGCAGATCGGCCAGCTCGACGAGGAAAATGCCGCGGCCGAGAAGGACTACGGCCCGATCTTCCAGAAGTACGCCGGCCAGGACGTGAAGGCGCTCGCCTCCGATCCGGCCGCGCGCGCCGTGGGCCAGAAACTCTTCCTCAACCACTGCGCGCAGTGCCATGCGGCCGACGCAGGAGGCAGCAAAGGCTTTCCGAACCTCTCGGACACGGACTGGCTCTATGGCGGAACGCCCGAAACCATCAAAGCCTCGATCACCGACGGGCGCACGGGGGTCATGCCCGCTTTCGGCGCGGTCCTCGGTGAGCAAGGAACCAAGGACGTCGCACACTACGTAATGTCGCTTTCGGGCATGACGAGCGACAGCCTGCGGCGCCTGCGCGGCAGGGAAATCTATATGCAGGCCTGCGTGGCCTGCCATGGACCGCAAGGCAAAGGCAACACTGCCCTGGGCGCCCCGGACTTGTCCGACCAGACCTGGCTCTACTCATCCGGCGAGCCCACGATCATCGAAACGATCTCGAAAGGGCGCAACAACCAGATGCCGGCGCACAAGGCATTGCTCAACGAAGCCAAGATCCACCTGATTACCGGCTACGTGTACTCCTTGTCCCGGCCGGCCACGCCACCGGGCAAGTAGGCGGCCGGACGTGAACCCGGTTTCGCGCACCGCCAGTGCCCGTCGGATCGATGCGAGCGGCATCGGCCTCGCCGCGGGCGGCAAACCCGTGGAGCAGAGCCTCTACGAAATCCGGCAGACGATCCACCCGCGCGCAGTGCACGGCTGGTTCGCCGCGTGGCGCTGGACACTGGTCTGGGCCACGCAGCTCGTGTTCTACGGCCTCGCGTGGCTGCCATGGAACGACCGCCAGGCGGTGCTCTTCGACCTTGCCCAGCGAAAGTTCTACATCTTCGGCCTGGTGTTCTGGCCGCAGGATTTCATCTATCTGACAGCGCTGCTCGTGATCTCGGCGCTCTGCCTGTTCCTGTTTACCGCGGTGGCCGGGCGCCTTTGGTGCGGCTACGCCTGCCCGCAGACCGTCTACACGGAGATATTCCTATGGATTGAAGGACGGATCGAGGGCGACCGCAACCGGCGCATGAAGCTCGACAAGGGTCCGCTCACCGCGCGCAAGTTCGGCCTCAAGGCGGCCAAGCACCTGGCCTGGGGTGCGATCGCCCTGTGGACCGGTTTCACGTTCGTCGGCTACTTCACGCCGATCCGCGAGCTGCTCGTCGAGGCCGGTGCGCTTTCGCTCGGCCCTTGGGAAACCTTCTGGACCTTCTTCTACGGTTTCGCGACCTACGGCAATGCTGGTTGGATGCGCGAGCAGGTGTGCAAGCACATGTGCCCCTACGCGCGCTTCCAGAGCGCGATGTTCGACCGCGACACGCTGGTCATCGCCTACGACGCAGAGCGCGGCGAGCCGCGCGGCTCGCGATCGAAGGGCGCCGATCCCGGCGCGCTCGGCCTTGGCTCCTGCGTCGACTGCGGCATCTGCGTGCAGGTCTGCCCGACCGGCATCGACATCCGCAACGGCCTGCAGTACGAGTGCATCGGGTGCGCTGCGTGCATCGATGGCTGTGACCAGGTCATGGAAAAAGTCGGCTACCCGAAGGGCCTCATCCGATATTCGACGACGCGGGCGGTAGAGGAGCACCTCGCGCCGCGCGCAATGCTGGCTCGTATATTGCGGCCACGCGTGCTCATCTATACGGCAATCCTCTGGACGGTGATCGCGGCGGCTGTCGCAAGCCTCTGGCTGCGCGTGCCGCTCAAGGTCGACGTGATCCGCGACCGCGCCGCGATCTCGCGCGAAGTGCCCGGCGGCTTCGTCGAGAACGTCTACCGCCTGCAAATCATGAATACGACGGAGAAGGACCGCAGGTTCCGCGCCCATGTCGAGGGCCTGTCCCCGGCCTTCATCGAGGGCGCGAATGGATTCGCACTGGAGGCGACTTCCACGAGCATGGTCACGGTGAAGGTGCGCTCGAAGCTCGGCGAGCTTCCCGCCGGCACGCACAAGATGAGATTCGTCGTGGAAGCCGAAGACGACGCGCACGTCGTCGTCAGCGAAAAATCGGTCTTCATCGTGCGCTGACCCTCCGAGGAAAATGCAATGGAAACCGCCCCCGCAACCGCAGTGCCCTGGTATCGCGAGCCCTGGCCGTGGCTCCTCATGGCCGGGCCGGCCAGCGTGGTCGTTGCCGGCGCGTTCACGATCTGGATCGCATTTTCGACTTCGGACGGCCTGGTCGCGCAGGACTACTACAAGCAGGGCCTGGCCGTGAACAAGGTGCTCAAACGCGAGGAGGCTGCCGCGCGGCTGGGCCTGTCGGCCAGCGTGGAGCTCACGGCTGATCGGCACCGCGTCGCCGTGAGCCTGGCGGGTGCCGACCCGGCCGCCTTGACGCTGCGCTTTGCGCATGCAACGCGTTCGGGCCACGACCTTTCGCTCCGCCTCGCCCGGGTCGGGGCGGGACGCTACGAGGGGGCGGTGCCCCAAGCGATGCCGCCGGGCCGCTGGAACGTGCAGATCGAAAGCCCCGGCGGGGATTGGCGGGTGGCGGGCGCGTGGGCCGGGCGCGAGACGTCATTCCGGCTTGGCGGATGAGCACGGCTGCAAGGAGGCGACATGCGTAAGGCGATCTGGATCCTGTGGCCCTCGTTCATCATCGGCGGTGCGGCCGAAACGGTGTTCTTCACGTTATTCGACCCGATGGAGCTGCACCTGTTCGGCGAGCCCGCCGGGTTCGGCCGCATCGCCGTCTACACCGGGGGGTTCTTTGCGTTCTGGGCTTTCGCGGCCGCCTCGAGCGCGTTTACCTGTTTCCTGCAGCGCTCCGCCGAGGAGATCAACCGGTGTCCGGCGGAGCCACAGGGCCGACCCGAGGGCTGCCCGAAGCGCACGGAGTAGCCCCGATGCAACCCGGCGCCCTCACCGGCCCGCAGGGCGGGTTGAGTCCTTCGGGCCGCGCGGCCAGCGATCCCCGAGGCCGACCGGCGCTGGCGCAAGGTGCAGGATGCGCTGGAAAAGGGTCTTGAAGTCCGTGTTCCGGAGGTCGCCGATCGGCTCTTCGTTGGCTGCGAACGCCTCGCCGACCACCTCCCAGTCGCCAACGGTCAGTGCCTTCTCGGCCCGCGGCAGCAGGTCGTGCTCTTCGCAACGCATGTGCTTCCAGTGGAACTGCGCGTAAGCGTCGACGTCCTCGGCGAATTGCGCCGCGCCTCGCGGCCAGATCGATTCGAACTCGTTCAGTGCGCGCTCGAGGTCCCGCACCAGCTTCGCGCCGGCCTCATGCTCGGCCCTGAGGGCGTTGACGAGGTCGCGCGATTCGGGATCGCGAGCCGCCAAGCGTTCGAAAAGATACCCGTCTTCCTTCGGGTGGTGCAGGCGTTCCGGAAAGGCGTCGATGTAGTAGATCATCGCGTGCAGCACGGCGAAGTCGGGGCGCACCTCGGGATCGGTCGCCAGTTGCGCGAGAGACTTGAGGCCGCTGAGGACCGCCGAGATCGAGCGATGCTCCTCGTGGATGATGCTGATTGCCTTGTGCATGGTGCCTCCGTTGATTGGCCGCAGCGTGCCTCTAACTATGCCGGTTGCGGCCGCCGGGCGTTTTGACCTGAGTCAAAGCTGAATATGGGATAGGGGATGTATCGTAGAACAATGGCTTCAGACGCCAACACGCTCCTGCGCTCGACCATGGCGGGGCTCCGGTCCCACGCGCCGTTCGGCGATCTTGAGCCCGGCGTGCTGGAAAAACTCGCGCAGCGGGTCAGCCTCGCGTACTACCCGGCCGGCGAGCCGATCGTCTCGCCCGAAGAAGGGATTCCGACGCGGCTGCTTATCGTCAGGCAGGGGATCGTGCGTGGTTCGGCCGACCGGGACGCGATGCGGGCTTCGGACGTCATTCTCGGACCGGGCGAATGCTTCCCCATAGGCGCACTCACCGGGCGCCGGGCCACGGTCTATACGTATCGGGCGGAACGGGACACGTTTTGCTGGGAGCTGCCTGCCGCCGGGTTTTACGCGTTGCTCGAGGAGAGCCCAAGGTTCGGAGCTTTCTGCATGGATCACCTCGCCGCGCTGGTCGCCCAGTCCCACAAGGCGCACCAGGCGGCAGCCGTCGCATCGCTCGACGAAGCCGCCGGGATGCTGGCGCCATTGCGCGGCGTTATGGCGTGCCCGCCAGTGAGCTGCGGCCCGCAGACGCCGGTCGGGATAGTGATCCGCGCCATGCACGAGGCGCGCATCGGCTCGATGGTGGTCGTCGATTCCGGCAACATCCCGCGCGGCATTTTCACCACGCCCGACGTGCTGGAGCGCGTGACGCTTGCGCAGGCGCCGATGAGCGTGCCCGTAGAGAAGCTGATGACCCGCGACCCGGTCTGCCTCGAGGAGGAGGCGCCGCTCGTCGAGGCGGCGCTCGCCATGACACGCCATCACATCCGCCATGTCGTGGTTACCCGGGACGGGCGCCTGGCCGGCATGATTTCGGAGCGAGACCTGTTCGCCCTCCAGCGAGTGAGCCTGAGGCGTACCACCGAGCGCATCCACGCGGCCGATGACGTGCCCGGGCTGGCCCGGGCGGCCGAGGAAACGCGCGTGCTCGCCCGCCACCTCCTCGCGCAAGGCATCGATGCGGAGCACCTGACGCAGATCACCAGCGCGCTGAACGACGGCCTCCTGCAAAGGCTGCTCGACATCGAGGCGGCAAGCCGCACCTTGCCCGCCCACTGGTGCTGGCTCGCGCTCGGCAGCGAAGGCCGGCTCGAGCAGACCCTGGCCACTGACCAGGACAATGCCTTGATCTTTTCAGCCGACGCTGACGAAGCAGGCGCGCGGCGCGCTTTGCTCGATTTCGCAAATGCGGTCAACCTGGGGCTTGAAGCCTGCGGCTTTCCACTGTGCAAAGGCGACATCATGGCGCGCAATCCGCGCTGGTGCCTGACTGCGGCGCAGTGGCTGCAGTTGTTCGAGGGCTGGATCCGCAATCCCGGGCCGGAAGCGTTGTTGAACGCCACAATCTTCTTCGATTTCCGGCCAGTCGGCGGCAAAGCGGCGCTCGCCGGCGAGTTGCGCGATGCGGTGCTTGCGCGGACTGCGCGCATGCCGGTGTTTTCGCGCGCGATGGTCGACAACGCGTTACGCTCCCGGCCGCCCCTCGGGCTGCTGGAAAACTTCGTCCCTGACGACTCCGCCGAGTTCCCGGGCACGCTGGACCTCAAGGCATCCGGGGCAAGACCGTTTGTCGATGCCGCCCGCGTTCTGGCGCTTGCACACGCCCTGCCCGCAACCGGAACAGCCGCCCGACTGCGGGCTGCGAGTTCGGCCGGGGTGCTTTCCAAAGAGGACGCCACCGCGTCGACGGCCGCGTTCCACTACATTCAGGGGCTGCGTCTGCGCCGGCAGTATCTCGAACGCGACGTCCCGCGCGGCGCGGAAAACCGGATCGATCCCGAACGCCTCAACGCCGTGGACCGGCGCATCCTTAAAGCCGCATTCCGCCAGGCCGCGCTCCTCCAGGATCGGCTGCGCATGGACTTCGCGCTTTGATGCACCCGTTCGCCGGCTGGTTCGGCAATCGCCGTTCGAGCGGCGTGCGCGCTGCGCGCTGGGTCGTCATCGACTGCGAGACCAGCGGGTTGGATCCGGCGCGGGACAGGCTCCTCTCGGTGGGCGCGGTTTCAGTGCGAGCAGGACGCATCGAAGCAGGCCCCGGCTATGGCGCAGTCCTGAGACAACAGTCGCCCTCCGACGCCGCGAACATCCTGATCCACGGCATCGGCGGCGAAGCGCAGGCCCTTGGCCTGGCGGCCAGGGAGGCGCTCGAAGGGCTCGGCGCATTTCTCGGCGACTCGGTGCCGGTTGCGTTTCACGCGCCCTTCGACGCGCAAGTGCTGCACCGGGCAATGAAGGCCGTGAAACTCGAATCGCCCCGGCGCTGGCTGGACCTGGCCAGGGTTGCACCCGCGCTATTTCCAAAGTCGCACTCCTCCAGGACGGTGCCCCGCGCGCTTGACGATTGGCTGGAGAAGTTCGAGATCGAATGCGATGCCCGTCACGACGCACTGGGCGATGCCTATGCCACGGCGCAGCTCCTGCTCGTCCTGCTCGCCGAGGCTGAAAGACAGGGTGCCGGCACCGTGGATGAAGTCCTGCGGCTGGAGCGCTCCGGGCGCTGGCTGCCGGGCGCCGGCTGAGAGAAGCCTGAATCGATGCATTTGCGCCGGGTTTGATCCAT
>CAZZDV010000004.1:26287-59005 GCA_964652785.1 uncultured Bordetella sp.
CGAAAATCGACTCGAATCGATACCCTTGCGGCACTGAAAGGCGAAGTCGCGCGCTGGAGCCTCCAGACCAGCCGGCGGTTTACGCCGGCGGAGATCGACGACGTCGCGGCGTACCTCAACCGCTCCCACTACCGCCTGTCCAAGTAGCTACTCGAGAGAACTATGCTGGCAGCATTTCGCCTTGATACCCAACGCCAGAGCGGCCAATTCATAAAATTGGCAGCATTCCTGCTTTTTTGGCATCACTGAAATCACCGGCAACAATGGATATGCCGTCTGCAAACCCGGCGCCAGGCCTGCCTCGTTGGCGGCTGCGTGGGCATGTGCTGCTTCCGATCGTGCAGGGCGGCATGGGGGTGGGCATTTCCGCCCACCGGCTGGCCGGCAGCGTCGCCAACCTCGGTGCGCTGGGAACGATCTCCAGCGTCGACCTCCGGCATCATCATCCGGACCTTCTCGAGCAGGCGCGGGGCTGCGCCGACAAGGATGCGCTCGACAAACTCAACCTGGTCGCGCTCGACCGCGAAATCCACGGTGCGCTCGAAATTGCGGGCGGGCGGGGCGTGGTAGCCGTCAACGTCATGAAGGCCGTTTCCGCGTATGCGGCGCACGTGCGGCAAAGCTGCGAGAGCGGCGCGCACGCGATCGTCATGGGCGCCGGCCTGCCTTTCGACCTGCCGGACCTCGCACGCGACTTTCCCGAAGTGGCGCTGGTGCCGATCCTGTCCGACGCGCGCGGCGTGAACATCGTGCTGAAGAAGTGGATGCGCAAGCACCGCCTGCCGGATGCGATCGTCATCGAGCATCCCGGCTACGCAGGCGGCCATCTCGGCGCCACTCGGCTGGAGGAGGTCAAGGATCCGCGGTTCGACTTCGAGCCGGTGCTCGCGGGGATCTTCGAGGTGCTCAAGGCGCTCGAGATCGAGCGCGAGCGCATTCCGATCGTGCTCGCCGGCGGCATCAACCGCCATGCGCAGGTTCGCGCGTTGCTTGCGCTGGGAGCGTCGGCCGTGCAGATCGGCACGCCATTCGCGGTGACGCAGGAGGGCGATGCCCACGAAAATTTCAAGCGAGTCCTCGCAAATGCGCGCCCCGAGGACATCGTGACCTTCATGAGTGTCGCGGGCCTGCCGGCGCGCGCGGTGCGCACGCCGTGGCTGAACAACTACCTGCGGCGCGAGAAGGCGCTGCAATCCCATGCCAAAGCCGATCCGCGCCGCTGCGTGCCGGGTCTCAACTGCCTGACCGTCTGCGGATTGCGCGACGGCCTCGCCGGCATGGGGCAGTTCTGCATCGACACGCGCCTGGCGTACGCGCTTGAGGGCGACGTGAAGAAGGGACTGTTCTTCAGGGGCAGCGAGCCGCTACCCTTCGGCGCTGAAATCCGCCCGGTGGCCGAGCTCGTCGACTACTTGATGACCGGCACGATGCCGGCCGCGGCCTCTGCCGGGGTTGCGGCGGCGGCATAGGCGTATCCAAGCCGATCCCACGACCTCCTGGTCACCTAGGCAGGGCTGGGTCTTTTTGCCCCGTTGCAACCACGACGAACAGTCCTATCGCGCCCGCGTTGCCCCAGGCGCTATTGTCTGTACATCAGAAACTTCAAACCACCCGGAGATCCACCCGGCCTGGAGGGTGTGCCACGATCAGGCAATGGACTACGCAACGCTCAAAGCGATCCACGTCGGCAGCGCCATCCTGAGCCTCTCCGGGTTTGCGCTGCGCGGCGCGCTCATGCTCCGCGGCTCCGCGCTGCTCGAAACCCGCTTCGCGCGCACCGCCCCCCATTTGGTCGACAGCGTGCTCCTGGCAAGTGCGATCGCGCTCGCCTGGGTGAGCGGTCAATCGCCGCTCACGCAAAGCTGGATTGGCGCCAAGGTGATCGCCCTTTTCGCGTACGTTTTGCTTGGTGCCATTGCGCTTCGGCGCGGGCGCACCCTGCGGATTCGCGCAATTGCGTTGGCATTCGCACTTCTCACTGCGCTTTACATCGTTTCGGTTGCAATGATGCGTACGCCCGCCGGGGTGTTTGGCCTCTTTCTTTAAGGAATTCCTGTGACCACGATTCCCATCGGTGAGCGCGGCGCCAAGTCAAGGCGTGCCGACGGGCCGCTCTCGGCCGGGTTCCGGCCATTCTTCCTGCTGGCCTCCGTGTGGTCCGCCCTCGCCGTGCCCTTATGGCTGTGCACCTACAGCGCAAAGGTGTCGCTGCCGAGCGCGCTCCCGCCGGGCATCTGGCACGTGCACGAAATGATTTTCGGGTTCGCCCTCGCGACGATCGCCGGTTTCATGCTGACCGCCATCCCGAACTGGACCGGCCGCCTGCCCATCCGCGGCGCGCCTCTGGGAGCGCTCGCCACGTTGTGGCTGGCGGGCCGGGGGGCCGTCCTGTTCTCCGGTGCGACCGGGGCCATGCCGGCGGCAATCATCGACCTGGCGTTCCCGATGGCTTTCATGGCGGTCGTCTGCAGGGAGCTGGTGGCCGGGCGCAATTGGCGCAACCTGCCGATGCTGGTCGCGCTGTCGCTGCTCTTCGCGGGGTCGCTTCTCGTTCACCTGCAGGCCGTCGGCATCGCGCAAACGGCCTCGCTCGGCAATCGCCTGGGCATGGCCACGGTTCTTCTGCTCATCGCTCTTGTCGGCGGGCGGATCGTGCCGAGCTTCACGCGCAACTGGCTGGCGAAGGCAAGGCCGGACGGCCGCCTTCCCGCGCAGGCCGGAAGGCTCGACATGGTCGCGCTCCTGGTCACCGTAGCGGGCCTTGCAGCTTGGGTAGCCGTGCCAGACAGCGCTGCGGCGCCCTGGCTCGAACTGGCCGCGGGCGCGGCCGCAGCTTTGCGTCTCTCGCGTTGGTGCGGCCTGGCGACGTTGCGCGAACCGCTGGTGTTCATACTCCACATGGGATATGGCTGGCTGGCCCTGGGATTGCTCCTGCTCGGTTTCAATGGCCTGCATCCGCTATTGCCGGAAACCACCGCACTGCACGCGCTTACCGCTGGCGCGATCGGCACCATGACCCTCGCGGTGATGACGCGGGCGACGCTCGGGCACACGGGACGCGCCCTGGTCGCCGACCGGGGAACGGTTGTGATCTACCTCCTGGTCACCGCCGCCGCACTTCTGCGGCTGGCAGCGCCGCTGGCCGGCGCGCAGTCGCTGGTGCTGACCTGGGTCGCGGGGAGCGCGTGGAGCGCGGCGTTCGGCCTGTTCGCGGTTCTGTACGGCAGCCGGCTGTTCCGTGAGCAGGACAAGGCCAGGGTTTGATGTTTGCCATAACAGGAAAACAGATTACAAGGTGCTGATCACCGTGATTTGCGAGGCGTCGCCGCCCTCGCGGGTGAAGCCGAGCCTGGCCGCGAGGTCCAGCATGTCGTGGTTGGCTTTCAGGATGTCGCCGCGCAGGGCGCGGTAGCCGGCCTTGCGCGCTTCCTCCCGCAACCGGCCGAGGAGGAGGCGCCCCAGGCCCTTGCCCTGCCATTCGTCTGCCACGGTGAGCGCGAACTCGGCCGAATCGCCCCCCGCGTCGGGACAATAGCGCCCGACGCCGATGAATTCGCCCTCCAGAATCGCGACCAGCGCGAGCTCGCGGTCGTAGTCGAGCTGCGTGAAGCGCGCCAGCATCCTCGGCGGCAGGTTGGCCAGGGCGTTCATGAAACGCTGGTAGCGCGAGCGCTCCGAAAGGCGGTCGAAAAAGCGTTGCTCGAGGGCCGCGTCTTCGGGCCGGATTGGCCGGATCTTCACGCGCGTGCCTCCGGCAAGGACGGCTTCCTCCTCCAGCCCGGCCGGGTAAGGATGGATTGCCATATGCCCATAGCGTGGCGGAGCGACGCGCCTCTGCGGGTCGATCACCACCCGGGCGTCGGCGATGAATGCGCCGCCCGGATGGGCAAGCACCGGGTTGAAATCCATCTCGCGGATCCACGGCAAGGCGCACACCATGCGCGAAACGCCGCACAGCAGGGCGGCAAGCGCGCCCATATCGGCAGCCGGAACCTCACGATAGCCTGAAAGGAGGCGGCTCATGCGTGTGCGCGAGATGAGGTCGAGGGCGAGCGCAGTGTTCAGCGGCGGCAGCGCCACGGCCGTGTCCGCGAGGGCTTCGACCGCCACGCCGCCCGCACCGAACGAGATCACCGGCCCGAACACCGCGTCGGTCGCGACACCGACGAGCACTTCGCGCTGGTGCGCGAACCGGAGCATGGGTTCGACGACTACGCCCTCGATCGCGGCGTCCGGGCGGCGGGTCCGTACGGACTCGACGATTGCGTCGTACGCCGCAGCCACGGCCACCGCGTCGGCGAGGCCGAGGCGCACGCCGCCGACATCGGTCTTGTGGGTAATGTCGCGCGAGTGGATCTTCACCACCACCGGGAAACCCATTGCGCTCGCCGCGTCCACCGCCGCCTCGCGTGTCGCCGCGACTACTGCGCGATGTACCGGCAAGCCGAATGCGGCAGCCAGCGATTTTGCTTCGTGCTCGGTCAGGATCGCGCGGTTCTCGGCCAGCGCACGCGCGAAGATCCGCGCCGCTGCGGACAAGTCGTCGGCCGGCCGGGGCTCCGCCGCGTCTGCGGCGGCCGGCACCTCCATCAGCTGCGCCTGGTTGCGCGCATAGTGCTCGAGGTACGCAAAGGCTTCGACCGCATTCTCAGGCGTGTAGAAATTCGGGATCCCGTGCGCTTCGAGGTACTGCTGGCTCGGGTTCGGCCCGATGTCGCCCAGCCACGCGGCGAGCACCGGCTTGGGCGAGTCCATGGCCGCTTCGGCGACGGCGCGCGCCGCGGCCTCTGGCTCGGTCACCGCCACGGGCGAATACATGGCGAGGACGGCGTCCACGCCGGGATCTGCGAGAGCTGCAGCTGTCGCATCGCGAAAGCGCGAAGGCGGCGCGTCGCCGATGATGTCGAGCGGATTGCGGCGCGACCATTGCGACGGGAGTTGAGTGTCGAGCAGCGCGATGGTCTGCGGCGAAAGCGCCGCGAGCGGCACGCCGTTCTCGGTCGCGCAGTCGGCCGCCATCACGCCGGGCCCGCCGCCGTTGGTCACGATGGCGAGCCGGCTGCCTTGCGGCGCACGGCCGGGCGAGGCGAAAGCGGCGAGGATTTTGGCCGCTGAGAAGAGTTGCGTGTAGGTCCGCACCCGCACTGTCCCGCTGCGGCGCAGGGCCGCCTCGAACACCGCGTCGCTGCCGGTCAGCGCGCCCGTGTGGCTCGAAGCCGCCTGCGAGCCGGCCGCATAGCGCCCGACTTTCAGGACGACTACGGGTTTCACGCGGGCAGCCGCCCGCAGCGCGGACATGAACCGCCTGGCGTCGCGCACCCCCTCGACATACAGGAGGATCGCTTCGGTCGATGCGTCGCCGCCGAGGAAATCGAGCACCTCGCCGAAATCCACGTCGGCCGTGCCACCCAGCGAGACGACGCTCGTAAAGCCGATCCGCGCGCTTGCCGCCCAGTCGAGGATCGCGCCGCAGATCGCGCCCGATTGCGAGACCAGCGCGAGCTTGCCGGGTCGGGCCGGCGTGCGGGCGAAAGTGGCGTTGAGGCCGCAATCCGTGCGCATCACGCCCAGGCAATTCGGCCCGATCAGCCGGACGCCGCCGCGCCTGGCGGCGTCGAGCATTTCGGCCTGCAGCAAAGCGCCCTGCGCTCCCGCCTCGCCAAAGCCGCTGGAGAGCACGATCGCGGCCTTGATGCCTGCCGCGCCGGCATCGGCGATGATTCCCGGCACGGTGCGGGCCGGCGTGGCGACGACAGCGAGTTCCACGGGGCCGGGCAGTTCGCGCAGGCCGGGGTGGCAATCGAGCCCCGAGAGCCGGCGATGCTTCGGGTTCACCGCGTAGAGCTTCTCCAGACCGCCGGCGGCGAGGTTGCGCAGCACGATGCTGCCAAGGGACCCCTCGCGGTCGGATGCGCCGACCAGCGCGACCGTGCGCGGGGCAAGCAGGGGCTGCAGGAAGTGGTGCGGCATTCGCGGACCCGGGCTGCCGTCAATGCAGGAAAAGTGCGACTTTCAATCCAGGAGAACCAATAGCGGCGCGGCTTGCAGGGTAATCCGTTTTCTGGATCTGGAAAACTGCCTAGAGCCTCCCGGCACTTCGGGCTGGATGTGAGCGCTCGAGGGCATCCTGACATGCTTTTTCGATCGCAAACATGTATTTCATCCCTCCCGGTGGTCCTTGCCGGTCCCCGATGCGGCGCGGTACTGCTCGAGCCGCGCGTGGAAGTCGGCCGAATCGCCATAGGCGATGAACCCGGCGTAATGCCCGTGCACCCCGAGGATCTTGCGCGCGTGCTTGATCGGGCAGAAATACCGCTCCGTCCGCCCCACGATTTCCGTCGCATACGCGATCAGGCCGTTGGCGTACGCGCAGTACTCGCAGTGAAAGCGCTCTATGAAATTCAGGTAGCCCAGCTGGTGGCGGTCGAACACGATGTAGTCGGCGCGGCGGACCTTGGCGATGCCGTAGATGGGAAAGCACGTGGCCTGGTAAAGCGTGACGAACACATCGAGGATCGCGAGCGGGATCGCCATGCCGTAGATGACGGGTCCGGTAATCAGGTTCTGCGGCCGGTCGGTCGCGAGCCAGCGGAAGAAATTTCGCTTCAGCCGCCGGTGCGCCTTGCGCACGCCGTGCTCGAACTGGATGCGTTTGCCGTGGATGGCGAACTGGATGCGCGACTCGCGCTCGTGCAGGGCCGTGCGCAAATCATCCTCGAGCGCGGTGATCTGTCGCAGCAGGTCTTGTATGCGGGTGTCCATGATGCCTCCGGAAGCGCCCCTGGCGTGCGAGCCGTTCGCTTATAGCACCCGGTTGCAGGCCTCGTGGGCAGTTTTCCCAGCGCAGCGACGTTTGACGCATGTCAAATCCCGGTCGGTGCATCCGTGCTTTCATGAAGCACGTGACCGTATCGGTCTCTTGCGAAGAAGAGGGGTTCCAATGACTCCAATGGGCTACAAGACGATCCTCGTCCTCCTGGACGGTGCCGCGCACCGCGAGGAGCAGATCAACGTCGCCTTCGAACACGCGGAGAAATTCGATGCGCACCTTGTTTGCCTGTACGTACCGGGCCCGATCCCGATTCCTGCGTACGCCCTGGCTGAAGCGGGCACTATCGTTACCGAGTTAATCCAGCGGCGTCGCAGGGAAGCGGCGCAGGCGGTCAAGAATGCATTCGAGACGATGTCGGCGCGGCGCCGCGCGGTCAAATGCGAGTGGCGTATGGACGACGGTGACGCGGTCGCTGCCGCTTGCCTCAACGCGCGTTACGCCGACCTCGTGATCGCCGGACAGCCGCTACCGCGCCAAGAGGAGACTGGTCTGTCAGGCGCGCAGTTTGCGGCCGACCTTGTTCTCTGCGCAGGCCGTCCCGTATTGTTCGTGCCCTATGCGGGCCACTTTCCCGCAGTGGGCAAGCGCATCCTGGTTGCCTGGAATGCCGGTCGCGAGGCCGCGCGCGCGCTAAGCGACGCCCTGCCTTTGCTCAAACGCGCAAGCCACGTCGACCTGGTCTCGCTGGATCCGCAAAGCAATGCCTCGCAGCACGGCGATGTCCCCGGAGCCGATATCAGCCTGCTCCTTACGCGCCACGGCGTGAAGGTCACGGTCTCGCAACAATCAGGCAGCGGCATTGGCGTCGGCGAACAAATTCTTTCGCGTGCGGCGGACGTTGGCGCAGACCTGATCGTGATGGGTGCCTATGGCCACTCCCGCCTGCGCGAGCGGATCCTCGGCGGTGCTACGCGAACCATGCTCGAAGCGATGACGGTGCCGGTGCTGATGTCGCACTGACGGCCCGCACGCGCTCAGTTCAGCCCGAGCATTCTCCCGATATCCTGCAGGAACAAGCCCGCGCGCACGCCATCGCTTTCCAGTTCCGCCGCGGCACGATCGAACTGGGAGTGGACGGAGCGTAGGCCGGCCTGGACGGCTGGGGGGTGGGCATCCGCGTCGGCAAGCAGCGCCCTGAGCTGGGCGACCTCGGCGCGCAACTGCGCGTGCCGCGGGCTGTCCGGCGGCAGCGCCGCGAGGTCCGCGGCAATCCCGTCCACCAAGCGCCGCGCGGCCGCGACGTCGAATTCAGGGCTGGGCATGTCTGATTCTCCGGGTCATTGACGAACAGCATTGTAAGACGCCGACACCGCCTGACGTCCACGCCACTACCGCCCCTTGACCACGGGAATCGGGCTGTTTCGCACGACCAGCCCTGGCCGCGGGCCCTGCTCACCCCCCGGAATAGGATGCCCGACGCACCACGGAGCTTTGCGAGCCGAAAACACCCACCACGATCAGGTCTTCTTCAATGTCGAAGAACGAATGAATGGTCATGGCACGGACAAACAGGATATTCCCGGGTGCGACCTTGCGTTCCTGGCCGGCCACTCGCAGGGTCGCCCGCCCGCCCAATACGAAATAGATCTCATCCTCTACATGCGGTGCCTGCATGTCTTTGGAACCGGCCGGCAGCTTGTATACGATGCTGCTCAATCCCGGTGACCGAACGAACTCGAAGAGCGCCACTTTATTGCCACCGACTCTTTCCGAGAGTTCTTCCGCTGTGAAAACCTGCCAGTTGTGCTCGCTCATCGCGGTTCTCCGAAAACGATTCGTTGTGACAGCGCCGGGATATAACGCCGCCTGATTTGGCGAGATTTCCATGGAGAGAGGCGTGCAATCAAGGCTAAGAGTGCAATCTGCACATAAGTTTGACCGAACCTCATCACTTTGCCTGTGCGTGCTTCGTCCGGTTTGAGCAGGATCAAGAAAACTCATTTGCCGCATGTCGACGCTGTCTGATCCAGATCAAACCCATCTTGTTCGATCGGCGCTGAAATGGCCGGGCAATCCAACCCGCAAAGGATCCGCCATGTACAAGCACATCCTCGTTCCCACCGACGGCTCGCCGCTGGCCTCCAAAGCCGTGCACGCCGCCATTGAATTCGCCGCCGAAACCGGCGCCAGGGTGACCGGCTACTACGCCATCGAAGACATGAACATGCGCCACGCCGGCGCGTACCTCACCAAGGACCTGATCGAGGAATTCGACCGGCGAGCGCGCGAGGCGGCCGAGGCCCATGTCTCCGAGCCGTCGGAAGCGGCCAAAGCCGCGGGCGTCAAGTACGACTTGATCGTGAACAAGGTGAGCCGGCCGCACGAAGGCATTGTCGATGCCGCCCGCGATGCAGAATGCGACATTATTTTCATGGCCTCTCATGGGCATCGAGGCCTTACCGGCCTGATCGTAGGGAGCGTCACGCAGAAAGTGCTCTCGCATTCGGCCACTCCGGTGCTCGTCTTCCGTTGAGCCCACGATGGACCTGACCTTCCTCGGCGCGACAGGCACAGTCACCGGTTCGAAGTACCTGCTGAGGAACGGCGGCCGCTCGATTTTGGTCGACTGCGGCCTGTTCCAGGGGCTTAAGGCCCTGCGCCTGCGCAATTGGCAGGCGCCTCCGGTCAAGCCCGGGTCGATTGACGCCGTGGTCCTCACCCACGCGCATATCGATCACAGCGGGTACCTGCCGCTGCTGGTGCGGGGCGGTTTCCGCGGCTCGGTATACTGCACGCGCCCCACCTTCGATCTCTGCAACCTGCTTCTGCCCGATTCCGGTCACTTGCAGGAGGAGCAGGCGCGGTTTGCCAACCGGCATGGGTTCTCCCGCCACAAGCCGGCCTTGCCCCTCTATACCGTCGAGGATGCGCAACGCGCGCTGCGGCATTTCGTCCCGCTCGACTACGACCATCCACAGCCCCTCGATGGATTCGGCGCTTTCCGGCTGCTGCCGGCCGGCCACATCCTCGGCGCGTCCATCGTGGCCTTCGAAGGCGCGAACCCGCGCATCGTGTTTTCGGGAGACCTGGGCCGCGCCGACGATCCGATCATGCGCCCGCCCACCGTGGTGACCGAAGCGGACTACATCGTCGTCGAATCCACTTATGGAAACCGCAAGCATCCGCCCAGCGACCCCGAGGCGGAATTGGCTGCACACCTCGAGCGAGCCGCCAGTCGCGGCGGCGTCGTAGTGATCCCGGCGTTCGCGGTAGGTCGGGCGCAGACGCTGCTACACCTGCTCGCGCGCATCAAAGCGCGCGGCGGCCTTGCGGGCGTGCCGGTATACCTCAACAGCCCGATGGCCATCGATGCGACGCAGATCTTCCGCCGCTATCGTGCCGAACACCGCTTGTCAGAGGAGCAATGCCGCGCGGCCTGTACCGTCGCAAAGATGGTCAACACGCCGCAGGAATCGATGGCGCTGAACCAGAAACAAGGTCCCATGGTCATCCTGTCGGCGAGCGGGATGGCGACCGGAGGTCGCGTACTGCACCACCTGGCGGCCTTTGCTCCCGATCCGAAGAACATGATTCTCTTCGCGGGCTTCCAGGCAGCAGGAACGCGTGGCGCCTCACTGGTGGGCGGCGCGGAATCCGTGAAGGTGCATGGGGAGTACGTCCCGGTGCGCGCGGAGGTGGTCAACCTCGAGGGCTTGTCCGCGCATGCCGACTACCCAGGCATCCTGGCCTGGCTCGGCGGCTTCAGGGTCGCGCCGAAGAAGACCTTCATCACCCACGGCGAGCCGGCGGCGGCGGACGAGCTGCGGCGCAGGATCAGCGAGTCGCTTGGATGGGAGTGCGATGTGCCCGACTACCTGGAGCGCGCCGCGCTGCATACCCCGGCATGAGTCGCGTACCCGCTTCGGGCCGCCCGGATGCGGGCAGCAATCTTTCATATTCCCGCTTGATCTCGGCGTAGCACTCGCAGGAGCAGGCTTCGAGTCTGGCACGGTCGAGGATGGTGATGCGCCCGCGAACGTAGTTGAGGATTCCGGCATTCCGCAATCTGCTTGCCACGTCGGTGATCCCCTCACGGCGTACCCCGAGCACCGTTGCCACGAGCTCCTGCGTCATCATTACCTGGTTACCGGGGACCAGTTCCAGGCATTGGAGGAGCCAGCGGCAGAACTGCTGCTCGATCACGTGATGGCGGGTGCTCACGCTGGTCTGCGAAATCTGCGTGATGAGGGCCAGCGTGTAGCGCGGCAGGAGGTGTTGCAGTCCGCTGTGCTGCTCGAACTTGCACTTCAGCGCTGCGGCATCGATGCCGTAGGCGTGGCCGCGACTCAATACGACGGCGCGGTTTGGCGTCGTATCCCCGTCCATCACGACAGGGACGCCGATCATTCCTTCGTTTCCCGTGACGGCAAACTGGGCGGACTTCCCGCATTGCGCAGGATCTCCAAACCCGGAGAATTCTCGGCGGCGCGGGATGCCGATATTCCACTTTCGAAAATTCAAGCGCAGACAAGAAAGCACGTTTGATACTAATAGGCTGCTTTCGGCCACGCTAAGGGCAGCGTCTGGGGTTTTGCGGCTACGGTCTCTTTAGCAGTAGAGGCAGGCGGACGACAAACTCACTCCCCTGGCCTGGCCCGTCGCTGAATGCCTCTACGGTTCCGCCATGCAACTCGACCAGCTGCCGCACGAGAGCCAGCCCAATCCCAAGCCCTCCCGCGCGGTCGACCCCCGCGGGGTCAACTTGGGTAAAAATGTCGAACACCCGGGACAGCATCTCTTTTGAGATACCCTTGCCATCGTCTCGGACGCGGACTGCGGCCAACCCGTCTTCTCTCGCCAATGTGAGGCGGATATGCCCCCTCTCGGGGGTGAACTTGGCCGCGTTGTTAAGCAGGTTGGATACCACTTGGACCAACCGACCGGGGTCGCCACTCACCGGCAACGGATCGGGAGGCAGGGCGACCTCCAGAGAGTGTTTGCCGGCATCGATGAGCGGGCGGCTCATTTCGACGCCTCTTTCGGCGATCGCCCGCAGGTCAATCGACTCTAGGTGGAGCGTGAGCTTGCCGCGGCGAATGCGTGCCAGGTCGAGAAGATCCTCGACCATGCGGGACATGTGCGCGGTCTGGCGCTCAAGCGCGCCCGAGGCCCATTGATAGAGAGCGGCGCCAGACTGAGGGGAGTTCAGGAGCTGGGCCACATTGGTGAGGACGCCCAAAGGGGAGCGCAGCTCGTGCGCGACCGCTGACAGCAATTGGTCCTTCTGACGGTCGGCCTCCTCCAACTCCCGCGTCCGCGCGCGCAGTTTTTCCTCCAACCGCCGGTGCGCCGTCATGTCACGGATGGCGCTGACCAAGAGAACCCTCGCCTCGAAGGGCATGGGACTGATCGATACGTCGATCGGGAACTCGAAGCCATCCTTCCGTAAGCCGAACAGGTCGAGGCCGCTGCCCATGGCCCGAAGTTCTGGTTTGGCGGCGTAGGCCTGGCGATGAGCGATATGCGGGTGGCGAAACCGCTCCGGCATGAGCGTTTCAACAGGGCGGCCGATCAACTCCTCTCGGCGATAGCCGAACAGCTTCTCGGTTTGCCTGTTGACTCGGGCGATCACACCGTCACCGGTGATGATCACCATCGCGTCCGGAGCAGCTTCAAGAAAGCCCTCGAGAGGCCGCTCGGACTGACCTGCTGGGAGCATCGATCCGACGGCTGGGCCGTGAATATCACCTGGCTTCACTGATTTCCCCTCTTGCCCACTCGCTTCACTCTGGCACCCCGCACCGGCGCGAGAACGGTTTGCAAGTATCTTTCAGGACACTCTATAACCGGGAGTTGGAGCCGCTTTGATCCAGATCAACCCCGTCCATGCACGAGCCGCCAAGCCGTATTGATCGGTGCCGTAGATAACAGGAAAGGGGAAGGTGCAAATGTTCGACCCTGTCAGTGCCGGGTGCCGAGCACCTTTTCCAGGCCGGCGATGTCGGCGATGCGCACGTGCTTCTGGTTCACTTCCATGAGCCCGTCGAGCTGGAATTTCGAGAACAGGCGGCTCACGGTCTCGAGCTTCAGGCCCAGGTAGCTGCCGATCTCCTCCCTCGTCATGCGCAGGTGAAAGTCGGAGGCCGACCAGCCGCGCCGGATGAAGCGCTTGGAGAGGTTGAGCAGGAACACCGCCAGCCGCTCCTCGGCGCGCATGCTGCCAAGGAGCATCATCACGCCGTGATCGCGCACGATCTCGCGCGAGAGCACGGCGTGCAAGTGGCGCTGCAGTGCCGGGATCTCGCGGCCGATTTCCTCGACGAGGCCGAAGGGCAGCACGCAGACTTCGCAGTCCTCGAGCGCCACCGCGTGGGAGGAATGCTCGCCGGTGCCCACGCCGTCGAGCCCCAGCAATTCGCCCGGCATGTGGAACCCGGTGACCTGCTCGCGCCCGTCCCCGTGCAGCACGGCGGTCTTGAAGAATCCGACGCGCAGCGCGTACACCGAGCTGAACTTGTCGCCGGTGCGGAACAGCGCCTCGCCGCGCTTTACCTTGCGCCGCGCGTAGACAAGATTCTCCATGCGTTGCATTTCCCCGCTCGAAAGGCCTTCGGGCAGGCACATCTCGCGCAGGTTGCAGCTGGCGCATGTGACTTCGAACTTGCGCGGCGCGGGCATGCTGGCGGCTTGCGGGCGGACGGTTTTCCTGGTGCGGTCGAATTCAATGACGGCTTGCATGAGTGGCTCCCCTTGATGCTCTCAATGGACCTGCGATGCGCGCTCTGCGATCACGTCGCGCACTTTCTCGAATTCCCTGCTCTTGTCGAAGAATCCCCGCGCACCGAGCCCGGCGCAGAGGCGGCGGTACTGGGCATTGGCGAAATTGGTCAGCACGAACACGTCGATTTCCGGCACTTGCTCGCTGAGGGCGCGCAGCACGTCGATGCCGCTGCCGCCCGCAAGGTTCAGGTCGAGCAGTACCGCGTCGGGCCTTTGCGCGAGGATCTGGCTCACCGCGTTGTCGGCGCGGTCGGCGAAACCCGTGAGGCTCAATCCGGCGACCGGCGCCAAAAGCACCATGAGGCGCTCGCGGATCTCGGCCGAATCCTCGACGAGGAAGACCTTGAAGGTGCTGCCCTGGCCTTGAGTTTCTGGTCCGATTTGCATGACCGCAGTGTGCGGCGGAGTGCGAGCCGGGCCTATCGGAGGCGCCTTAAAGCAACGGTGGGAAGCCGCCCAATTCGGGGGTGGGAATCGGCCTAGAGGCGGGTAGGAATCTTCCTATTTGTCGGGCTTGGGGGTGCCGGCTGCATCGAGCAGCCGATGCTCCAAGGCATAGCGCACTAGTTCGGCAGTGCTCGACATGCTCATCTTCTGCAGGGTGTGGGTCTTGTGCGTGCTGACCGTCTTGACCGAAAGACGCAGCGTATCGGCGATTTCAGTGATCGAAGTGCCGGCCACCAGCATTCGGAACACCTCGTACTCGCGGTCCGAAAGCGACTCGTGCGGCAGTCCCCCGCCTTCGCCGCCGATCGCGCCAATCGCCAGCTGCTCGGCGCCCGCCGCGCTGATATACACCCCGCCCGCGGCGATCTTGCGGATTGCGGCCACCAGCTGCGCCGATGCGCTGTCCTTGGTGAGATA
This sequence comes from uncultured Bordetella sp., assembly GCA_964652785.1. Taxonomy (GTDB): domain Bacteria; phylum Pseudomonadota; class Gammaproteobacteria; order Burkholderiales; family SG8-39; genus SZAS-79. Next base: position 40,704 of record CAZZDV010000004.1, read on the forward strand.
ACCCGAGGCGCCGGCCTTGTATGCACGAACCGCGTACTGTTCCTCGCCGTGCATCGAGAGCACCAGGATCTTCAGCTTCGGCTTCTCGAGCTTCAGGCGCTTGATGAGGTCGATGCCGGCCAGTCCCGGCATCGACATATCGAGCATCACCACGTCGTAGTCGGCGGCGCGCACGCGCGCGAGCGCCTGGTCGCCGTCGATCGCCTCGCCGGCCACCACCAGGTCGGTCGTGGCGGAAAGGATCTGCCTGAGCCCTTCGCGCACCAGTGTATGGTCGTCGGCGAGCAGGATTTTCGTCATGACGCCGACTTGGTCGCAGGCACACGGACCTGCACGCGCGTGCCGCCACGCGTCCTGCGCCCGATCTCGGCCCTGCCGCCAAGGTAGTGCGCCCGCTCGCGCAAGCCCTTGAGCCCGAACGAGCGCGCCTTGACGCGGTCTTCGTCGCGGATGCCGATACCGTCGTCCTCGATGGACAGCTCCACATCGGCGCCGACCACCGACAACGCAACCTGCACGTGCTTTGCCTTCGAGTGCCGGGTGACGTTGGTGAGGGACTCCTGGAGCATCCTGTACAAGCCGGTTGCGGTCGCCGCCTCGAGCCCGGAGACGGCTTCGGCGTCGCCGAGGGTGAGGTCGCATCCGATGCCCGAGCGCCCCTGGAAATCATCCACGAGCCATTCGGCCGCCGCCGCAAGCCCCAGGTCGTCGAGCATCAGCGGTCGCAAGTCGGCCGAAATCCGCCGGGTCGCCGTCACCGTCGCATCCAAGGTTTCGTTCATCCGCCCGAGCTTGTCCGCCACGTCGGATTTGCCTTCGGGCAGGCGCTCACGCGCCCAGGCAAGGTCCATCTTGAGCGCGGTGAGCTGCTGTCCGAGCTCGTCGTGCAGTTCCCTTGCGATGCGCGTCTTCTCGTCTTCGCGGGCCTGCAGGACCTCGGCGGAGAGCTCGCGAAGCTCGGCCTGCGAGTTGCGCAGCGCGTCTTCCGCAGCCTTGCGCAGCGTGATGTCGCGCAGGATCACCGTGTAGAGATGGCTGCCGCCTGCGCCGGCTTTGGAAATCGAGGCCTCGATAGGGAACTCCGTGTCATCCGCACGCAACGCGCTCAGCACGGTGTTGTGGCCCATCCGCCGGTTGGTGGTCCCGGACTCGCCGAACGCCGCCACATACCCAGCGTGCGCGGGCCGATAGCGCTGCGGCAGGAAACGGTCGAGCGGGCCGCCGATCGCCGCTTCGCGCGTGCAACCGAACATCGCCTCGGCTGCCTGGTTGAAGAGCACGATCCGCTGCCACTCATCGATCGTGATGACGGCGTCCATCGCGGATTCCAGGATCGCGCCGTAGCGGGCCTCGGTATCCGCGATCGTGGCCTCGAGGCCGGCCTGCACACGCTCGGCTTCGCGCTTCTGCGCTTGCGTGTGAACTTCGTGGGCTGCTTCGACGAGCAGCGACTGCCGCCACGCGAGCCAGAAGATGAGCGCGAGCCCGCCCAGGTCGAGTGCGATGGCGGGAACGGCGATTTCGGGGCGGTTCCACCCTAACGTCAGGGCGGCCACGTTGAGCGCGATCAGCACGGCAGCCGCGAAGACGCCGGCAACGATGCGGCGGCGGACCCTGGAGGTCATTCGGCCTCCGCGCCGGTTTGATGCAGGTCAAGACGGCGCCGCATGCCGCTGCCACAGTGGTAATGCCCACATGCAACCCAATTGAACATGCTCCCCGTCGCACAATCCGAGCTTGCCATCGATCCGGACCTGATCCGCCGGTACGATTCCAGCGGCCCGCGCTATACGTCCTATCCCACCGCGGATCGCTTCGTCGACGGCTTTGGCGAAGTGCAGTGCCGCGAATGGCTCGCCAAGCGCAACATCGGCGGCATCCGCCAACCCCTCTCGGTCTACGTGCACCTGCCCTTCTGCAACACGATCTGCTACTACTGCGCCTGCAACAAGGTGGTGACCAAGGACCACGGCCGCTCGGCAAAGTATATCAAGTACCTCGCGCGCGAAATGGCGCTGTATTACGAGCTGCTCGGGGATGACCGCTCGATTTGCCAACTGCACTGGGGAGGTGGCACGCCGACCTTCCTCTCGCGGGCCGAGATGCGCGCGCTCATGGACGCGATCCACCGCTATTTCCTGCCGGTGCCCAACGCCGAGTATTCGATCGAAATCGATCCGCGCAAGATCGAACCCGGAACCATGGCGTTCCTCGCGCAGCTCGGCTTCAACCGCGTGTCGGTCGGCGTGCAGGATTTCGACCCGGCGGTGCAGAAGGCCGTCAATCGCATTCAGAGCGAGGAAGAGACGCGCCGCGCGATCGACGAAGCGCGCGCCAACGGCTTTCGCTCGGTGAACCTGGATCTAATCTACGGCCTGCCGAGGCAGACCGCAGAAAGCTTCGCGGCGACGCTGGAACGTGTCATCGCGATATCGCCAGACCGCATCGCGCTGTACAACTACGCGCACCTGCCCACGGTGTTCAAGCCGCAGCGCCGCATTCTCGCGGCCGAGATGCCCCCGGCCGAGGCGAAGCTCTCAATATTCACCCACGCCATTGAGCGGCTCACCGGCGCCGGCTACACGTACATCGGCATGGACCACTTCGCCAAGCCCGGCGACGACCTGGCGATTGCGCAGCGCCAGGGCCGCCTGCACCGCAACTTCCAGGGCTACTCGACGCATGCCGACAGCGACCTGCTGGCATTCGGAATTTCGGCCATCGGCCGTATCGGCCCGACCTACTACCAGAACACCAAAACGCTCGACGAGTACTACGACGCGCTCGACTCTGGTCACCTGCCGGTGCTGCGCGGCATCGAGCTCACGCAGGACGATCTCGTGCGCCGCGCGGTCATCCAGGCGCTGATCTGCCATTTCAGGCTTTCGACCGAGTCCATAGAGCTTGCGTACCTGGTCGACTTCAAGGCCTATTTCGCGCGGGAGCTCGCCGACCTTTCCGCCTTCCAGGCCGAAGGCCTCGTCGACGTGACCGTAGACTGGATCAACATCACGCCGCGCGGACGGTTGCTGGTGCGCGCGATCTGCATGGTGTTCGACCGCTACCTGCGCGACAGCCGGCGCAGCGCAAGCTATTCGAAAGTCATCTGAGATGACCGATGCCGCGACCCTCGCGCTCGCGGCGGGCGCATTCGCGATGGGCGTGGCCTCCGGCGTGCATTGCATCGGCATGTGCGGCGGCATCGTCGCGGCGTTTTCCACGCAAACAAGCATTGTTCGAATCGTGCGCGACAACTCGACGTTGCGGGAACGCCCGCGCCTGTCACTGCTGGTGCTGTTCAACCTTGGGCGGGTCGGCGCCTATGCGATCGCTGGAGCGATCGCAGGTGCAATCGGTGGCGCCGGCGCCTATGCGGCCGGCGCGATCGACCTCCAGGTCTGGCTGTTCGTGGTCGCCAACGCGATGCTGGTGCTGGTCGGACTGTATCTCGCGGGCCTGAGTCCCGTGCTGGTCAAGCTGGAAACGCTGGGCGCGCCCCTGTGGAAGCGCGTTCGTCCGTTGGCCGCAAGCTTCCTGCCCGCGCACACGCCCGCACGCGCGATCATCGCCGGCAGCCTTTGGGGATGGCTGCCCTGCGGGCTGGTCTACGCAATGCTGATCACCGCCGTGGCTGCGGGCAGCCCCGCGAGAGGCGCCCTTGCAATGATTGCGTTCGGGCTGGGCACCCTGCCGAACCTGGTGCTTGCCGGGCTCGCCGTCTCGCGCATGCATCGGCTGGCCACGCATCCCGCGCTCAGGCGCATCGCCGGAGGCGTGGTGCTCGGTTTCGGGCTGATCGGCCTGGCGCGCGCGGCGGATGTCGCCGCTCTCGTGCGCCGCGGGCTGCTCTGCCTGGATTTCGGTTGAATCGGTCGCGGCTCCCTCAGGGCCAGGAACACTTCGGCGCCGCCTGCAGCGTCTCGCGCTGTTCGATGGTGAGATAGCGCATGGCGCTCAGCGCACCACGAGGACCGGGACCTTGGAATGCGTGAGCACCTTGGTAGTCTCGCTCCCCAACAACAATCCGGACAGTCCGCGGCGGCCGTGGGAAGCCATCACGACGAGGTCGCATTTCTTCGTGCGCGCGGTCTTGATGATCGCGTTCCAGGGCTGGGGGTCGGTGGCCTTTACTGAATTGACGGCGACGTCCACTTCGTCCGCGGCCTTGGCTGCCGAGGCGAGGGCGGCCTGGGCCTCCTTCTCGACCGCGGCCTTGAAGCCTTTGGGCGTCATTTCAGGGATAAAAATCGCGCCCTCTCCATACACTGGCGGTACGTATGAGGGCATCACGTGCAGGGCCGTCAGGCGCGCGCCGAGGCTGCCTGCCAGGGTGGCCGCGGTCCTGACGGCTTTCATCGAGAGCTTCGATCCGTCGGTGGCGACAAGGATGTGCTTGTACATGCGGGGCTCCAGTGGTGGGGAAAGTCGTAATCCAGCCTCAGGATAGCGCTGAAGTCCCTGCCGGAATTGATTCACGTCAAATCTCACGCACTTCGGGATGCCGCAAGGAACCGGTTCCGCCTACACCCGCCGCCTGAACCACAACAGGCTGAGCATCACCGCACAGAACGCGAAAAGCGCCGCCGCCGCGCTGAGCAAGGCGCTGATTTCAGTTTCCCTGCGCTCCAGCGCGAACTGCGAGTTGAGTTTCTCGTACACCTTGCGCATTTCCGCCGCGGTGCCGGCATGGAAATACTCCGCACCGGTAATCGCCGCCACGGCTTTGAGCGTGGGTTCGTCCAGCCTTGCATAGAACGAGAAGTCCTCGGAACCGACCAGCGCGCCATCGATGGTGCCGAACCCGACCGTGAACACGCGTACGCCGTAGCTGGCGGCGATCTTTGCGATCTCCAGCGGATCCGGGCCGGTCGTGCGCCGGCCATCGCTGATCAGGATCACGGCACCCGAGGTGTACGACCCGGGCGCCACCGGCTTGTGCTCTTTCTTGGCCGCTTTCTTGGCGGACTTGTCGAGCGGCGAAGCGCCTCCGCTGGAAAAGCCGCTCCCGTAGATCGCGGACTGCAGGTCGAACCCCTCGTCAGGAAACAGAGTGGCCAGTGAAAGCAGCAACCCGCTGCCGGTAGCCGTGGCCCGCTGCAGCTGGAAGCGGTCGATCGCGGCAAGCATTTCGTCGCGATTCTCCGTGGGCGTCTGTACGACCGAGGCGGTGCCCGCAAAGGTCACGATGCCAAGCCGCACATTGTTGGGCAGGTCCTTGATGAACTCGCGCGCGGCGGCTTGCGCCGCACTGATGCGGGTCGGCTGCACGTCGGCGGCCAGCATGCTGCGCGAAACGTCCATGGCCAGCACGATGGTCAGGAACTGCGCCGGCAGCGTGATCGTGGCCGAGGGCCGCGCGGTGGCAAGGATTGCCGCCGTGATGGCGAGCAGGAACAGCGCTGGGGGAAGATGACGCCGGATCTTCTGGCCGGGCCCCATGGCGGCGCGCACCAACGCAAGATTCGTGTAGGTGATCACCTCTTTCTTGCGCGTGCGCAGTACATAAACGTAAGCACCGGCGAGGGCCGGCACGATGAGCAATAGCCAGAGCAGGTCCGGCCAGAGGAAACGCATTGCTACTCCTTGCGGGGGCGCATCGATAACTGCAACGAAACTCTATCACTGCATGCGGGCTTTTCGCGTGTAGCTTTCGCGCGAGCGTGTTAACTTTGGCGCATGAGACGAGCAGCGCTCTACAGCAGCACTCCGCGCACCAGCGTGAAGCCCCAGGCGCCCGAAATGGGGCAGCCTCCGGCGCCGCGGCGAACCCTGCGGCAGCGCCTCGGCGCGTTCGGCAGGCGGTTCGAGCGCTCGCTGATGCTCATGGCGATCGTCCTGGTTTCGGTCGGCTCGGTGCTCGCCACCCTCGCGCTGCAGCCCTCGCAGCGGGAACTCGCCCAGGAAGACATCGACGCGGCGGTCCTGCACACGCTCGAGAATAAAACCCTGCCTTCGCGCGCGGCCAAGGCCGCCGAAGCGGTGCGCGAGTCGGTGGTGCGGGTGCGCGGCTACTACGAGGATCCGAGCGACCCCAAGAGCGAAGACGCGCCGCGCGGCGTCGGCTCCGGCGTGGTCATCATCGACAACGGCACGATCCTCACCAACCTGCACGTGGTCCAGGGCGCAAAGCGCGTCACGGTCACGTTCTATGACGGTCACGAGGCCGAGGCCGAGTTCGTCGGTGCGCAGCCTGAGAACGACCTCGCGGTGATTCGCGCCAAGACGATTCCGGACGACTTGCCCGCGGCCACGCTCGGCTCGACTGCGCGGCTGATGCCGGGCGACGAGGTCGTTGCCGTGGGTTTTCCTTTCGGCATCGGCCCCTCGGTGTCGGCCGGCGTGGTCTCCGGCATGAACCGCGAGTTCCGCTCGGAGCAGGGCCAGCGCTCGCTCAAGGGCCTCATCCAGTTCGACGCGGCCGCCAACCCGGGCAATTCCGGCGGGCCACTGGTCACCATGGGCGGTGAAGTGGTCGGCATCGTGACCGCCATCCTTAATCCCACCAAAGCCGGCACGTTCATCGGCATCGGTTTCGCGGCCACCATCGAAAGCGCGGGCGCGGCGGTCGGCATACCGCCCTTCTAGGAGACTTCATGGACGAAAAGGCAAGGAACGCAGGCGGAGCCGCATCGCTCATGGAAAGCGTGCTCTACGAGGTCAAGCGCGTGGTCGTCGGGCAGGATCATTTCCTGGAGCGCGTGCTGGTGGCGATCCTCGCGCAGGGCCACCTGCTCGTCGAAGGCGTGCCGGGGCTTGCAAAGACGCTCACGGTGAAGACGCTCGCGCGCGCCGTGCGCGGGCAGTTCAAGCGCATCCAGTTCACGCCGGACCTGCTCCCTGCGGACCTCACCGGCACCCGCATCTACAACCAGAAGTCGGGTGAATTCGGCACCTCGCTCGGACCCGTGTTCACGAACCTGCTCCTCGCCGACGAGATCAACCGCGCTCCGGCCAAGGTGCAGAGCGCGCTGCTCGAAGTCATGCAGGAAAGGCAGGTGACGATCGCGGGCGAGACCTACAAGGTGCCCGAGCCTTTCCTCGTCATGGCCACCCAGAACCCCATCGAGACCGAAGGCACGTATCCGCTGCCCGAGGCGCAGGTCGACCGCTTCATGATGAAAGTTCTGGTCGGCTACCCGAGCGAGGAAGAGGAATTTGCGATTGTCCAGCGCGTGACCGGTCCGCCGACCGAAGTCACGGCCGCCGCCACCACCGAGCAGCTCAAGGTGCTGCAGGAGGAATGCCGCAAGTGCTACGTGGACCCCGGCCTCGTGAGCTACGCGGTCAAGCTGGTTGCAGCCACGCGCGACCCCGCCCGCTTCGGCCTCAAGGACATCGCTCGCTACATTACCTTTGGCGCAAGTCCGCGCGCAACGATCAACCTTATCGAAGGCGCGCGCGCCATGGCTTTCCTGCGCGGGCGCAACTACGCGCTGCCGGAGGACGTGATGGACCTCGTGCCCGACGTGTTTCGCCACCGTCTGGTGCTGTCCTACGAAGCCTTGTCGGACGCGCTCACGGCCGACGCGATCATCATGCAGGTGCTCAAGGCGGTGCCCAAGCCCGACAAGCCGCTGCAAAGCCACGTGCAGGTCGCTACCGCCTGACCGGGATGGCGCAGAGCCAGGAACCCGCGGGCGAAGGCGCGCGCGCCGCAAACGACGCGGAGCGCCTGCTGCGGCGTCTCGAATGGACGGTCATCCGCCGCCTCGAAGGGGTGCTGCAGGGCGACTACCGGACGCTCTTTCGCGGCTTCGGCATGGATTTCGCCGACCTGCATGAGTACCAGGCTGACGACGACGTGCGCTACATCGACTGGAATGTGACCGCGAGGCTGCAGGTCCCGTATGTGCGCGAGTTCCAGGAGGATCGCGAAGTTGCGGCATGGTTCCTCTCGGATCTCAGCGGCTCCCTCGACTTTGGTTCGCAGACGGTCCGCAAGCGCATGCTGGCTGCAGAGTTTGTTGCGGTGCTCGCCCGCCTGCTCACGCGGCGCGGCAACCGCGTCGGCTCCGTGATCTACCGAGGGACCGGCATGCCACCCGAGGGCGCGCTGCCGGCGCGTGCCGGCCGGCTGCATGTGCTGCACCTGCTCGATCGCATGCTGAAGCCGCGCGCGGGCCAGGGCGGCGCAAGAACGCACGACACGGATCTCAGCGAGCTCATTGCCCAGGCGCAGCATGCGATCAAGCGCCGCTCAGTCGTTTTCCTGATTTCGGATTTCGTGAGCCGGCCCGGCTGGGAGCGCCCCCTGGGCATGCTCGCGCGCAAGCACGAGATCATCGCGGTGAGGCTCTGCGATCCGCTCGAAAGCGAAATGCCCGACCTCGGCATGGTCGTGATGCAGGATGCGGAAACCGGGGAACAGTTGTTTGTCGACACGCATGACAGCGGCTTTCGGCGGCGATTTGCTAAAGTGGCAGCGCAGAGGGAGCAGGCGCTGCGCGAGGCGCTGGCCTGCGCGGGCGTCGACTGCCTGGAGCTGTCCACGCACGAGCCGATCGACGGCGCGCTGCTGCGTTTTTCGCGCATGCGCAAGCAGCGCAGCCAGCTTGCCGCCGGCGCGAGCCTCGCAGGCGCCACGGCGCGCGTCGTCGCGGGCCAAGCGTCATGATCGATCCAGCTTCGCTGACCTTGCAGTGGCCCACGATGCTGTGGGCCATGGCCGCGCTCCCGCTGCTTGCGGCCTTCCACCTGTGGCAATCCGTGCGCGCAAAACGCGGTGTGATGCGCTATGCGGGCCTGGGCGCGGTCGCAAGTGCGACCGGCCGCATGGCGCGCGTGCGGCGGTTCATCCCGCCGATGCTGATGTTCCTCGGCCTCGCGGCGCTGCTCTTCGCGATTGCGCGGCCGCAGGCGTCTCTGGTCATGCCTGCGCGCGTGGAGAACATCATCCTCGCGATGGACGTGTCGGGCAGCATGAAGGCGACCGACATCGCGCCCGACCGCATTACCGCGGCGCGCAGCGCAGCCAAGGCTTTCCTCGAGGCGCAGCCGCGCAGTGTCCGCGTCGGCGTCGTCTCGATTGCGGCCTCGGCCGCGGTCGCCCAAGCCCCGACCGACAACCGCGAAAACGTTTTGCAGGCGATCGACCGCTTCCAGCTGCAGCGCGGCACCGCCCTCGGCAGCGGGATCATCATTTCGCTGGCCACGCTCGTGCCGGAGGCCGCGATCAATGCCGAGAAGATCATTTCGGGCAAGCCACCTTTCCCGCCGGGCGGGGTGTACCCGTCATACAACTCCCCGGAATTCAAGCCCGTGGCGCCGGGATCGCATGGCTCGGCGGTGATCGTGCTGATGTCGGATGGCCAGAGCAACATGGGGCCGGACCCGATCGCGATGGCCACCATCGCGGCCGAGCGCGGCGTTCGCGTCTTCACGGTGGGCATCGGCACGCCCGAAGGGACGACGCTCAGTGCCCAGGGCTGGTCGATGCGCGTGCGCCTCGACGAGGATGCGCTCAAGAAAATCGCCACGACCACGCGAGCCGACTACTACCGCGCGAGCGACGCTGCGGCGCTAAAGAAGATCTACAGCCAGCTCAGCTCGCGGCTGGTGCTCGAAAAACGGCAGACGATGGAGATTACCGCCCTGTTTGCGGGGCTGGGCGCACTGCTGGCGATGTGCGCGGCCCTGCTGTCGCTGTCCTGGTTCAACCGGCTGGTGTGAACGCAGACTAGACGAGAAGAGGGGCTTGCCCCTCCTCAAGACCTCCCCCTAGCCGAGAAGAGGGGCTTGCCCCTCCTCAAGACCTCCCCCTAACCTAGTTCGGGTCCGGCAATCGCAAACAGCCGGGTCACGTCGTTGAACGGCTCGCGGCGGTTGAGCACCATGCGCGTGTAGGGACGCTGCAGTGTGAAGCCCGCCTGCCGAAGCCAGGCCCCCAGGGCGACATGCTCGGCTGGCATGTCCAGGAACACAGGCGCGCTGACTCCCTTCAACGCAGCGGCCATCAATGCGATCGCCGTGTCCTCGGAAGCCGCCACGCAAGGGCCCAGGTCATTGGCGATGCGCCCATCGCGGCCAAGCAGGAATCCTTCGACCTGTCCCGGCTTGCCGGCAACGAGCGCGGCTTGCGGAAGGCGCGCGCGTAACGCGCCGATCAACTCCTCGCGGTCTGCGCGAAAGGCTTGTTCATCGAGTGCACAGACTGCCTCCCAGTCGGCGCCGGTCATGCGGCGCACTTCGATCCGCGGCGCCGGTGGCAGCACCGGCTTGTCAAGGCACTGCATCCTTTCGATGCCCCACGTGTCCTCGAACCCCAGCAGGCGATAGACCTCGCGTCCCGCGGGCGTGGCATCGAGGATCGCAACAAGGCCCCGCGCCGAGAGCGCGGCCATCGCAGATTCCATCAACCGGGTAGCCAGGCCCTGCCGGCGGTGCGACTCCGTGACCAACACCATGCTGATCCAGCCGAAGCCGCCGGTGGAAAAGGGCAGCGCTAGCGAGGTGGCGACCAGCGTGCCTTTCGCATTCATGAGCCCGAACCCTTCACCGAGGGCGAGCATCGTGCCCCAGTCGTCGGCCGTCTGGTTCCAGCGTGCCTCGGCACTCAGGGCGACGCAACCTGAGATGTGCTCCGCAGTCAGCCGGATTTCCGCGAGCGGCCCGGCCGCACCCGGGGCGCCTTCAGTACTTCCCATCGCGCTTCGAAAAGTGGGTTTCCTTGCCCAGGCTCGGCATGCCGCGCTGGACCCAGTCGGCCACCCAGTCGATCATTTTCGAAAGCGGCACTTGCGGTTTGCCGAGCAGGTTCTGCGTGAGCCCGGTGTCGACGAGCCACGCCGTCGGCGCCTCGGTCCCGGTGATCTCGACCGGCTTGCCCAAACGCCTGCCGAACTCGGCCGCGAGCCAGCGCACGCTGACCACCTCCGGGCCTGAGACGTTGTATGCGCTCGCAGGCGAGGTCGCGTGCGCGAGCAGGCGCAGGGCCTGCTCGTTGGCCTCGCCCTGCCAGATCACGTTCACATGACCCATGGTCACGTCGACCGGATTGCCGGCCAGCACCTTGGTCGCCACGTCATGCAGCACGCCGTAGCGCATGTCGATCGCGTACTCGAGGCGCACCAGCGCCGCGCGGTTGCCGTACTTGCGCGAGCCGTACTCGAACATCATCTCGCGCCCGACGCACGAGCTCGCGTAGTCGCCGGGCGGCGGCAGGCGCGGCGTCGACTCGGGCGCGCCATGGCCGTCGACATCCGCGAATGGATAGACGCACGCAGTGGAAAACACCGAGAAGCGCGCGGACGTGAAAGTCTCGGCCACCATGAAAGGCACGGCCGCGTTCATCGCCCAGGTGAAGTCGGGATTCCCGGCCGCGCCGAACTTGTGGCCGGCCATGAAGACGATGTTCCCGATCCGCGGCAGCTTTTCGAGTACAGCCCGGTCGAGCAAGTCGCATGGGATGCATTCGATGCCCTGCGATTCGAGCTTCTGGCGCAGGCCCTTGTCCGAGAAGCGCGCCACGCCGACTACGCGCTTGCCCGGCGCCGCGCGTTTGGCCATGCGCGCAAGCGTCGGCCCCATCTTGCCGCCCACGCCGAGCACCATGAGGTCGCCCTCCATCGCGGCGAGGTCGCGCTCGAGCGCCGGTGATGGCGCGGTCATGAAATCCTCGAGCGCTTCTGCGTCCGCGAATCCGTTCGGGAGTGCCGGCATGCGAATGAACCTGTGGAAGTTGCGCTGACCACGCGCGGATTCGGCTGATTATAATCGCGCACGTATCTGCGGATCCGCAGCGCCCACACCTCCAAGGAAACCATGAGCAAACCTGCCCGCATCCAGACTACCGTCGTCGGTTCGTATCCCATTCCCGAGTGGCTGGTCGCTCTGCCCTCCGAACAGGCGCTCATCGACGCGACGCGCGTGGTGATCGACACGCAGCAGCAGGCAGGCATCGACCTTGTCTGCGATGGGGAGCTCTACCGCTTCGACGTGAACCACCCGGAAACCAACGGGATGATCGAGTACTTCGTGCGGCCGATGCAGGGCGTGCGCACCGAAATCAGCTTCGACGAGCTCTTCATGTACCGCAAGGACTCGGGCATGCGCTTCCGCACACGGCCGCCGGGGCTGGTCGACGGCAGGATCGGCGGCGGCACGCTCGACCTGCCGCTGGCCTGCGCGCGCGCCAAGGGCCTCGCAACCAAGCCGCTCAAGTTCACGATCACCGGCCCGCACATGCTGGCCAAGACGCTGCTGGACAAGCACTACAAGAGCCCGGAGAAACTTGCGATGGCGATCGCGGACGCCCTGGCCAGGCAGGTGAAGCACCTGAATGCGGATGTGATCCAGCTCGACGAAGCGAATCTCCCGGGGCACCCGGACGAATGGAAATGGGCGGCGGAGGCGATCAACAAGGTCCTGGACGCAGTGCCGAAGACCGCCAAGGCGGCGGTGCACCTGTGCTTCGGGAATTACGGCGGGCAAAGCATCCAGAGCGGCAGCTGGGGCAAGCTCATGAAGTACCTGAATGCGCTGCACGTGGATCACATCGTGATGGAAAACGCGCACCGGCCGCCGGAGGAGCTCGCGGTGTTCAAGGACCTGCGCAAGGACATCGGCATGGGCCTGGGCGTGGTCGACATCAAGGCCACCGAGGTCGAATCGGCCGATGAGATCGCGCGCGCCATCGAGCGGGCCGAAAAGGTCATCGGCCGCGGACGCGTGAAATACATCCACCCGGACTGCGGCTTCTGGATGCTCAAGCGCAACATGGCCGACGGCAAGATCCGCGCGCTGGTCGCCGGGCGGGATCTCTACGAAGGGCGAAGCTGATGAATAATTGGATCGCGCGGCCGGGGGTCTGAGGGGGCCGGCCGTGAGGCCCCCTTTCAAGCGTCGCGCGGCCGGGGGTCAGGGGGGCGGCCTTGAGCCCCCCTGCTTCGCCTCCCCGACCTTGACGATCTTCATCGTATTGGTGCCGCCGGCCTTGCCGATCGGCTCGCCGATCGTCAGCACGATGAGGTCGCCGTCCTTGACCACGCCGTTCTCGATGAGCACGTTCTCGGCTTCGCGGAGCAGCTCCTCGCGGTCGTGGCCGACGTACTTCACCACGAGCGGATAGGTGTCCCGGAAGAGCGAGACGCGGTAGCGCGTCGCAGTCTGCGCGGTGAGCGCATAAATCGGGACGCCGCAGTTGAGGCGGCTCATCCACAGTGCGGTCGAGCCTGATTCGGTCAAGGAGGCTATCGCCTTGACCTTGAGGTGGAACGCCGTAAACAGCGCGGCCATCGCGATCGACTGGTCGACGCGCGTAAAGGTCCGGTTGAGGAAGTCCTGGTCGAGGTTGACCGGCTGCGACTGCTCGGCCTCGACGCAGATGCGGTGCATCGCCTCGATGGCTTCGACCGGATACCGGCCGCTGGCCGATTCGGCCGACAGCATGACTGCATCGGTCCCGTCGAGCACCGCGTTTGCAACGTCGGAAACCTCCGCCCGCGTCGGGATCGGGCTCGAGATCATCGACTCCATCATCTGGGTGGCTGTGATCGTGAGCTTGTTGTTCTCGCGCGCCATGCGGATCATGCGCTTTTGCAGGGCCGGCACCGACGCATCGCCGACCTCCACCGCCAGATCGCCGCGCGCGACCATGATCCCGTCGCAGGCGCGCATGATGTCCTCGAGCGCGGGGATCGCTTCCGCCCGCTCGATCTTGGCGATCAGCAGCGCCTTGCCGCCGGCTGCGCGCATGAGTTCGCGCGCCATATACATGTCCGCGCCGGTCTTGGGGAACGACACCGCGAGGTAGTCGGCATTCAGCTTTACCGCCGTCTTGATGTCCTCCATGTCCTTGGCCGTGAGCGCGGGCGCGGTGAGGCCGCCGCCCTGGCGATTGATGCCCTTGTTGTTCGAGAGCACCCCGCCATGCCGCACTACCGTATGCACTTCCGTTCCGCGCACCCCGGTCACGTCGAGCACGATCTTGCCGTCGTCCAGGAGCAGCACGGCGCCGGCCGAGACGTCGCGCGGCAGCTCCTTGTAGTCGAGGCCGGCGCGCTCCCCGTTGCCCATCTCGATTTCTGCGTCGAGAACGAATTTCTGGCCGGTCTCGAGCATGATCTTGCCGTCGGCGAACTTGCCGACGCGGATCTTCGGGCCCTGCAGGTCGGCCATGATGCCGACGGTGCGGCCGACCTTGCGGCCGACTTCCTTGATGAGCTGGGCGCGCTTGAGGTGGTCCTCCGCCGTACCGTGCGAAAAGTTGAGGCGCACCACGTCGACGCCTGCGCGGACCATCCTTTCGAGCACTACCGGATCGGAGGAGGCGGGACCGAGGGTGGCGACGATCTTGGTACTGCGCAGCATGGCGAACTCTCTCGATGGGCTCTCGGGGGTGAATCTCCTTATACCAGAACGAGATGACGGGTTCGCCTAGCGGCCCACCGGGCGTAATCTGCGAAACCCGGTTCTACAAAAGGCTCCCGGGCGGCGAATTTTTCTACAATGGGGCCTTCTCTGAGGATCACCCAATGACCAGACCCGCGGAAGTCAAAGTGCTGGAAGGCACCACGCCCGGCACGCGCTTCGACCAGTTCGAGGTGGGCGCAAAGATGGGAGAAGTCAGCTTCACCATCACGCCCGAAATCATCGACGAGTACATCCTGGCGGTCGAAGGCGACGAAAAGCTTTACGTCGTCGACGGACGCAAGGCCGCTCCGCCGGACGTGCTGTGCGTCTACATGACCTCGACCCTGTACCAGAAGTACCCGCCGATCCAGGGCATCATCATGTGTGAAGTGGCCTTCGGCTATCGCCACCCGATCTGGCGCGACGAAAGCACCGAAGTGCGCCTGTCCGGGGAAGTCACGGACAAGTACGTCAAGAAAGAGCGCAAGTTCGTGAAATGGAAAGGCCGCTACAAGCGCGCGGACGGCACGCTGCTGGCCGAAGTCGAAAACACCTTCTCGGTCCCGGAGTAACCAAATGGCCCACGACAAAACGCAGTCTGATGAGAAAACGCGGCAACACAAGGTACGGATGACGCAGGAGAAGATCGACCGCTACGGCAAGCTCAACGGCGACAACGACATCCTCCACTACGACCACGACTACTGCATCCAGCGCGGCTTCCGCGGCACGCTCGCGCATGGCATGCACAACATGGCGCCGGCCGTGGATCTCGGCCTGCAGAAGTACGGCAGGGACTTCTTCTACCGAGGGCAGGTTTCGGTACGCTGGACCGGCCCGGTCTGCCCGGGCGACGAGCAGGTGACCGTGCTGGATGCCGAAGACAACGTGGTCGCCACCGTGGCCAACGTCCCGGGCAAAGGCACCGCAACGATCATGATCGGCAAGTCGACCCTGCGGAAAGCGTAGCGATGCCCGCGGCCCAGTACTGGTTCGAGGATTTCACGCCCGGCCGCCAGTTTCCGGGGACGAGCCATGCGCTGGACGAGAAGGCCTTCAACCAGTTCGCGCAGATGACGGGCGATGCGCATCCGCTGCATTACGACGCGGAGTACGCGAAGAAGACGCCGTTCGGCAAGCCGCTCGCGCATGGCCTCCTGCTCATGTCGATGACCGCGCTCGGCGCCACCCCCCTGTCCGCCCATGTCGAGTCTTCGATGGTGGCTTTCCTCGAGCAGGGCGGTAAATTCCTCAAGCCCGTGCTAGTCGGCGACACCGTCACGCCGGTCATGGAAGTGGCTGAAGCACGCACGACCAAGAGTCCCGTCAACGGGGTGGTGCGATTCACGGTGCGCCTCACGAACCAGCGCGGCGAAGTGGTGCTCGAAGGATTCCACACCTACCTCATCAAACGGCGGCCCCATTGAAGAAGGTCTACGAGGCGGTCATCCCGCCCTCCGGCTGGAGCGACAAGTTCACCTTCTCCCCCGGCGTGAAGGCCGGGAACCTCCTTTACATCTCGGGCATGACCGCAGCCGACGAGAAAGGCAACCTGGTGGGCCCGGGCGATATCGTGCGTCAGACCGAATACATCTTCGAGAAAATGGGCCGCATCCTCGCCGCCGCCGGCGCGGATTTTTCGAACGTGGTCGAGACGACCGACTACTACCTCACGCTCGAGGGCTATGCCCAGACGGCCGGCGTGCGCCGCAAGGTTTTCGGGGGCCCGCCCTATCCCGCAGCCACCGGCGTCCAGGTGGCGGGCCTCATCCGCCCGGGCGCCCTGATCGAAATCAAGGCAGTCGCCGTCCTGAACGCGGGCGGGGCATGAGCACGGTCTATCGCGACTTCTCGCAGGCCGCGCTGGACGCTGCCTACAACAACCGCGCCGCCGAGCCCGGACTCGAGACGATCAAGGCCGACTGGGACCGTCGCAGCCTCGCAATGTACGCGCGCGCAAAGGTCGACCGCGACCTCGCCTACGGAACGGCACCGCGCCAGCGGCTGGACTTTTTCCACGCTGCGTCCAAGGGCCGTCCGACAGTCGCCTGGATCCATGGCGGGTACTGGCAGACCAACGACAAGGAGCCGAACGCGTTCATCGCCCAGGGATTGCTCGTGCACGACCTGAACGTCGCGCTGCTCGAGTACACCCTCGCCCCCGGGGCCACGATGAGCCAGATCGTGGCGGAGATCCGCGCCTCGATCGCCTGGCTGGTCGGGCGCATGCAGCCCCAATTCGGCACCGGCAAGCGGCTCGTTGTGGCCGGCCATTCGGCGGGCGGGCACCTGACCGCCATGGCCGCCGGACTTCCGGGCGTCACGGCGGCGCTCCCGGTCAGCGGGCTCTTCGACTTGGAGCCGATTCGGCTGTCATACCTTAATACAGCGTTGAAGATGGACATGCCAGAAGCGAGCGCTAACTCTCCAATGAAACTTCCGTTGCCTTCGGTGCCAGTCACGGTGGCGGTTGGGAGTGCGGAATTGCCGGAACTTGTCCGGCAGTCTGAGGATTTCCACGCGGCTTTGCAGTCTGCGGGACGACAGGCGCGAATGCTCGTGGTGCCCAAAGCGAGCCACTTCACGATCCTGGAGGAGATCGCGCAGCCCTCGGGCACACTGGCTGCGGAACTGGCGCGGCTGGCCGGCAACTGACTGCCCGATTGACTACCCGGTGGGCGCCGGCCGCCTCTGGAATATAGCGTTCCGTATATATGAATTGCCCGGAAACCCGCACCGGGAGCCATTCTTCGCAAATAAATCCGGGCAATTCGCACATCCGGAGTACCCGCTCTCCCAAAACTCGGCTATATTTCCTGTCGGCGCGCCCTGTCGCGCCCAACCTTGGGGAGGAGGTTAATAGTGCTCGCCACGCAGATACGCCAGAAGGACGGCATCTTCTACTTTGCAAGCGTCCCGGCCAAGGACCTGCTCGGCAAGGTGCGCTTCATCAGCCGGTTCTATGGCGAAGGCGAGGAAATCGCCCCGGTAAAGATCTCCGCCGACGACGAGATCGCCCAGTTCATCGCCAGGATCGAGCGCACCGACAAGGCTTTCCAACGCACGCTCTCCAAAGCGAAGGTCAAGCAGCTCAAGAATTTCTACGAAACCGCGGTCACCCAGCCGCCGATTCCCGGCACCGTGCTGCTGTTCACCTCGGAGAAACTCGGTTTCCGCACTGCGGGAGTCGAAGGCGTCGGGCACCTCTCCGAGCCGCAGCAAAAATTCCTGATCGTCGATGGCCAGCACCGCCTTGCGGCGCTGCGCTTCCACCTCGACGACCGTCCCGAAGATGCTTCGCAGATCAACGTCCCCTGCATGATTTTCGATGGCCGCAGCGAAGACTTCGCGACCGAGATGTTCGTGATCATCAACTCGACGCCCACCCGCATCAACAAGAGCCACCTCGTCGACCTCTACGAGCGCGTGTCCTGGGCCGAGCCGCACCGCAAGTTCGCCTCGCGCATGGTCGGCGCGCTCTACAGCGAAGGCGACAGCCCGTTGCGCTACCGCATCAACCGGCTGGGCGGCCGCAGCCAGAAGGACAAGTGGATCCTGCAGGCCGAGCTCTTCAACGAGCTGCAGCGCTGGACCAACCGCGAATGGCGCAAGATCCAGGTCGCCGGCGGCAGCGCCAAGGAGGCCGGGCGCTACTACGGCATGCTGCGCGATTTCCTAAAGGCCGCCGAGCGCGTCTGGGACGATGCGTGGGGCCACGAGAGCTACATGGTCACGCGGCCGGTCACCATCAAGGCGATGATCCGCGTCTGCGCGGATCTCACACATTCCGACGGCGAGCCGGTCGAAGGCCGCGTAAACCGCTGGGAAAAGCGCCTCTCGCCCTGGCGCGACCAGATCAAGGCTTTCCGCGCCGAGGGTTTCTACGACCGCTTCCCCGCCAAGGGCGAAGTCGAGCGCGTGAGCCGCGTGCACAAGGAGCTGTCGAGGCTCGC
>CAZZDV010000005.1:0-3718 GCA_964652785.1 uncultured Bordetella sp.
GAGCGCACCGGCACCGAGCATGTGGTGATGATGCTCGTGGGCGGGGGTCTGCGCGTTGCGCTCGCGACAACCCATCTCTCGCTAGCCGATGTGCCCAAAGCGATCACGCGCGCGAGCCTCACCGCCACGCTCAAGGTGATCGACGAGGCCTTGCGCAGCCAGTTCGGCATTGCGAAGCCTCGCATCCTCGTTTCAGGGCTCAACCCGCACAGCGGCGAATCGGGGCACCTCGGGCGCGAAGAGATCGACGTCATCAGTCCCGTGATCGCCGAACTTGCTTCGCAGGGGCTTTCGCTCGAAGGGCCGATTCCAGCGGATACGCTTTTTGTGCCGGATCGGCTGCAGCGCGCCGACTGCGCACTGGCGATGTTCCATGACCAGGGATTGCCGGTACTCAAGTACGCCAGCTTCGGACGTGGCGTGAATGTCACGCTCGGCCTGCCGATCATCCGTACATCGGTTGACCACGGCACTGCGCTCGACCTCGCCGGAACCGGGCGAGCCGAGGCGGGCAGCCTCGCCGAGGCACTGCGCCTCGCGCTCGAGATCGCCCGCCGGCGTCCGGTATAACGGACGCGCGGGCGTGCGACATGTCCCGCTCAAACGAGGCCACATCGCGCGCAAGCGCTTTGGCCAGCATTTCCTGCACGACCCCTATGTCCTCTCGCGCATCGTCCACGCGATTGCGCCCCTGGCGGGCGACGCGATCGTCGAGATCGGGCCGGGGGAAGGCGCGCTGACGCGCCCGCTGCTGGAGCGCTCTCCGAAGCTCGTTGCGATCGAGATCGACCGGGACCTCGCGGCGGCGCTTGCGGCCGAATTCCCGCCCGAGCGGCTGCAGGTCATCGTGGCAGATGCTCTGGAGTTCGATTTTTCGGCCTTGCCCGAGGGCCTGCGCGTAGTCGGCAACCTGCCCTATAACGTCTCCACCCCGCTGCTCTTTCACCTCGCCGGATTCGCGAGCCGTGTGCGCGACATGCATTTCATGCTGCAGCGCGAAGTGGTCGACCGCATGGCCGCCGAGCACTCGACGCCCGAATACGGGCGGCTGTCGGTGATGCTTCAGCGCCGCTTCCGGGTCGAGCGCCTGTTCAGGGTCCCCGCGGGTGCGTTTCGGCCGCCGCCCAAGGTGGAGTCGGCGGTGGTGCGCCTGACGCCGCTGCCCGCAGACCAGATCGCGCCGGTGGATGAAAAGCTTTTTGCGAGCGTGGTCACCCGGGCCTTCGGGGCACGCAGGAAGACTTTGCGCAATGCGCTGGGCACGCTCATCGATGCGGCAGGCCTCGCGCGCCTTGGCATCGATGCGGGCCTGCGCCCGGAAAACGTTTCACCCGCAGATTATATTAGAATTGCTATGTCAATCGACCCGGAAGCTGCGTCCCGCCTTGGCCCTGAGGTTTGAAAGTTTCTAATTACGGGGAAATCGCCTGCCCGGCTACTGCGGCTTTCTCTCGATGAACTCGATCTTGTAGCCGTCCGGATCCTCGACGAAAGCGATCATCGTCGTGCCGAACTTGACCGGTCCGGGCTCGCGCGAGACCTTGCCGCCGCCCGAACGCACCTGGTCGCAGGCCTTTACGATGTCGGGCACTTCGATCGCAAGATGGCCGAAGGCGCTGCCAAGGTCGTAGTCTTGCGTGCCGTAGTTGTAGGTGAGCTCGATCACGGTGGAATTCGACTCCTCGCCATAACCTACGAAGGCGAGCGTGTACTTGCCCTCGGGCACATCGCGCTGGCGCAGTACGCGCATGCCAAGCACGTTGGTATAGAAGCCGATCGAGCGCTCGAGGTTCCCTACCCGGAGCATGGTGTGCAAGTACCGCATGGTGTGTCCTTAGAAGATGGGCAGGGCCGCGGCGGCCAGGTCGAGGCGGTGGCGCGCCGAACGGCAATCAGGATACAGCGACTCGACGACTTTCCAGAAGCGGGCCGAATGGTTGAGCTCCACCAGGTGGGCGACTTCGTGCGCCACCACATAGTCGGCCAGGGCCGGCGCGACGTGCACGAGACGCCATGAAAGCCGGATCTTGCCCTCCTGCGTGCAGACGCCCCATTGCGTGCGTGCATTCGACACGCTGACCTGCGGTTCGGGTAGACCGAGCCGGGTCGCGTAATAGGCGGCCCGGGGCGCGAGGCTGTCGAGCGCATACCCCTTGAGCCAGCGGATCAGTTCGGCCTTGACCCGGGGACACTCCTCGGGCTTGCGCATTCGAAGCACCAGCCGGTCGCCCGAGAGGTCGACGCGCTTCTCGCCCTGCGCCAGTTCGAGCGTGAGGCTGCGGCCGCGCACCGGAATGGCTTCTCCGGCGACCCCGATGATGCGCACAGGCCGGCCGGCCTTCGACCATTCGTCGAGCTTGGTGAGGATCCAGCGCGACTTCTCCACCAGGAACTTTTCGACCTGGACCCAGGGTGCGTAGTGCGGCGCAGCCACCGCAAGCCCGTCGGCGTCGACCGAGATGCCGATCGTGCGCCGGCGCGAGCGCGAAAAACGGAAGGGGACAATGCGCGGCCCGAGCTGCACGAGCCTGCGCGCGCCCGCGGGTTCGCGCGCCTCGCTATCGGCATCGGCGCCGAAAAGGGTCAGCTGTTGCGGGGCGGGCATAGTTCTTCCTGTTGTTCTTCGATCCAGCGCTCGACCTGGGCGTTGACCTCGGCGGGATCGCGGCCTTCGCTCGCGATCGCGGGCCCGATGCGCATCGTGATCGTGCCGGGATGCTTGAGGAATGCGTTCTTCTCCCAGAACAGTCCGGCGTTATGCGCAACCGGCACGACTGGTGCGCGCGTCTGAACCGCCAGCCATGCGCCACCGGGCTGGTACTTCCTGCGTGTGCCTGGCTGCACGCGGGTCCCCTCGGGAAAAATCACGACCCAGAAACCTTGCAAGATTCGTTCCTTGCCGATGCGCGCCAGTTGTCGCAGCGCGGCGCGGCCCTTGGAGCGGTCGATCGCAATCGGGCTCATCAGGGCCAGGCCCCATCCAAAAAAAGGGATCCACAGCAATTCCCGTTTAAGCACATGCACCTGCGGCGGGAAAATCGTTTGGAAGGCGAGCGTCTCCCAGGCCGACTGATGCTTGGAGAGGATAACGCACGGCTGTGACGGCAGGTTCTCGCGGCCCTCCACGCGGTAGTCGAGGTTGCAGACCACGCGCGCGATTGCCAGCATGATCTTCGACCATCCGGAAATTACCCGGTAGCGTGTCATGCGTGCCAGCGGGAACGTGAGCACCGACACGAATGCGAAGGGCACGGTGACGATGACAAACGCGGCGGCGAAAAGCGCCGAGCGCAGCACGATCATGCGGTGCGAGGCTCCGCTCGCGTGTCGATGCGGCTTTCGCCGCGATGCTCGGCGCGCTGGTCAGACAACTGCGCGACCGCGAACGCCGCGAGGTCGGCAAAGATCTCGGTCCCTTCAGGAAGGCCGCCGGCTTCGCGGGTCGTCGCTCCCTTGCCGGTGAGCACGAGGACGGGACGGGCGCCCGCGGCCGTGGCCGCCTGCAAGTCCCGAAGCGAATCGCCGACGAACGGCATGCCGGCGATCGACAGGTTCATCCGCCGTTCGATCTCCTGCAGCATGCCAGGCAGGGGCTTGCGGCATTCGCAATTGGAGTCGGCCGTGTGCGGGCAGAAAAAGACCGCCTCGATGCGGCCACCGGCCTGGACCACCGCCTTGTGCATGGCATCGTGAATCGCATTCAGCATGCTCATGTCGA
>CAZZDV010000005.1:3818-10588 GCA_964652785.1 uncultured Bordetella sp.
AGGTCGGCGAGCAGGGCAAGCCGCCCGCGGCGGAGCTTCTCGTCGTCGACCATCACCATGACGGACTCGAAGAACGCGTCGACCGGCGTCCTCAATACCGCGAAAGACTTCAGGTAGCCCGCGTAGTCGCCCTGTTCGAACTGCTCGTTCGCGCGCTTCGCCGTCGAGCGGATCGCCTGGTGCAGGGCCAGCTCGGCGGGCTCGGCAAGGTCGCCTTCCGCGACATTGGCGAACGACTCGCCCTTGGCGGCCGCCTGCTTCAGGATGTTCACCACCCGCTTGTTCGCGGCCGCGAGGCTGCCCGCCTCGGGCATCGATGCGAACGCGCGGACGGCCTCCAGCTGGCTCGGGATCAGGTCGACGCGCAATGGCGACATCGATAAAACGGCCTCGATCTGGTTCGCGGAGTATTTCGCATCGAGGAAATAGCTGCGGATCCGGTCGTACATGAATGTCTGCAGGTCCGCGTTCGCCTCGCCGACCTTGCCCGCGTAACCCTCGAACGCCGCGACTGTGAGCTCGTCCAGGCGCAAGGCGAGTTTCTGCTCCATCAGGATCCTCACCACGCCCAGCGCCGAACGCCGCAACCCGAACGGGTCCTTGTCGCCGGTGGGGATCTGCCCGACACCGAAGAGTCCGGCGAGCGTATCGAGCTTGTCCGCCAGGGCCACTGCGGCTGCGATGGGGCCATTGGGAAGGCGGTCGCCGGCAAAGCGAGGGCGGTAGTGCGCCTCGATCGCATCCGCGACTTCAGCGGGCTCGCCGTCATGCAGCGCGTAGTACCGGCCCATGGTGCCCTGGAGTTCCGGGAACTCGCCGACCATTGCCGAGAGCAGGTCGGCTTTGGCAAGCCATCCCGCGCGTTCCGCGAGGCTCGCGTCTGCGCCCAGCTTGCGCGCAATCTTCCCCGCAAGAAGCTGGATGCGGGCGGTGCGCTCCAGCTGGGTGCCGAGCTTGTTGTGATAGACGACCTGCGCGAGACGCGGCACGCGCGCTTCCAGCTTCGACTTGCGGTCCTGGTCGTAGAAAAAGCGCGCGTCTTCGAGGCGCGGACGGACCACGCGCTGGTTGCCGCCGACGATGTGGCGTGGATCGGCCACGACCATGTTCGACACGATGAGGAATTTCGGCAGCAGCTTGCCCGCGGCATCGAAGAGCGGGAAATACTTCTGGTTCTGCCGCATCGTGAGGATGAGGCACTCCTGCGGGACTTCGAGGAACCTGGGTTCGAACTCGCCGACGTAGATCGCGGGGTACTCGACCAGCGCGGTGACCTCGTCGAGCAGGTCGGAGTATTCACCGAGGCCCGCCGCTGCCTCGGCGGCTTTAGCCTTGAGCGCCTGGTCGATCATGGCCTTGCGCTCGGCAAAATCGGGGATCACGCGCCCATCGTTTTTCAGGCGCGCTTCGTATTCGTCGGAAGAGGCGAGCGTGATTTCGCCCGAGGCCATGAAGCGGTGCCCGAGCGTGGTCTTGCCCGCTTCGAGACCGAGCACGCTGCCTGGGACAACGCGCGCGCCATGCATCATCACCAGCTTGTGCACCGGGCGAACGAACTGCGCATCGCCGTCACCCCAGCGCATTACCTTGGGGATGGGGAGCTTTTTCAATGCGTCCGCCACGATCGCCGCGAGCACCTCGTCGAGTGCCGCACCGGCGATGTCGACTCGGGCGGCCACCACGATGCCCTTGGGCGTTTCCTGGCGTTCGAGCGCTTCGACGGCGACGCCGTGCTTCTTCGCAAAACCGGCGATCGCGGCGGCGGGCGCTTTTTCGGACGGGCCGGTTTCGACTTTCTGGCGGTCGGCGGCTTTTGCGCTGACTTTCGGGACCAGGACGCCGATCCTGCGAGGCGTGGCGAAAACACGGTGGTCTGCAGCGGCCGCCTTTAGCTGCCGCGCGACAAGGCCACCCGCTACGCCCTGCGCAAACGCGCTTCCGAGCCGGGCGAGGGATTTGGGCGGCAGTTCCTCCGTCAGCAACTCGACGAGCAGCGTGGCTTGCATCTACGCGGCCTTGGCCGGCTTGCCGAGCATCGGGAATCCAAGCGCTTCGCGCGAGTCGAGGTACGCCTGCGCCACCAGCCGCGAAAGAGCGCGCACGCGGCCAATGTAGGCCGCGCGCTCGGTCACCGAGATCGCGCCGCGGGCATCGAGCAAGTTGAAGGTGTGCGAGCATTTCATCACCATTTCATAAGCCGGAAGCGCAAGGCCGGTACCGATCAGGCGTTTCGCTTCGCCTTCGAAATCGCCGAACAACCTCAGCAGCAGCTCGACGTTCGAGTGCTCGAAGTTGAACCTGGACTGCTCCACCTCGTTCTGGTGATAGACGTCGCCGTAGCTCACGCCGGGTGTCCACACGAGGTCGTACACGCTTTCCTTGTCCTGAAGGTACATCGCGAGGCGCTCGAGACCGTAGGTGATTTCGCCGAGCACAGGCTTGCAGGGAATGCTGCCGACTTCCTGAAAATAAGTGAACTGGGTGACTTCCATGCCGTCCAGCCAGACTTCCCAGCCCAGCCCCCAGGCACCCAGCGTCGGCGATTCCCAGTCGTCCTCCACGAAGCGGATATCGTGCACCTTGGGATCGACGCCGATGGCGTAAAGCGACTCGAGATAGAGCTCCTGGATGTTGGCCGGTGATGGCTTGAGGGCCACTTGGTACTGGAAGTAGTGCTGCAGGCGGTTCGGGTTCTCTCCGTAACGGCCGTCCTTGGGGCGCCGGGAAGGTTGCACATACGCCGCACGCCATGGCTCCGGTCCGATGGCGCGAAGGAACGTCGCGGTATGAAAAGTACCCGCGCCCACTTCCATGTCGTAGGGCTGGAGCAGGGCGCAGCCTTGCCTGTCCCAGAAGTCATTGAGCCGCAGGATGAGTTGCTGGAAGGTGAGCATGAAAGCGCCGGCGAAGGCAGGATCGAACCGGGATGCGCGCCATGAATTCAGCGCCGGAAAGTGCGGCGGATTTTACCTTTTCCGCAGTGCGGCGGATAGCAGGATCAGGAGGGCCGCGACCACCAGCGCGAGCCAATTGCTCACGCGCACATAAGGCGTCGCGCCCGTGTAGCCGCTGACCAACACCTCCAGGCGGCCTTCGGCAAACTGCGGCAACTGTCCGAGCACGCGGCCACCCCGGTCGATGACGGCGGTCATGCCCGTATTGGTCGCGATGAGCATCGCCCTCCCGGTTTCGATGGTGCGCATGCGCGCCATTTGCAAGTGCTGCATCGGGGCAAGCGAATCCCCGAACCAGGCCATGTTGCTCACGTTGACCAGCAGCGTCGCCTCCGGCAGCGGCCGGATGATCTCCTCGCCGAAGACATCCTCGTAGCAGATGTTGACCGCGACTTTCTGGCCGGCTATCGCCATTGGGGCCTGCGATGGGCCGCCGCGCGAGAAATCCGACATCGGGATATGCAGGAAATTCACGATCCACTTGAAGCCGGGCAGCACGAACTCGCCAAAAGGCACGAGGTGGGTCTTGTTGTAGATCTGCGGCGGCGAGGTGCCGAGGCTGACGACCGAATTGTAGTAGCTCGCCTGGTCGCGCCGGGTCGGCACGCCAACGAGCATATCGCCGCCATTGCGCTTCGCGATGGACTCCAGTGCCTGCATGTACGCCGGGTCGACGTTGTCGAGGAAACGCGGGACCGCCGTTTCAGGCATCACGATCAGCCTGGCGCGCGTGCCGGCCGCGAGGCGCTCGTAGGTTTCGAGTGTCTTCAGATAGCGATTCGGGTCGAACTTCATGCTCTGCTCGACGTTTCCCTGCAGCACGGCGGCGGTGAACGGCTCGCCTGCGGGTTGCGTCCACTCGAGAGTACGAAGCGCCGCTCCGGCGCCTGCGATCGTGACCACGATGCCGAGGGCGGCGAGCCTGCGGCTGGAGGTCACGGCGCGCAACAGCAGTCCCGCGCAGACCATTGCAACCAGCGAGGCGCCGTAGGTCCCCGCGATCGGCGCATACCCGGCTAGCGGCGTGTCGGTCGAAGCGTAGCCCAGCAGCAACCATGGAAACCCGGTGAGGCCCAGCCCGCGCGCCATTTCGGCGAGCACCCAGAGCGCCGGGATCACGCAGGTCATGCGCAGCGTTTCGCCGGCCGGCAGCTTGTGCTGCACATAGCCGGCAAGCGCCAGCGGCCACGAGAGAAAGGCGCAATAGAGGACGGTTGCGAACGCGGCAATCGGCATCGGCATGCCACCGAACATCGACAGGCTCACGTAGACCCACGAGACGCCCGCGAGGAACAGCCCCATGCCGAAAGCAAAGCCGATCCATGCCGAGTGGCCCGGCCTCGCCGAGCACATCCAGAGCCAGGCGAGAAGGGCGGGGCAGGCGAGCGCGAGCGGGTAGATCCCGATCGGCGAGAAAGCGGCCACGAGTCCGGCGCCGGCAACGAATGCAATCAGGCAGGCAACACGCGCGCGCAGCCGCAGCCAGTCGCGTGAAAGGAATCGGATCAAGCCTTGGGTTTCTCGACGATCAGGGTATACACGCGCCGGCTGTCGGCACGCAGGACCTGGATGCGGAGCCCTTCGAGCACGACGGTTTCGCCGCGCTTGGGCAGCCGGCCCAGGTGCGCGATGACCAGGCCTCCGACCGTGTCATAGCCTTCGTCGCCGAAAGAGGCGCCGAAAGCCGCGTTGAAATCCGCGATTTGCGTGAGCGCCTTGACGCGGTACCGGCCGCTCGACTCGAGGATGATGTTGTCGCTGGCCTCGTCGAAATCGTATTCGTCCTCGATCTCGCCGACGATCTGCTCGAGCACGTCCTCGATCGTCACCAGCCCCGCCACGCCGCCGTACTCGTCCACGACGATCGCCATGTGGTTGCGGCTTGCCCTGAACTCGCGCAGCAGCACATTGAGGCGTTTCGATTCGGGCGCGAAGATCGCGGGGCGAAGCATTTCGCGCACGTTGAACTCCTCCTCGCCCGCGTAGTGCCGCAGCAGGTCCTTGGCCAGCAGGACGCCGATGACGTCGTCGCGGTTCTCGCCGATGACCGGAAAGCGTGAATGCGCCGTTGAGATGACGACAGGGATGAACTGCTCGATCGGCTCGTTGATGTCGATCACGTCCATCTGCGCGCGCGGGATCATGATGTCGCGCACCTGCATTTCGGACACGGTCATCGCGCCCTCGATGATCGAAAGCGCATCGGCATCGAGGAGGTTCTTCTTGTAGGCGGTGCGCAAAAGCGCAACGAGCTGCTCGCGGTCGACTGGCTCGCGCAGGATAAGCGCGGCGAGTCGGTCGAGCAGCGAAGGTCTGTCAGGTTCGTCCATGCGGGAGGATTGTACCGGGACGGTCCGCGGACTCAGGCGAGATAGGGATTTGGATGCCCGAGTCCCTTCAGGATGCGGACCTCGGCCCGCTCCATGCGGCTGGCTTCGCCGGAGCGCTCATGGTCGTACCCGCGCAGGTGCAACATCCCATGCACTGTCAGGTGCGCATAGTGCGCTTCGCGCGGTTTTCCCTGCTCGCGGGCCTCCCGGGCGATCACCGAATGGCAAAGGACGATGTCGCCGAGCCCGTCCTCATATGCGAACGTCAAGACATTCGTGGCGTAGTCCTTGCCGCGGTAGGCGAGGTTGAGTCGCCGGCCTTCGGCAGCCCCTACGACACGCACGGTGACTTCGGTCGGACCCGACGCCGATGCACGCACCCATTTGCGAAAGCGGGCAGGCGAAGGCGTGTTGCGCGAACGGCTGGCATCCTGGACTTGCACCCGGGCCTCAGTCCGGCTGGGTGCGCTTCGCATGCTCTTCATACGCATGGACGATGCGTGCGACCAACGGGTGCCGGACCACGTCCTCGGCGAGGAAGTCGGTAAACGCGATCCCTCGCACGGCCGAAAGGATCGCGCGCGATTCGATGAGCCCGCTCTTTTGTCCGCGCGCAAGGTCGATCTGCGTGACATCGCCCGTCACGACCGCCTTCGCCCCGAACCCGATGCGGGTGAGGAACATCTTCATCTGCTCTGGCGTCGTGTTCTGCGCCTCGTCGAGGATGATGAAGGCGTGGTTGATCGTCCGGCCCCGCATGTAGGCCAGCGGCGCAAGCTCGATGGTGCCGCGCTCGAGCAGCTTGCCGACCTTGTCGAAACCCATGAGGTCGTAGAGCGCGTCGTAGAGGGGGCGCAGGTAAGGGTCGACTTTCTGTGCGAGGTCCCCGGGAAGGAATCCAAGGCGCTCCCCGGCTTCGACAGCCGGCCTCACGAGCACGATGCGCTGCACCGTGTCGCGTTCGAGCGCGTCCACGGCGCAGGCCACTGCGAGGAAGGTCTTCCCGGTGCCGGCCGGCCCGATGCCGAAAGTGATGTCATGCGCGAGGATGTTCCTGATGTACGCATCCTGCCGCGGCGTACGGCCATGCAGGTCGGGCCGCCGCGTCAGCAGGAGCGCCGGTTCCCCGCCGGCGGGCGCGCTGCTGGCGCGCAGTCGGGCATGACGCAGCTCGGTCAGCCCGAGCTGGAGGTCCTCGAGCGAAAGATCGGATTCGTTCGCGCGGCCGTAGAAATACTCGATCGCTTTGGCCGCGTTTGCCGCCTGTTCCGGATCGCCCTTCATCGTGAAGGACGCGCCTCGCCGCGCGATGGAGACATCGAGGGCCGACTCGATCTGCCGAAGGTTTGCATCGAGGGCGCCGCACAATCGCGCAAGGCGCTGGTTGTCGATCGGGTCGAAGCGGACTTCCACGGGCTTGCCGGCGGCCTTGCGCGCAGGCTTTTCGCGCATCGACGAGTCACGCATCGACGAGTCACGCATCGAC
>CAZZDV010000005.1:10688-23836 GCA_964652785.1 uncultured Bordetella sp.
GCGCGCAGGCTTTTCGCGCATCGACGAGTCACGCATCGACGAGTCACGCATCGACAAGTTCGCCGCGCAATGTATGGGTCAAGGCCTGCGTAATGCGGACGTCGATGAAGGCGCCCGCAAGTTCGCGCGGCCCGGCGAAGTTGACTGTGCGGTTGTTCGCGGTGCGGCCCGCCTGCTCGCTTGCGTCCTTGCGCGAAGGACCTTCGACGAGGATGCGCTGCACGCTGCCGATCATTGAGCCGCTGATCGCACTGGCTTGCTCATCGATGCGCGCCTGCAGCCGCCGCAGGCGTTCGAGCTTGACCGAGTCAGGCGTGTCGTCCGCGAGGTCGGCGGCCGGGGTGCCTGGGCGGGGGCTGTAAAGGCAGGAATAGGAATCGTCGAAACCCATGTCGCGCACGAGGGTCATCGTCGCTTCGAAATCGGTTTCGGTTTCGCCCGGGAAGCCGACGATGAAATCGGAGGACAGCCCGATGTCGGGCCGCACCCGCCGCAACCGCCTGATGATCGAACGGTATTCGAGGCTGGTGTAGCCACGCTTCATCGCCGCCAGAACGCGGTCCGATCCCGATTGCACAGGCAAGTGCAAATGCCCGGCCAGCTTGGGGATCTCGGCGAATGCCTGGATGAGGCGCGGCGTGAACTCGCGCGGGTGCGAGGTGGTGAACCGGATCCTTTCGACGCCGTCGATTTCGGCGACATGGAGGAGCAACTCGGCAAAGTCCGCGTTGTTCCCGCCATGCATTTCGCCGCGATAGGCATTCACGTTCTGCCCGAGCAGCGTGATCTCGCGCACTCCGCGCGCCGCAAGGTCCGCGATCTCGGCGATGACATCGTCGAAGGGCCGGGAGACTTCCTCGCCACGCGTGTAGGGCACGACACAGAAACTGCAGTACTTGCTGCAGCCCTCCATGATCGAAACAAAGGCCGAGGGCCCCTCCACCCGCGCCGGAGGCAGGTGGTCGAATTTTTCGATGGCGGGAAAACTCACGTCCACCTGCGGCACGCCGGTGCGGCGCCTTTCGGCGAGCAGCGCCGGAAGCCTGTGTAACGTCTGCGGTCCGAACACGACGTCCACATAGGGCGCGCGAGCCACGATGCCCTTGCCTTCCTGGCTGGCGACGCATCCCCCGACCGCGATCATCAATGCGGGATTCGCGGCCTTGAGGTCTTTGGCACGCCCCAGGTCGGAAAAGACTTTTTCCTGCGCTTTCTCGCGCACGGAGCAGGTGTTGAAGACGATCAGGTCTGCGTCATCGACGCGCGAGGTCGGCGAGAGGTGCTCCGATTCGGCGAGCACGCCGGCAATCTTCGCCGAGTCGTACTCGTTCATCTGGCAGCCGAACGTCTTGATGTAAAGCTTGCCGCTCATCGCATCCGGCTACTTTTTCTTGTCCGGACGGGCGGCTTCTTCCTGCGAGAGGATCCAGACGCGGTGCACCAGGCCGCCGACGTCGGTCATGTATTTCACCAAAAGGCTGTCTTGCG
This sequence comes from uncultured Bordetella sp., assembly GCA_964652785.1. Classification (GTDB taxonomy): domain Bacteria; phylum Pseudomonadota; class Gammaproteobacteria; order Burkholderiales; family SG8-39; genus SZAS-79. The sequence goes on from CAZZDV010000005.1 coordinate 12,177, forward strand.
GCAAGGAACTCGGCAGCACGATGCGGTTGTCGACACTGCGGATCTGCGAGCCGGGCGAAAGCAGCACGCGGTCGCCATCGATCTCGACGATCATTTCGCGCACGTAACGCAGCTGCGCGCGCTTGGCGTCGTCGGGGATCGACCGCAACTGCGCCGATGCGTCGCCGAACGCGGCCAGCGCCAGTGCGATCGTGAAGAAGAAAGACCTCAGGCTGATTGGCCGCACCGTGATTTGTGGTGGTGATAGGTGGACTTGAACCACCGACCCCAGCATTATGAGTGCTGTGCTCTAACCAGCTGAGCTATATCACCGAAGAGTGAGAGATTGTCTGAAAACGGCCGCGAATTGTCTTTTTTTCGGCACTGCAGGTCAAGGTCCCCTTTTGCTGACGCCTGCAGGGCGCGGTGTGCTGCTCTTCACCGAAATTCGAGTGTACTGAATTCCCAAGTGTATTCATGCTGTTATAGCTTCGTTCAACTCCGAGTGGGCGCATGGATTTCGATCTCGTAGTCGTTGGCGGCGGTGTAGTCGGGGCTGGCATCGCACGCGCACTGCGCGGCCATTCGGTCGCACTTGTTTCTGGAGGCGCCCCTGCGCCAGCGCAGGTTCCCGACGGCGAATTCGATCCCCGTGTATACGCGCTGTCTCCCGGAAGCGTGGCGTTCCTGCGATCGGTGAAGGGATGGGATGCCATCGCGCCGCAGCGATTGACCCCGGTTCACAGGATGCGCATCCATGGCGACGCCGGTGACGCGGGCCTGGAGATCGATGCCTACCGTGCAGGTGTTCCTGAACTGGCGTGGATCGTCGAGGACCGGGCATTGCAGGCCGCGCTTTGGGGCGCCTTGCGCACCCAGGACCGGCTGGAGATCTTCGCACCCGCGCAATGCGCGTCGATCGAATTCCGCGCCGCCGCGCACATCGGCCTTTCCGACGGGCGCACGCTCGTTGCCGACCTGGTGGTCGGTGCTGACGGCGCGGATTCGTTCGTGCGCGCGGCTGCCGGCATCGGCATGCGCGAACAAGCGTACGGGCAGACCGCTGTGGTTGCGAATTTCGAATGCGCGAAGCATCACGCCAACACGGCATTCCAATGGTTTCAGGGCGGGCCGGTACTTGCCTTGTTGCCATTGCCGGCAAATCGGGTATCGATGGTGTGGTCGGTGCCGGATGGGGAGGCGAAGCGACTGCTGGAACTCGGCGCCGAGTCACTGGCGCACGAGGTGGGCGCAGCTTCAGGCGGCGCCGTCGGGGCGCTGAAGCTGATTTCCGCGGTGAAGTCGTTTCCGCTGCGGGAGGCCGTCGCCGAGCGCATGGTGCTTGCCCACCTCGCGCTGGCGGGCGACTCGGCGCATGTGATCCACCCGCTCGCCGGTCAAGGGCTGAATCTCGGATTGCAGGATGCACGCGCGCTTGGCGAGGTGCTTGCGCGGCGAGAACCAGTGCGCGGCGCCGGCGACCTGACGGTGCTGCGCCGCTACGAACGCGAGCGCAGCGAAGCCATACTCGCCATGCGCTCGACGGTGCATGCATTGCAACGGCTTTTCGGGTCGAAACAACGGTTGCTCGAGCTGGCGCGCAACCAGGGGCTGAACTTTACCGATCGGCTGCCTGTCTTAAAAAACGCACTGGTACGTCACGCCCTCATTTGAATCCCGGAGTTTCCATGGCCCGATCCGCGTTTTTCCTGCTTGCTGTCTTGCTGGCCCTGCCGGCTTCGGCGAACGAACAGCAGATCCGCCGGGTCATCGAGCCGAAACTGAACGGGGCGAAGATCGAGGGCGTGCAGCCCTCGCCGATTCCCGGCCTCATGGAAGTCCGGTTTCGCACCCCGCAGGGCATCCAGATCCTGTACACGGATCCAAAAGGTGAAACCCTCGTGCAGGGTGAACTGATCGACTTGCGCACAGGCCGCAACCTCACCGATGAACGCATCAGCAGGCTTTCGGCCATCAAGTTCGAATCGCTGCCGCTCGACAAGGCGGTGAAGGTGGTGCGTGGCAATGGCACGCGCGTGGCGGCCATGTTTTCGGATCCGTATTGCCCGGCCTGCCAGTCGTTCGAGCAGTCCCTGCAACAGGTCGATGACATGACGCTTTACGTTTTCATGTTTCCGGTGATCCGACCCGAGAGGATGGGCGACTCGAAGAGCGTCTGGTGCGCGCCGGATCGCGCCAAGGCCTGGCTCGATCTCGCCCTGCGCAAGAAGGCTCCGCCCGCTGCCACGTGTGAGAACCCGGTGGAATCGATCGTGACGCTCGGGCAGAGCCTCGGGGTCCGCGCCACGCCAACGATGTTTTTCGAGAATGGCGATCGCCATCAGGGCGGCATGTCGGTCCCCGACTTGCGCAATCGGCTCGAATTGGCAGCCAAGGAAATCCGCCAGGCCAAAGCCAAATAACCCGCGCTGCGGCTATTGCTGACGCGGTGGCGGCTCGCCCTTGGGCCAGAGCAGCCACATTTTTCCCTGCTGCCGCATCCGGCCGGCTTGCGCACCCGCTTGCTCGCCAGTGCCCCAGAAAAAATCCGCGCGGACCGCTCCCCGGATTGCGCCCCCAGTGTCCTGCGCCATGACCAGGCGCTCCAGCGGCTGGTTCGAAAGAGGGTAAGTCGTGGCCAGGAATACAGGGGCGCCCAACGGAACGTATCGGGGATCCACGGCCGCGCTGTAACCCGGGGTCAAAGGGACGCCCAGCGCGCCAGGCGGCCCATCGAGCGGGCCTGTAGGCGGGGGCAGCTCACGAAAGAACACGTAGCTCGGGTTCGAGTTCAGCGCTTCCTGGAGTTTTTCGGGATGGGCCGCGGCCCAGGCCTTGATGCCCTGCATCGACGCCTGGTCCTGCTTGAGGTCGCCGCGGTCGATGAGGACCCGCCCAAGCGACCGGTATGGATGGCCATTCTGGTCGGCGTATCCCACGCGCACGCGCTCGCCGGAGGGGAACTCGATCAGTCCCGAACCCTGGATCTGCAGGAAGAAGAGCTCGATGGCATCGGCCACCCACGCCAGTGGCCTGGCTGGCAACGTGGGTTTGGGCACGTCGATTTCGGAGCGGGAGTAGTAAGGCACGAGGCGTTTGCCCTGCACGCGCCCCCTCAAGCGCAGGTTGCGCAACTCCGGATGCGTCTCGCCGAGATCGACGACGATGAGATCGTCCGGAACTGCGTAAACCGGGTGGCGGAATCCCGCGGCCGCTTCCCGGCGTCCTTTGAGTACGGGCTCGTAATAGCCGGTGATCAGGCCCGAATCGCTGCCGTCCGGGGCGACGATTCGATAGGGGGTGAACCGGGATTCGAAAAAATCTCGCGCCTCCGCTTCGCCCCGGTGCATGAATTTTCTTGCCTCTGCGCACGCTCCTTGCAACGGATTGCGCGACTGCGCGCGTGAGCATCCCGCGACGAAAGCTCGCAGGCTGGGCAGCACGGGAGTGGCTGCCCATGCGGGGATGTCGGCCCATTGGGCGGCTTCATAACGCGCTTCGGTCGAGGGGGGCTTGGCCGGAACGCACACCGGACACACCGGACAAGGCTGGGTAGCAACGCATTCCTCCTGGACGACTTTTGCCTGCGCAATTCCTTGCGAAGCGAGGGGATCGACGCGTGTACTCACGGGGCTGCAGGCTGCCGCCATCAGGCCGAGTAGAATCGCGGCAACTTTTATTGCAGGCCGTGCCATGTGGGTCATCTTGCTGGAAATGGGCGTCGCGCTGGGCCTTTTGCTGCTGATCGTCTGGTGGACTTGGCCCAAGAAACGGCCCGAAGACAAGGACAAGCCTGACGGTCCCTAGTGCAGGACCCGCGGCACGGACAGCGTGAACTCCGGGATCGTCGCGTCGAACCTCGAGCCGTCCTCGCCCACCATCTGGTAGGTCCCGCGCATCGTTCCCACCGCGGTCGCAATCGAAGTGCCGCTCGTGTATTCGAAACTTTCGCCTGGCCGCAGCGTGGGTTGGGCGCCAACCACGCCAAGCCCGCGCACTTCCTGGACCTGTCCTCGCGCGTCGGTAATGACCCAGTGGCGGCTGATCAGCTGGGCAGTGGCGTTGCCCGCGTTGCGAATGGTGATCGTGTACGAGAAAACGTACTTGTCGGCCGACTCATCGGACTGGTCGGCGAGATACTGCGTTGTCGAGCTGACGGCGATCTCAAAGTGCTTTTCCTGGGCCATGCGGTCCATTGTACCGGGAGGCCCGTGCACGCAGCGGCTCAATCGATGCCTCAGCGATGCCTCAGCGAAGCCTCAGGCTACAATCGGGCCATGAAATTCCGCATCGCGCCAAGCATCCTGTCCGCCGATTTCGGCCGTCTCGGAGAGGAGGTTCGCGCAGTCATTGCGGCGGGCGCGGACCTGATCCACTTCGACGTAATGGACAACCATTACGTTCCGAATCTCACTATCGGTCCTCCGGTGTGCGAAGGCATCCGGCCCTACGCGAGCGTGCCGATCGATGTGCACCTCATGGTCAGGCCGGTCGACAGGATCGTGCCCGATTTTGCAAAGGCGGGCGCTGGAATCATCAGCTTCCACCCGGAGGCTTCCGACCACGTCGATCGCACCATCGATCTGATCCGCGACAACGGGTGCAAGGCCGGATTGGTCCTGAATCCCGCGACGCCCTTGAGTTTTCTCGACCACACCCTGCATAAGCTCGACCTGGTGCTGCTCATGTCGGTGAACCCGGGTTTCGGGGGGCAAAAGTTCATCCCGGAAGTGCTGGGCAAGATCCGCGAAGTCCGCAGGCGTGTGGATGCGGTCGCAAAAGCGACAGGCCGCGAGGTGTGGGTGGAGGTCGACGGCGGAATCAAGGCTGAAAACATCGGCGAAATCGCGGCCGCGGGCGCGGATACTTTTGTCGCCGGCTCCGCTATTTTTGGATCGGGCGACTACGTGAAAGCGATCGCGCAGATGCGTGCGCGTCTTGCCGCCGTCTAAGGGCTTAGGTTCCTCGTCCTTGCCTCGATGATCGATTTCCGTGCCGTACGCGGCGTATTGCTCGACCTCGACGGCACCCTGCTCGACACCGCGCCAGAGATTGCGGCCGCGGCCTCCTCCATGCTCGCGGAACTCGGCCTCGAGCCGGTCGAGGATTCCGAGGTGCGCACCTTTATCGGCAAGGGCATACCTCACCTCGTCCGGCGGACACTTGAAGCTTCACTTGGTCGCGCCCCGGACGAACGCAGGATCGGATCGGGAATCGAAAGCTTTTTCTTCAACTACGAAAAGCACAACGGGCGAACCGCGCGGCCCTATTCGGGCGTGATCGAGGGTCTGGAGTCGCTGCGAGGGGCAAACGTCCCACTTGCCTGCGTGACCAACAAGACAGCGCAATTTACCGTTCCCCTCCTGGATGCGACCGGGCTTGCGCGGTATTTTTCCGCCGTAATCTGCGGCGACTCCGTCGCCAGGAAAAAACCCGCGCCCGACCCTATCCACGCCGCGTGCGCCCGGCTTGCGCTCACACCCGCCGAAGCTTTGATGGTCGGCGACTCTTCGAACGACGCTCTCGCGGCCCGGGCAGCAGGCTGCCCGGTGGTGCTGGTCCCATACGGGTACAGCGAGGGCGTGGATGTGCAATCCCTCGACAGCGATGGTATAGTCCCCACGCTCCTGCATGTCGCGGGACTTCTCAGATCTCAGTCGTGAACCACATCGGTAAAAACTGGAACAGTACCTGGTTTGGCTGGCGCCGCTGGCGCAGCTAGGCCTTCTTGCGCACCCGTGCGGCACGGGGACGTGAAGCAGTAACGCCGCAGGTCATCCGCAGTTCCAGCAGAACCGTTTTCCAGTGGGAGATATTCACATGACTGAGCTCGATTTCGATCGGCTCGCAAGGCTTGGCTTCAACCGCATCCCGGTCGTATCGGAGATCCGCGCCGACCTCGACACGCCTGTAGGCTTGTACCTGAAGCTCGCAAACAAGCCCTACACCTACCTTCTCGAGTCGGTGGTGGGCGGCGAGCGCTTCGGCCGCTATTCCTATATCGGGCTGCCTTCGTCGGAGCGCATCGAGGCGCGCGGCGCCAATCTTTCGGTCCATCGCCGCGGTGCCGACGGGGAAGAGCGCGTGGAGCGCCTCCCCAACACGGACCCTTTCGTGTTCGTACGCAACTACCTGGCGCAGTACAAGGCCGCGCCGCTTCCCGGTTTACCACGCTTCGCGGGCGGGCTTGTGGGTTACTTCGGCTATGAAACCGTGCGCTTCATCGAGAAAAAGCTCGCGGGCGCGGATAAGCCGGACCCGCTGGGTACGCCTGACGTCCTGTTGATGCGCTCGGAAGAGCTGGCCGTCATCGACAACGTGCAAGGCAAGCTCTATTTCGTCGTGTATGCCGACCCGGCGCAACCGGACGCGCTTCGACGCGCCCGAGCGCGCCTCGCCGAGTTGCAGGCACGTTTGTCCAAGCCGATCACCCAGGTCCAGCGCACCCATCCCAAGGATGAAACGATTCGCGCCTCGTTCACCAAGGACGAGTTTGTGGATGCGGTCCGCAAGACCAAGGAGTACATCTTCGCGGGCGATGCCATGCAGGTCCAGATCTCGCAGCGCATGTCGCGCCGGTTTACCGCGCCGCCGTTTTCGCTCTACCGGTCGCTGCGCGGACTGAACCCCTCGCCCTATATGTTCTACCTCGATCTCGGCGATCATCACGTGGTCGGATCGTCGCCGGAGATTCTGGTAAGGCTCGAGGCCGATATGGTCACGCTCAGGCCGATCGCCGGCACACGAGCGCGCGGCAAGACTTATGCCGAAGACCAGCAGGCCGCCGCCGAGCTCCTTGCCGATCCGAAGGAACGCGCCGAGCACGTCATGTTGATCGACCTGGGCCGCAACGATGTCGGCCGCGTCGCGAAAATCGGCAGCGTGAAGGTCACCGAGTCGATGACCATCGAGCGTTACTCGCACGTCATGCATATCGTGTCGAACTGCGAGGGCAAGCTGGCTGACGGGCTGGACGCATTCGATGTACTGAAGGCGACCTTTCCGGCCGGCACGATCAGCGGGGCACCCAAAGTGCGCGCGATGGAGATCATCGCGGAGTTCGAGCCGATCAAGCGAGGGCTCTACAGCGGGGCAGTCGGGTATCTCGGATTCAACGGCGACATGGATCTCGCGATCGCGATCCGCACAGCGGTGGTCAAGGACGGCACGCTCCACGTTCAGGCCGCGGCGGGCATCGTCGCCGACTCGGACCCGGAGGCGGAATACCAGGAGACGCTGCACAAGATGCGCGCAGTGCTGCGCGCGGCCGAGACGGCCCTGTCCGAAACCGCACAGCCCGTTGCGGCCTAGGAGAAATCATGCTCCTCATGATCGACAACTACGACTCCTTCACCTACAACCTGGTCCAGTACCTGGGCGAGCTGGGCGAAGAGGTGCGCGTTTTTCGCAACGATCAGATTTCGGTCGCCGAGGTTGTCGGCATGCGGCCGGAGCGGGTGGTCCTTTCGCCCGGGCCTTGCACGCCCAACGAGGCGGGAATCACGCTCGAACTGATCGGGGAGCTTGCGGGCAAGGTTCCGATCTTGGGCGTTTGCCTCGGGCACCAGGCCATCGGCCAGGCGTTCGGCGGCAAGGTTGTCCGCGCGCGGCGGGTCATGCACGGAAAGACGTCCCGGATCGAGCATGGCGGCAAGGGGGTGTTTCGCGACCTTCCGCCCGGATTCATCGCGACCCGCTATCACTCGCTGGTCATCGAGAACGAAAGCGTGCCCGATTGCCTCGAAGTCACCGCTCGTTCAGAGGACGGCGAGATCATGGGCGTGCGGCACCGTGAGCTGGGTGTGGAGGGCGTGCAGTTCCATCCTGAGGCCATACTCACCGAGCACGGCCACCAGCTACTCAAAAATTTCCTGCAGGGGTGAGGAGAATGAAAATATCCATCGCAGAAGCAATCCAGAGGACAGTCGAGCACCGCGAGATCTTCCACGACGAAATGCTGCACATCATGCGCCAGATCATGAGCGGTGAGCTGACCCAGGCGCAGATCGCCGGGTTCGTCATGGGGTTGCGCGTGAAGAAGGAAACCATCGGCGAGATCGCGGCGGCCGCGCAGGTCATGCGCGAGTTCGCGACCAAGGTCGATGCCGGCGATGACGCGCGGCTTGTGGACACCTGCGGCACCGGGGGCGATTCGGCGCACACGTTCAACGTGTCGACCGCATCGGCGATCGTGGCGGCGGCTGCGGGGGCCAAAGTCGCCAAGCACATGGGCCGCTCGGTGTCCTCCTCCTCGGGGAGCGCGGACGTGCTCGAAGCGTTGGGGGCCAACATCGCTCTGAGTCCGCAGCAGGTGGGCGATGCGATCCGCGAAGTCGGCCTCGGCTTCATGTTCGCGCCGAGCCATCATGCAGCCATGAAATACGCCGCGCCCGTGCGCAAGGAACTCGGCGTGCGCACGATTTTCAACCTGCTGGGTCCGCTCACGAACCCCGCGGGGGCAAAGAACCAGGTGATGGGCGTGTTCCATCCCGACCTGGTCGGCATCCAGGTGCGTGTGCTGCAAAGGCTGGGGAGCCGGCACGTGATGACAGTCCACGGCGTGGATGGCCTGGACGAAATCTCGATCTCCGGGGAAACCATGATTGGGGAGCTGGCCGGGGGCGAAATCCGCGAGTACACGATCCATCCCTCGCAATTCGGGCTCGCGATTTTCGACCGGCGTGCGATCCAGGTAGGCACCGTGCAGGAATCGAAGGAAATGATCCTTGCCGTTCTTGAAAACCAGCCCGGACCGGCGCTCAACATCGTCGCGCTCAATGCCGGCGCAACGATCTACGTGGCCGGCGCTGCCACCTCCCTCCAGGCTGGCATTGAAGCCGCGAGGGCGGCCATCTCAACGGGTGAGGCGCGGGCCAAGCTGGACCAGTACATCGCGTTCGCGGCGCGTCACAAGGTGAATGGCTGAGCGCCAAGAGCTTGAAACAGACCGCTTCCCGCCTTCGGTGGGAAAAGCGGACAATTCACGTTAGGGAAACGGCTCCGAGTGTCGCTAAAATACGCACAGGAACGACGCACACGCTGCACTGTGTGGCTATTGCCTCGTTCCTGAAACGGTCAAGGAGGTGCAAGATGGCTATCTCCACGTTCGAGGGTGTCGTCAAGGAGGGCCAAATCCGGCTCCGGCACAATGTGACATTGCCGGAAGACACTGCGGTCTACGTCGTCATCCCCGATTTCGAGACTGTGCCGCCAGCGCGCCTCTCTAGCCCATATCTGGTGCATCCCGAGCAAGCTGCCGACTTTGTCAAGCAGGTCGTTTCAGTGGCTGACGATGCCAAGTTATGACGCGACGCGCTTCAGCCCCGCAGCTCCGCTCGCACTGGCAACTTTGCGCAATCCGCTTGGCGGGTTGAAGATCTCCGACGTGGTTTTGCTCTTGGACACCGGCGCGGACGTCACGCTGCTGCCCCGGAAGGCGGTCGAGGCGCTCGCTATCCCGCTGATTGCGGGCCAGGGTTACGAGCTAATGGGTTTCGACGGAAGCAAGAGCTTCGCGCCCGCCGTGACTTTGGACATGATTCTTCTGAACCGAATCTTCCGAGGTCGGTACCTGTTGATTGAGGAAGAGCAAGGTATTTTGGGCCGAGACATTCTTAACCACGTCGTGTTGTTGCTCGATGGCCCGCGAAAGCATTGGCAAGAATATTCACCATAGCGCCATGTTGATGTCATACGCGTGCCGCACGGATCCCAGGACATTCCCGCGGCACTGAGAGAAAGCCCCTGATGACCGATATCCTCACACGCATCCTCGCCAGCAAGCGCGCAGAAGTCGAAGCGGCCCGTGCGGCGGCGCCGCTTGCCGAAATGCGGCGCCGCGCCTCGGCCGCGTCCGCGCCGCGCGATTTTGTCGGCGCCATGCGCGCCCGGTTGAACGACGGCGGACCGGCGGTCATCGCGGAAATCAAGCGGGCGAGTCCCTCGAAAGGCATGCTGAGGGAGGATTTCGATCCGGCGGCCATCGCTAGAAGCTACGCACAAGCAGGCGCGGCATGCCTTTCAGTGCTGACTGACACACAGTTTTTTCAAGGCGCGCATGAGCACCTGGTGCAGGCGCGAAGCGCATGTGCTTTGCCGGTCCTGCGCAAGGATTTCATCATCGACGAGTATCAGGTGTACGAGGCGCGCGCCATGGGTGCTGACTGCATCCTCCTGATCGTCGCCGCGCTTGGTGTTCCGCAGATGCATGAACTCGAGGCGCGAGCCCATGGGCTCGGAATGGCGGTCCTTGTGGAAGTCCACGACGCTTCGGAGCTCGAGGCCGCGCAAGGCCTCAGTACGCCGCTCGTGGGCGTCAACAACCGCAACCTCAGGACTTTCGAAACCCGCCTCGAAACGACGCTGGAGTTAATACCAAGCCTGCCCGCCGGTCGCCTCCCGATCACCGAGAGCGGGATCCTCACGGCCGAGGACGTTGGCCGGATGCGCGAGCACGGCGTCCACGCCTTCCTCGTGGGAGAAGCGTTCATGCGCGCCGAGGATCCGGGCACCGAGCTCGGCCGGCTTTTCGGCCCTTATCCGAGCGCACTTACCGGCTGAACGCAGGCTCCAAGCAACCCCGAACAGGTTGTCGGATCAAAGCGTGCTACACAACCCGCACGACGCTCCCGTAAGCCGCAAGCTTCGCGTCGCGAGTCAGCAAGGTGAGCGGTTCAACCAGCGCCTGCGCGACGAGTGCACGATCGAATGGATTGGCGTGATGCCGCGGCAGCCGCGCCACGCGAACCGCGTGCAAGGGGGCGAAGGGCAGCAGCTTCAGCCCTGCCGCAAGGCACGCCTCGATGAGGATGTCTGCGTCCACTCGGAAGTCTTCGCGGCGCAAGCCTGCCTTGATCGCGATCTCCCAGAAGCTGACGGCGGAAGCGAAGATTTCGGCGCCGCGCGCCTCCATCAAATCACGCGCGAGGTGCCCCAGCTTGGGCGAGTCATCCAGCATCCAGAGCAGGAGGTGGGTGTCGAGGAGCAGCCTCATTTCCCGCGGCGACCCTCGAACAACGCGAGGACTCTCGATGGCAACGGCGCATCGAAATCGTCAGGGTAGCGAATTTTGCCCTTCAGCACGCCGAACCTCAGCTTGCGGGAAGGCTCGAGAGGCACAAGGCGTGCGCGCGGAACGCCGTTTTTGGCGATGATCACTTCGCCGCCGGCGGCTACCTCCTCGACCAGGCGCGAGAGATGGGTTTTCGCTTCGTGAATGTTGATCGTGTCCAATGGAATGCTCCTCTGTCTGATCATTAGTTTACTTGAACTCACACGTGGGCGGCCCGGGTGGCGGCAACTCACAGGTCCGCTTCACGCGACACTAAAGCGCGTGCTTCCCGGATTCGCGCCCAAAATGCAATCGTTCAGGTGTTATCAGAACCCTTATACTTATAAAAATAAGGCTTTGATTTATAATAATAAATTATTGTAGTGTTGTGAAAATGCAACAACTTTCCAAGGTCTACCGAGAAAACAGGCCTCAAAGTTGTTCCCGGCAGTCGCAGTTTGGCAAAATCGCATCGACTTCTCGGTACGGGGGGTCTGGTTGGAGGCCGCAAGGAACCGACCGGGAATCGAAACCTACACAGGAGATTTAACCGAATGAAAAAGAAACTTCTAGCCGTAGCCGTAGCAGGCGCGCTGGCAGCCCCCGGTTTTGCGCTGGCGCAATCCAGCGT
>CAZZDV010000005.1:23936-56908 GCA_964652785.1 uncultured Bordetella sp.
TAGCCGTAGCAGGCGCGCTGGCAGCCCCCGGTTTTGCGCTGGCGCAATCCAGCGTGACGATCAGCGGGATCTTCAAGATGAGCTTGGACAACCAGAGAATCGGTAGCTACACGCGCGCTGGCAACAACAGCGAGACGCGGCTCGCTGACGATTCTTCGCGCGTCCTGTTCAACGTCGTCGAAGATCTCGGCGGCGGCCTGCAGGCGATCGCCCAGCTCGACTGGCGTATCACGCCCGACCAGGGCTCCGACAGCGTTGGCGGCAACAACCACGTCGGTCTGCGCAGCAAGACGATGGGCCGGATCTTTGTCGGCCGCCAGGATCTCCACTACTTCAACCGCGAGAGCGATCTGACCAACCTCGCCGGTTCGCTGAAGGCCGACAGCATCTCGCTGATCTCCTACGCGGGCGGTGGCGGAACGGCAATTGCTGCCGCAACCCGTACGCCGAACGTGATTCACTACACGACGCCAAACTGGGGTGGCTTCACGGTCATCGGCGCGTACTCGACGAGCCCGAACCCGGGCGGCGCGGTTGCAGGCGTAGGCGCAGCCGGCAGCGTGACCGAGTCGGACATCGGCTCTGGCGTGCGCAGGGGCCGTGGCATCAACATCAACCCGAACTATGCCGCAGCCAACTGGCAGATCGGCTGGAGCCACTGGAACCAGAAGAACGACGGCGGCATCGGCGCAGCAGCGCTGGCGACGGTAGCCGGTGGTGATCAGCGTTCCGATCGTCTGTACGGTTCGTTCCGCTGGAGTGGTTTCAAGGTGGGCCTGGCCTGGGACAAGTCGCGCATCAAGTCCGCTGCTGGCGCAACGGCCGGTACCTTGCTGAGCGATCGTTCGGCCTGGTCGATTCCCGTCAGCTACACGATGGGCAACAACCAGTTCCACGCTCACTACACGAGAGCTCGTGACGACAACCGGATTGCTGGCGACAACGGCGCGAAAATGTGGGCGATGTCGTACCAGTACACGCTGTCGAAGCGCACCTCGGTGGGCCTGACCTACGCCCAGATCCGCAACAATGCGGCTGCAACGTACAACTTCTTTACGGTTGCCTCGCTGGGTAGCGCATCGGCGGTTGCAATCGCCGGTGAAGATCCGCGCATGTTCGCGGGCACGATCCGTCACGCATTCTAAGAGTCACCTTGCAAGGCGGTCGGAGCAATCCGGCCGCAATTTCTGCCAACGGGCGTCGCGAGACGCCCGTTTTTTTTTGGCAGATGGGGCGCTATCATTGGACATGGTTTCGGCGACGTATCCATTACATCCTGCGGACCCCGCGATTTCGGTCCTCGATCAGCGCCTGACGCGAGCGCTCGAGCCGCGCGGCGAAGTCCTGGAGGCTTATCTGTTTGGATCCCACGCGACCGGACGGGCACAGGCGCATAGCGACATCGACGTCGCGGTGTATGTAGATGCACTACGGACTCGGGATGCGGCCTACGGCTACACCGCCGAGCTGACCGCGCACCTGATGGCGGCGCTTCGCAGCAACGAGATCGATGTGGTGATCCTCAATCAGGCGCCACCTGTGCTCTATCACAGGATCCTGCGAGACGGCCGGCGGATTCTGGCGCGGGATTTGCGCGCGACGACGACGCGGGAAGGCTACGCGTTGTCGCGCTACTGTGACTATCGTCCGCAACTCGCGAAGATCGAGGCGGCGCGCCTGGCGAGCGGCGTTGGCGCGGAATGACGAGGGGTCATCCCGACCCGGAAGTCATTCGGCGACATCTCTCGGCGTTGCGCGAGGCGCTGTCCAATCTCCGCCGGCACGCCGGGCGCAGCGCGCAGCAGTTGCGCGCCGACGCGGATCTGCGATGGATTGTCGAACGGGGCTTGCAGCTTTGCATGCAGAATGCGCTGGACATCGCCACGCACATCGCGGCGGCTTCTGGGCTGGACTCTCCGGACTACGCGACGGCAATCGACCGTCTTGCCGAGACCGGGGTGCTCTCGCCGGAGTTCGCGTCGCGCATTCGGCCGATTGCGGGATTCCGGAACGTTCTGGTCCATGGCTATTTGCAGGTGGATCTGGATATCCTCGAACGTGTGCTGCGCGAGCGATTGCAGGATTTGGACGAGTTCGCGCTTCGAGTAGAAGCCTATCTCGCGCGGGATCAATCGGACACCTAACCGTGCCATCCAAATTAGTGAGTGGCAGCAATTTGCCTTGGAAGCCGCTCCCAGTGGGCACTTTGTATAAAAAATGGCAGTAATTCGAAATCACACGAGCGAATCGGGATATCGGCTCACCGATTGCCTGATCACGGAATTCGACCGCGCGCTGCGGACAGTCGCAGGCGTGATGCACGGGAGCCGCCGGCCTCGTCCGGAAGCGGGAGTTTCGGAAGGAGAACTCTGCCCGGCCGAGCGCGCACGCTCGGCTGCGCTCATGCGGGTCAACCACGTTGGCGAGGTGTGCGCTCAGGCGCTGTACCAGGGGCAGCGCCTGAGCGCGCGCGCTCCGGAGAACCGGCGTGCGCTCTTGCAGGCGGCTACCGAAGAGCAGGATCATCTGGCGTGGAGCGCGGAGCGAATCCGTGAACTCGGCGGAAGGCCAAGCCTGTTAAATCCGGTCTGGTACGCCGGGGCACTTGCGATCGGTGCCGGATCAGGGGCTTTTGGCGATCGCTGGAATCTCGCGTTTCTCGCCGAAACGGAACACCAGGTTGAGCAACACCTCGCAGGTCACCTCGAGAAGCTTTCGCCGGCGGACGCCCGCACCCGTGCTCTGGTAGACAAAATGCGTGTCGAAGAGGGCAATCATCGCGAAACCGCGCTGGCGTTGGGTGCGGCTGAGATGCCGGGGATTGTCAAGGTGGCGATGCGAGGACTCGCCAAGATCATGACGACGGTTTCGTACCGGATCTGAAGCCTGCCTGGCAGGGTCAGGCGGCGGCCAGGACGTAACTCTGCACTGGCAACTGGAAGCCCTTAAGCATCAAGGCTTCCCCAGGTTTCGATTCGCTGTCGCCGGAGCCGAGCAGGTCGATCGTGCGCTGGTCAATCAGAATCTCGGCGTGGCTCGCTTCTGAGCAAAGCCTCGCGGCCAGGTTGACCGCCGGGCCGACCGCTGTGTATTCGAGCCTCGAAGCCGCGCCGATTACCCCGACCGTGACGAACCCGCTTGCGACTCCAACGCCTACGCCGAGCCGCAACTCCGAATCCGACCACTTTTCGGTGACCGCGACGCCGCTCGACCTGATGCGCTTTGCAAGCTCGACCGCGCGGCGCGCATGGTCCTCGAGGGGGATCGGCGCGCCGACGAGGATCAGCACCCCGTCTCCCGCCTGATCCTTGATTGTGCCGCCAAACGCCGCCGCCGCCGCTCCCACGGCATCGTAGTACTCACGCAGGATCTGGATCACCTTTTTTGAGGACGTCGCGGCCGAGAAGGCGGTGAAGCCGCGCAGATCGCAGCACACTACGGAAATCTCGAGGGTTTGTTCGTCCGTCGCGCTCTTGAGTCCGCGTTCGGCAACCAGTTTGGCGACCTGGGGCGAGAGAAACCTCGCCATGAATTGCGCGCGACGGCCTTGCGTAACGTGATACTGGACCGCACCGACCAGGAAGATGAGAAGTCCGATCGCGGTAGTCACTGGAGCGATATGCAGCGGAAGGATCAGGCCGGAGGCCATGAAGGGAGCCCCGATAAGGAAGGCTGCACCGCGCAGCACTTCCGCCTTGTCCGGCCGCCGGTTGAACATCAACAGCCCCGAAGCCGTGCCGAGCACCAGGGAGAGGGCGAGCGGCGTTGCGAAGAGGAAAAACGACGGGTGCATCGTTTCATTGCTATCCCGCAACAAATTCAGAAAATGCTCGACGCGCAGCCGCGGATAGAGCAATGAGATCAATCCGTAAAACAGCGCCAATGCCTGCGCCACGCGCAACATGTTGTCGGCGCCTCGCGTGTTGAGTTTGCCCGCCGGGATCGTGCGCCTGACCCGCAACAACCACTCGTACGCGAATATGAACGCCAGCATTTCGGGGATTGCGAACAGGCCATCCCACGCAGGTACGCCTTTCTCCTGGCGCAACGGGATGCCGATCAGGACATTGGCTGAAATCGAGATGCCGATGCAGGCAAGGAAGGCGGATAGCGAACGGCTGGTGGGTGACGCGCCATCGGCCACGATGAAAGACAGCGACATCCCGAGCGCCAGCAGCGACACGATGATTTGCGGGGTGTATTCGACGTTCATGTGCGAATCTTACAGGGTACAATTCCGCGCCCGAAATCCCCTCTGCAGACGAGCAACGATGTCGCGTAAATCGACGAGCAGCCAGGCCAGGAGATGACCACGCTGGTCATGTTTTCGGGCGGGCTGGACAGCACCGCGGTGCTTGCGAAGCTGCTCGCGCAAACGCAGGACGACCTCAGGGTCCATCACATCCGCATGCGCAATCGCGAAGGACGCGCCGACGCCGAAAAAGCGGCGGTCGACGCCATTGTGGCGTGGTGTGCAAAGCACTATCGGAGTTTCCGGTTTTCACAATCGGGGCTGGATTTTTCGGAACTCGGCGCGATTCCGATCGATTACCTCTCGGTGGCTTACGTTGCCTGCCAAGTCGCGATCGACACTCCGGGATGCAACCGGATTGCAGTCGGCACGCTCGCGCGGGACCTGGACGAAATGAAGCGCTCCGTCTGCGACGCGCAGCGGCGGGTCTTTGCGGCAATGTACGAGTGTTATCGCGCGCGCAAACTCGGCGAAGCCAGGGTCGATTGGATTTACCCGGTGTATTCGATGTCCAAGCCGCAAATCGCCAGCTTCCTGGGGCCCGAGCTGCGCGACATGACCTGGTCCTGCCGCAGGCCCTTGCACACCGCCCTCGGATATCAGCGGTGCGGCAATTGCAAGCCCTGCCGGGCCAGAACCGATCTCTCCGCCGCGCTGGACAGCAAACCTTAGTGGCCTTTCTTTCTGCACGCCTTGCAGCTTGCGCTGCGGGGGGGGCGCGGGCAAAATTACCCTTTGCGACCGCTCACCGCAGCCATCCGAACCTTTGAAGAATCTTCGGAAGCCCGCTCAGGGATTCCAAGGGAGCCAGAATGATGTCGGGACGCAAAGACGGTCGCATCCTCATTTACAGCCATGACACGTTCGGCCTCGGGCACCTGCGCCGATGCCGCACGATCGCGCACTCGCTCGTCGACAGGTTCAAGCATCTTTCGGTCCTGATCCTGTCCGGGTCGCCGATCATCGGCAGTTTCGATTTCCGTTCGCGCGTCGATTTCGTGCGCGTGCCTGGAGTGATCAAGCTGCGCAACGGTGAATACACGGCGCTGAACCTGCACATCGACGTCGAGCAAATGCTGAAGATGCGTGCGTCGATCATCCGCCACACGGCCGAGATGTTCGACCCCGATATCTTCATCGTCGACAAGGAGCCGCTCGGCCTGCGGGGAGAAGTGCTCGAGACGCTGGAAATGCTCAAGCAGCGGGGTACGCGGCTCGTGCTCGGGCTGCGTGACGTAATGGACGAGCCCAAATTGCTGGTCCCGGAATGGCGCCGCAAGAACGTGCTGCCGGCATTGCGCGACCTTTACGACGAAATCTGGATCTACGGGTTGCCGCAGATCTGCGACCCGCTCGAAGGCATCGCTCTTCCGACGCGTGTACGGCAGAAGATCACCTACACAGGCTATCTGCCACGCGAGGTCTCGACCCGCGGCGCGCCGCCACGGCTGCCGGAGATCACGAAGAGACCCTACATTCTGGTGACCACCGGCGGTGGCGGGGACGGCGAGAGCCTGATCGACTGGGTGTTGCGTGCCTACGAGCACGATCCGCTGTTGCCCTACCCGGCCTTGCTTGTCCTCGGGCCCTTCATGCAGCCCGAGCGCCAGGCGGAGTTCATGGATCGGGCGTCCCGCCTCAAGCGGGTCGATGCGATCACCTTCCACAATCATCTCGAGACCCTTGTGGCAGGCGCCGTGGGTGTCGTCGCAATGGGCGGCTACAACACGTTCTGCGAAGTCCTGTCGCTGGACAAGCGTGCGCTGATCGTCCCGCGCACGACGCCAAGGCTCGAGCAGTTCATTCGCGCATCGAGCGCCGCCAAGCTTGGGCTGGTGAGCATGTTGAATGACGATGGGAGTTACGACCCGGCCGTCATGGCGTCCGCGCTCCGATCCCTTGCGCGACAGAACAAGCCGTCCGAAGTCGTGGTGCCCGGGTTGCTCGAAGGACTCACGAACGTGGCCCGCCGGGTCGCGCCGTGGCTTGAGCCCGCCGAGAGCGAGTCGCTGCCCGTCGTGTCGCGCATCGGCTGAGAGGTGACGCCGCCCGCGCGGGGACGAGTCGCATTCGTCCTCAAAGGCTATCCGAGGCTTTCCGAAACCTTCATTGCGCAGGAGATCCTTGCCCTCGAGAAGCGCGGCCTGGACATCCTGATCGTTTCCCTGCGCCAGCCCACGGACAAGCGCACCCATCCGGTCCACGACGAGATTCGCGCCAATGTCCATTACCTGCCAGAGTACCTGCATAGGGGGCCATTGCGCGTAATGCGCGCGTGGTGGAAGGTGCGTCGATGGCCGACCTACCTCGCGAGCCGGCAAACGTGGCTCCGGGACCTGCGCCGGGACCTGACGGCGAATCGCGTCCGCCGATTCGGGCAAGCGCTTGTGCTTGCCAGTGAATTGCCCGAGGACGTCGACCACCTCCATGCGCACTTCCTTCACACGCCGGCGTCGGTAACGCGGTATGCCTCTATCCTGCGCGGACTCGACTGGACCGGGTCGGCGCACGCGAAGGACATCTGGACTTCGCCGGACTGGGAGTTGCGCGAGAAGCTGGAGTCCTGCAAATGGCTGGTCACCTGTACCGCCACCAACTGCGCGCACCTGGCCAGGCTTGCTCCTTGCGGGCGCGTGGAGCTGGTGTATCACGGCCTCGACCTGCGCCGTTTCCAGTTCACGTCCGTGGAGAGGCCGAATCGCAAAGGCAGTTCTCCTGAGGATTGCGTGACCATTCTTTCGGTCGGCCGCCTGGTCGAGAAAAAAGGCACCGATGTACTGCTCGACGCCCTCGCGCGCTTGCCAGCGAATCTTCACTGGCGACTCGTGCACGTGGGGGGGGGGCCGCTGGGAGCGAAAATGCGGCACCGAGCCGACCGCCTCGGCATTGGCTCGCGCGTCCATTGGCTCGGGGCCATGACACAAACCGAGCTCCTGGGCGAGTACCGCGCCGCCGATGTCTTTGCTTTAGCCAGCAAGGTGGCCGAGGACGGCGACCGCGACGGGTTGCCCAATGTGCTGATGGAGGCTCAGGCGCAGGGCCTGCCATGCGTGGCCACAGACGTTTCTGCGATCCATGAGCTCATCGTCCCGGATGTGACCGGCCTGCTGGTGCCGCCTGAGCAACCTGCCGAGTTTGCGCAGGCACTGCAGTCGCTGATTGTCGATCCAGCACGACGGCTTGAGCTCGGCGGCGCGGCGCGGCGCCGGGTTGGCTCGCATTTCGGCATGGATTCGAACATTGCCAAGCTCGCTGCGAAGTTTGGTGTTGGCGCCGCAGAGGACTGCACGCGCACGAGCCCTGAAATAGCAGAATGCGCATAGCGTTCTACGCGCCTCTCAAGTCGCCTGACCACCCCGTGCCCTCGGGAGACCGCCGCGTCGGGCGGTTGCTGATGCAAGCACTCGAATACGCCGGTCATGAGGTGGCGCTTGCTTCCTCGCTTCGCACTTATGAGCCGGACGGCAACCCGGCCCGCCAGCGTGAACTGAGGGACGCGGGTCATGCCGAAGCTCAGGCTTTGATCGCGGGGTGGCGTAAACGCTCCGCGCCCCCTGATCTCTGGTTTACCTATCACGTGTACTACAAGGCGCCCGATTGGATCGGCCCGGAAGTTTCGCGCGCGCTTGGGATTCCCTATGTGATTGCGGAGGGATCGTTCGCGCCCAAACGTGCCGGTGGCGCGTGGGCCATTGGCCATGAGGCTGCGGGCGCGGCGATTCGTGCCGCCGCGTTGGTGCTCTGCCCCACTCGCGAGGACATGGAGTGCGTAAGGCCCCTTGCAGCGCCCGCTGCCAAAGTGGAGTGGCTGCCGCCCTTTCTGGATCCGTTGCCCTATCAATCCGCTGCGCGCGACCGTGCCGCGCATCGACAGAACCTTTCGGTCAGGCACGGGCTCGATTCGTCAGTGCCCTGGATCGTGGTGGTCGCGATGATGCGTCCTGGCGACAAGGTGGCCTCATTCCGGATGCTTGCGGCTACCCTTGGAAGGATGACCGACATTCCCTGGCAAGTGGTCATTGCGGGTGACGGTTCGGCCCGGAATGAAGTCGAAAGTTCGTTCGCCGCGGCCCTCCCGGGTCGCGCGTGCTTTCTGGGCGAACAGTCGTCTGCCGAGCTCGCCGAGGTCTATGCCGCGTGCGACGTGTGCCTCTGGCCCGCGGTCAATGAGGCCTATGGAATGGCGATGCTCGAGGCTCAAGCAGCAGGCGTTCCGGTGGTTTCCCGCCTGGTGCGCGGCGTGCCGGACGTCGTTTGCGACGGAGTGACCGGACTCCTGGCGGCCGCCGGGGATGATGACGATTTCGTCCGGGTCGCGCGCGAGCTCCTGGTCCACGCGGATAAGCGAGTCACGTTCGGGCAGGCGGCAGCGCAGTTCGTCGGTGTCGAACGCAGCCTGTCGTCGGCTGCGTCCAGGTTGCGCACCGCCTTGGACGAACTGAAGCGAGGAGACCGGCAAGTTGTCGCAGGCCGGGCATGACGCTGCTGGCGATGCTCAGGCACGCAGAGACAGAGTGGTCTCGCGACAGGCGCATCCAAGGCAGGACCGACGTCCCGCTCAGCCCTGAGGGCAAGGAGAAGCTCCGGGTTCTTGCGCTGCCCCCCGAATGGCGAAACGCAAAGGTCATTTCGAGTCCCCTGAAACGCTGCCTGGAGACCGCGTCCGCCCTCGGTCTGACCGGGGTAGTGAGCGACGCGCGACTGGCCGAGATGAGTTGGGGTGACTGGGAGGGCCGCCGTATCGAAGACTTGCGCGTCGAGTTCGGCGACGTGATGCATGCAAACGAGGCGCGCGGCCTGGATTTCACGCCACCGGGAGGGGAAAGTCCGCGGATGGTTTTCGAACGCGTGCGAGGCCTCCTTGCTGAAATAGCCGCTGTTGGCAAGCCTGCGCTCGCGATTGCGCATCGCGGCGTGATCCGTGCGATCTTCGCCAACGCATGCGGATGGGACATGCGCGGCCGCCCGCCGCAGAAGCTGGATTGGCAGGCAGTTCACGTATTTAGTTTGTCGCGCGAGGGCATGCCCGCTTTGCATCGCCCGAACGTCAAAATGAAAGACGCAAGCGCCGGCAGGGCTGAAGCATGAAGAGCATGCGCGCCTTCTTTTACGTCCAACACCTTCTGGGGATCGGCCACCTGCGGCGAACGGCGAATTTTGCCAATGCGGTAGCCGCAAGGGGTGTCGAGGTGACGCTTGTGAGTGGCGGTCTGCCGGTGCCAAACCTGCGCCTCGACGGCGTGGGCTTCGTGCAGTTGCCACCGGCAGTCGCGGCTGATCTTTCCTTCAAGACGCTCGTGGACGAAAACGGCAAACCGGTCGACGATGAATGGAGGTCGACGCGGCGCGACCTGCTGCTCGATGCGTGGCGTGCCGCCAACGCGAACGCATTGGTGATCGAACTCTACCCGTTCGGGAGACGGCAGATGCGCTTCGAGCTGACTCCGCTCCTCGAGACCGCCGCGAGTTCGTCGCGCCGCCCGCTGATTGCCTGCTCGGTGCGTGACATCCTCGGAGGAGGGCAGGGGAATCCCGCCCGACAGGACGAAATGCTCAAGATTTTTCAGCAATCATTCGACCGTGTGCTGGTGCACGGCGATCAATCGGTCATCCCGTTCTCGCGCACGTTTCGCCACGCCGATGCCATCGCGGCCAAGCTCGAGTACACCGGTTACATCGTGGACGCTGAGGTTGCCCGGGAGGCCGCGCGGACTACAGCCGATGAAGACGCGCAGGCAGAGGTCGTGGTCTCGGCCGGCGGAGGCGCGGTTGGACTGGTTCTGCTCGAGACCGCAATCCTTGCGCGCCCTCTGTCGGCCATGGCTGGGCGGACCTGGAGGATCCTGTGCGGAATAAACGCGCCGGTTGCAGTTCTCGAGAAGCTTGCCGTGCTTGCTGAAAGTACCGGAGGAGGAGGCATCGTGGTCGAGCGGGCGCGTGCCGATTTTCACCAGCTGCTCGCGAATTGCGCTGTTTCGGTCAGCCAGGCGGGATACAACACGATGCTCGAGATCATTCAGGCCGGTGCGCGCTCGGTCGTGGTCCCGTTCTCCGGAGGGAACGAAACCGAGCAAACCTTGCGCGCGCGCGCGTTCGAAGACCTGGATCTGACTACGGTCGTGACCGAAGGAGACCTGACCCCGCGTACGCTTGCCGCTGCGATCGACCTTGCCGCACGCCGTCCGGCACCGTCGAGAGACCGAGTCGACCTCGGAGGGGCGAAACGTTCTGCCGTATGGCTTGAAAAGTGGATGTCGGAGAAGAAATGGTAACTGCGTCCTGGGAGGATTTCTTCTCGGAGCTCGCGCTTTGGCACAAGTCCGGGAGGCCCGTCGAGTTCTGGTGGCGCGACGACGATGCGGGCGGTCCTGCTCCGGAACTCCGCCGGCTGATCGAGCTCGCATCACGCAAGGCAGTGCCTTTGGCCCTCGCAGTGATTCCCGAGCGCGCCGTGGAGGGCACCTTCCACCAGATCGACGCTGACGTGGCCGTGATGCAGCACGGAACCGACCACAGGAATCGCGCAGCACAGACCGAAAAAAAGACCGAGTTCGCGGGGACCGAACCCGTGGAAGATGCTCTTGGGCGTCTGGTTGCGGCGCGAGCCAGACTCGAGGACGCGGCAGGCGGTCTGGTGATTCCGGTGCTGGCGCCTCCCTGGAATCGTATCGCCCCGGCCCTGGTGCCCCACCTGCATCGGGCCGGTTATCGCGGTTTGAGCAGATTCGGTGTGAGAAAAGTCACACTTCCGGCCGCCGATCTTCTGGAGATCGACACGCACGTGGACATCGTCGACTGGAAAGGAGCGAGAGGATTTTGCGGCCTGGAGCGGGCGTTGGGACAAGCGGTGCGCCACCTCTCGGCACGGCGGCTCGGCCAGGCGGTTGCAAGCGAACCAACGGGCTGGCTGACGCACCACGCGGTCCACGACGAAGGCTGCTGGCAATTCCTGACCGACCTCTTCGATGCGACGCGGGGGCGGGATGGCGTCCGCTGGTGCTCCAGCGCCGACCTCTTCGGTTGCCGATCTCTAACCTAATTGCGTTGCCGAAGCGTGACCGGGAACACTCGAACCGGGACAATGGGATCAACGGACACGCTTTCTCGTATACTGCGCGAGGACAGTCGTCCGGCGCATCACCCGCAAAATCCGGGAGAAAACGGGATCGGCACAGGAGACCGCTTGACGCGGCCACTTGAGGGACGACTTGCATCTTGATTTGAACAATTGACTCGTGACATGCCCAACGTTCTTACGGTAAGCGATCTGAGGGTCTACCTGAATGTCGATGCCGGCACGGTAAAAGCCGCGGACGGCGTGTCGTTCCGCATTCCACAAGGCCGTACCGTCGCCTTGGTCGGAGAGTCCGGTTCCGGAAAATCGATCATCGCGCAGACCATCATGGGCATCTTGCCCAGGATTGCGCGGATCGAAAGCGGACAGGTCCTGTTCGCAGACCCGGACCGGCCCGGCACGGTAATCGATATCGCAAAGTTGGCGCCGACGCATCCCGAACTCATGGCGATTCGCGGCGGACGCATCTCGATCATTTTCCAGGAGCCGATGACGGCCCTGTCTCCCCTGCACACGGTGGGAAACCAGATCGAGGAGGCCCTTGCGCTTCATCGGGACGCTGGAAAAGCCGAACGCCGGGAAGCCGTCATCGAAATGCTGCGACTGGTCGGATTTCCGAATCCCGCGCGAGCCTTGCAGACCTACCCGTTCGAACTCTCGGGCGGCCTGCGCCAGCGCGCGATGATCGCAATGGCGCTTGTGTGCCGCCCAGCGCTCCTGATCGCGGACGAGCCGACCACCGCGCTCGATGTGACCATCCAGGCCCAGATCCTGCAACTCATCAACGAGCTTCAGCGCGAGATGCGCATGGCGGTCATGATCATCACGCACGATCTCGGGGTCGTGGCGAACATGGCGGACGAAGTGGTCGTGCTCTACCAGGGCAAGGTCGTTGAATCCGGCCCGGTGGATGCGATCTTCCGCGAGCCGGGGCACCCGTATCTCAAGGCGCTGATGCGCGCTGTGCCGCGATTCAACATGGCCCCGGGCGAGCGCCTGACCCCGCTCAGGGAAATCCAGGTGTCGACCAATCACCTGATGTCCGCAAAGCCGCGCCCCGCATTGCAGGATCCGAATGCGCCGCTGCTGAGCGTCAATCATTTGACGAAGAGTTTCGGAATCCGGAAAACGTCCTGGCTTGGGGGCAAGCGTTCCAATCCAGTGCTTGCCGTGGACGACGTGAGCTTCACCGTAAGGGCCGGTGAGTGTCTTGGCCTGGTCGGCGAATCCGGATGCGGCAAGACGACGACCTCGAAGATGATCATGCGCTCGATCACGCCCGACAGCGGGCAGATCCTGTTCAACGACAACGGGGTGCCGCGCGACGTGCTGGCCATGACCGGTGCCGAGCTTTTCGCGTACCGTCGCAAGGTGCAGTTTGTTTTCCAGGATCCGGTGGGATCGCTCAACCCACGCATGAGCGCATTCGAGATCCTCAGCGAGCCGCTCGTGATCCATGGAGTAGGCGATGCCGACGAGCGGTTTGCGAGGGTGCGCGAGCTGGTTACGCTCGTCGGGCTCGATGTGCGCCACCTCAGGCGCTATCCCCACAGTTTTTCGGGCGGCCAACGCCAGCGCCTGGGCATCGCGCGAGCACTGGCCCTCGGCCCGGCGCTGCTGATCTGCGACGAGCCGGTTTCGGCGCTCGATGTCTCAGTACAGGCGCAGGTCCTGAATTTGCTGCGCGACCTGCGCGATGCTTTAAACCTCACGTACATATTCGTGTCGCACAATCTGGCCGTCGTGAACTACATCGCCGACCGGATCGCTGTCATGTGCGCTGGGCGGCTGGTGGAAATCGCTCCCCATGCCGAACTGTTCCGCAATCCGGTTCATCCCTACACCAAAGCCCTGCTCGCCGCAGTCCCGACACCGGATCTCGATCGCAAACTCGACTTCGCAGCGCTCATGGAAGGCCGGGCGTCGGATCCCACGGCGTGGCCGAACCCATTCCGCCTCGACACGGGCGGGTCAAGCAGGATGATCGACCTAGGCGAAGAGCACCTGGTGCGCGCGAGCGAAAGCGCCAACCACTCGGAGTTGACCGCATGACACCAAAGCAAGCCTCCAGGTTCGCGATCCTCATCGCGTCGCTCCTGCTAAGCGCGGCCGTCTCGACCGTGGCTGGCGCAGCTCAACTCGTCGAGTCTGAGATGTTCCGCAAGGAGGTGGCCGCGGGAAAGATGCCCGCGGTGGACAAGCGCGTCCCGGCCCCGCCCCTCGTGTACCCCATGGACGGGCCGGGCATGGCGATCGGAAAACCAGGCGGAACGCTCAACATGCTTATCGGAAGGGCCCGCGACGTTCGCATGCTGGTTGTATACGGCTATGCACGCCTCGTGGGGTATGACCGCAAGCTCACGATCGTGCCGGACATTCTCGAAAGCTTCGAGTCGAAGGACGACAAGGTGTTTACCCTCAGGCTGCGCAAGGGCCACCGCTGGTCGGACGGCCATCCTTTCACGACCGAGGACTTCCGTTATTTCTGGGAAGACGTGGCCAATAACGTGGAGCTCAGCCCGACCGGCCCGCAGAGCGACCTCCTGGTCGACGGGGAGAAGCCGAAAGTGGAGATCCTCGACGCGGCTACTGTGCGTTATTCTTGGAGCAAGCCCAACCGCGACTTCCTGCCCCGGCTCGCGGGGGCCTCGCCGCTCTATATCTATCGTCCGGCGCACTACCTGAAGAAATTCCACAAGAAATACACGCCCAAGATAGTGGATGCAGAGGCCAAGGCCGGAAAGCGCGGGTGGGCTTCGGGGCACAACAAGCAGGACAACCTGTACCAGTTCGACAATCCGGACCTGCCCACGCTCGAGCCGTGGGTCAACACGACGCGTCCGCCGGCTGACCGGTTCGTCGGCGTGCGCAATCCCTATTTCCACCGTGTAGACGCGCAAGGCCAGCAGCTGCCTTACATCGATCGCGTGGTGCTGACGGTCGCCGAAGGCAAGCTGATCCCGGCCAAGGCTGGCGCCGGCGAATCGGACCTGCAGGCGCGGGACCTGCAGTTCAACAATTACACCTTCCTCAAGAAGAACGAGAAGCTGAACAACTACCGGGCGCTTCTATGGCGGACCGGCATCGGTTCGCATTTCGCGCTATTCCCCAACCTCAACGTCAATGACGCGGTTTGGCGGACCGTGCTGCGCGACGTCCGGTTCCGCCGGGCCTTGTCGATGTCGATCGACCGCGGCCTCATCAACCAGGTGTTGTACTTCGGACTCGCGACCGAGGCGAACAACACCGTGCTGCCGGACAGCTCGCTTTTCAAGGACACGTACCAGAAATCCTGGGCAAAGTTCGACAAGAAGGCGGCCGACAAGCTGCTCGACGAAATGGGACTCAAGCGGGGCTCCGACGGCTTCCGGCGGCTGCCCGACGGCCGATTGCTCGAGCTGATCGTCGAGACCGCCGGCGAGAGCTCGGAGCAGGCGGATGTGCTCGAGCTCATCCGCGTGACGTGGAAGGAAGTCGGCATCAAGCTGTTCACCAAACCGTCCCAGCGAGAAGTCCTGAGAAACCGCGTCTTCGGCGGCGAGGCGCTCATGTCGGTATGGAGCGGCCTGGAGAATGCCTTGCCGACGCCCGACATGAGTCCGGACGACCTCGCGCCGCTGAGCCAGCAACAGCTCCAATGGCCGAAGTTCGGGCAGTTCCACGAAACCGCGGGCAAAGCAGGGCTTGCGCCGGATATCCCTGAGGCCGCCGAGCTGGTGAAGCTCAGCGCGGCATGGCGAGCGGCCAGCACACGAGTGGAGCGGGAGAAGATTTGGCACCAGATGCTCGCGATCCATGCCGACCAGCAGTTCAGCATCGGAGTGATCTCGGGTGTGCCGCAACCCGTGCTCGTGCGGGCGACGCTGATGAACGTGCCCGAAAAGGGCTTCTACAATTGGGATCCAGGTGCGTTCTTCGGGATCTATCACCCAGACAGCTTCTGGTTCAAGTGAGGTTGCGGCCGTCCAAGCGCCGATGTGAAAAGGCGCAACTACAACAATGCTGAAGTACACCCTCCACCGGATCCTGATCCTCATCCCGACGCTGATCGTCATCAGCCTCGTGACGTTCACGATCATCCAGTTGCCGCCCGGCGATTTCCTGTCTAACCAGATCGACGAACTCAAGAGCCAGGGCGACACCGCGGCGCTGGAGAAGATCGAGTTCCTGCGCCGGCAGTTCGGCCTCGACAAGCCGTTCATCGAGCAGTACGCCATCTGGGTGGGCATCTGGCCGGGGAGCAATGGCTTTTCGGGGCTGCTGCAGGGCGACTGGGGCTGGTCGTTTGAATACGATCTCCCGGTGAAGGATGTGGTGGGCGACCGGTTGCTGCTTTCCTTCATCCTCAATTTTTCGATCATCGTGTTTACGTGGCTCGTCTCCTTCCCTATCGGGGCGTACGCCGCTACCCACCAATACAGCTGGAGCGACTACGGCCTTACGCTGCTGGGATACATCGGACTTGCCACGCCCAATTTCCTGTTTGCGCTCGTCCTCATGTACTTCGCCAACGTGCAGTTCGGGTTATCGATCGGCGGAATCATGGCACCGGAGTACCTTGGCGAACCCTGGAGCTGGGCCAAGGCGCAATCGGTCCTCAATCACCTCTGGATCCCGGTCATCGTGATCGGCACCTCGGGGACCGCGGGGATGATCCGCAGACTGCGGGCGAACCTGCTCGATGAGCTCCAGAAGCAGTACGTGACGACGGCGCGCGCCAAGGGCATGCCGAACTTCAGGCTGCTGGTGAAGTACCCGATGCGCATGGCCCTCAACCCGTTCATTGCAGACATCGGGAGCCTGTTGCCCAGCGTTATTTCGGGGTCGGCCATCGTCGCCGTGGTCCTGTCGCTGCAGACGTCCGGCCCGATGCTTCTGGACGCCTTGCGCAGCCAGGACCAGTACCTGGCGGGCTCGTTCCTGATGTTCCTGGCACTGCTCGCCGTCATAGGCACGTTCATTTCAGACTTGCTGCTGGCCGTGCTCGATCCGCGCATCCGGCTTACCGGCGGCGTCGCCAAATGAGCGCGACCGCGCCGCCCGGCGACAAGCTCGAGCACTTCGTCACCACCGAGCCGTTCGAGCCTTACAAGGCCGAAACGCTTACGCCCGAGCAGGAGCGCTTCTACAGCGCATCCCAGTGGCAGATTATGTGGTGGAAGTTCAAGCGCCACCGCATCGCGCTGATATCGGGCGTCATCCTGCTGTTTATCTATGGCTCGACGCTGGTGAGCGAGGTCATTGCCCCTTACAACCTCGACACGCGCGACACCAAGCACATCTACGCGCCGCCGCAGGAGCTTCACCTGTTCCACGAAGGCCGATTGACCCGCCCCTTCGTCTACGGGTATTCCATGGAGCTCGACCTGGCGACCATGAAGCGGACGTACAAGGAGGACACGAGCCGTGTCCAGCCATTGCGCTATTTCTGCCGCGGGGACGACTACGAGTTCTGGGGATTGATCGAGGGCAATTTCCACCTGGTCTGCCCTGCCGAAGGCGGCACCTTCTTTCTCTTCGGAACCGACCGCCTCGGACGCGACCTGCTGTCGCGCCTCGTCTATGGAACCCGCATTTCGCTGACGGTGGGATTGCTCGGCATCCTCGTCAGTTTCGTCATTGGGATCACCCTTGGAGGCATCTCGGGCTATTTCGGAGGATGGATCGACAACATCATCCAGCGCTTTATCGAAATGGTGAGGTCGTTCCCCGAACTGCCGCTGTGGATGGCGCTCTCGGCCGCGCTGCCTGTGACCTGGAGTCCGATCCTCATTTACTTCGGCATTACGATCATCCTGGGGCTGCTCGACTGGCCCGGGCTCGCCCGTGCGGTGCGCTCCAAGCTGCTCGCCTTGCGTGAGGAAGACTTCGCCAACGCCGCGGTCCTCATGGGAGCGAGTCCCGCGCGCGTCATCAGGCGGCACCTGCTTCCGAGTTTCGCGAGCCACCTGATCGCCTCGGTGACCCTTTCGGTACCAAGCATGATCCTCGGCGAGACTGCGCTTTCGTTCCTTGGCCTTGGCTTACGCCCGCCTGTCACGAGTTGGGGCGTCCTGCTGAACGAAGCGCAGAACATCAACGTCGTGGCGCTTTATCCGTGGCTCATGATCTCGGTAGCGCCTGTGTTCGTGGTTGTGCTCGCTTTCAATTTCCTGGGTGACGGCCTGCGCGATGCGGCCGACCCGTATAACTGACGCATAGTCCACAGGGCGGGGCAGCCTCGTGCAGGTGCCCGGCATCGACTCCACGAACCGAACGGCGCGTACGCACACCGGGTCCGCGCTAATATCCGTAGGATTCAAAGGGGAGCAGCGTTAGTGGAACGCAGCCTGTTCGGCTTTATTCTTCGCTACAGCAAGCGCGAGCAGCTCGCCATTGTTCCGCTCGTGCTTGCTTCGATGGTGATCCTCTTCGCCTCGCTCGACCTGCCGAAGACCATCGTCAACGAGCCCATCCAGGGCAAGCGCTTCCCGAACCCCGATTCGACCGTCACGTTCCTGCGAATCGCCCCGGATTTGCCGGCCTTCCTCGGTGGGCAGACTGTGCTGTTCGAAGGCTTTGCGCTGGAGCGCACGCCCTACCTGATCGCGCTATCCCTGATGTTTCTCATTCTGATCATCGTCAGCGGCCTCCTGAAGCTGCAGATCAACACGATGAAGGGCTGGATGGGCGAACGCATGCTGAGGCGCCTGCGATATACGCTCTTCGACCGCATCCTCCGATTCCCGCTTCCGCACTTCCGCCGCGTAAAGGCCGCCGAAATGGCGACCATGATCAAGGACGAGGTCGAACCGCTTGGCGGGTTCGTCGGCGAGTCCCTGATTACGCCGCTGTTCCTCGGCGGACAGGCGCTGACTGCGCTGTTTTTCATCCTGTACCAGCACGTCTATCTGGGCCTGATCGCCTTCTTCATGGTGGTCGTGCAGGCAGTCATCATCCCGCGGCTGCGCCGCCGCCTGCTCGTCCTGTCCAAGGAAAGGCAGATAACCGCACGCCAGCTGGCCGGGCGGATCGCCGAGTGCGTCGACGGCGTGGTCGAGATCCACGCGCACGATACGTCGAACTACGAGCGAGCCGAGATATCCGCGCGTCTGGGCAAGATGTTCCTGATCAGGTTCGAGCTGTTCCAGCGCAAGTTCATGATCAAGTTCCTGAACAACTTCCTTTCGCAGGTCACGCCCTTCCTGTTCTACCTGGTGGGGGGCTATCTCGCGATCGTCGGACGGCTCGACATCGGGACGCTGGTCGCGGTCATCGCGGCCTACAAGGACCTGCCCAGTCCCATCAAGGAACTGATCGACTGGGACCAGCAGCGCATGGACGTCCAGATCAAGTACGCCCAAGTGGTAGAGCAGTTCACCACGGACGACCTCGCCCAACCCGAGCTCCAGCAACTCATCGATACGCCTGAATTGCCCAAGGAAGGCGATGTTCGCGCATCCAACCTGTCCTTGGTGGACGAATCCGGCAGCAAGGTCGTCGACGGCGTCTCGTTCGAATTCAACATTGCCGAGCATGTAGCGATCGTCGGACATCCGGGCGGGGGCGGCAGCGAACTCGCCCAGCTTCTGGCGCGACTGGTCGCGCCGAGCAGCGGGTCCCTCCAGATGGGCGGCATCGACATCACGCGCGCGCCGGAGGCGGTGACCGGGCGTGCCATTGCCTACGTCGGGGCCGCAGCCTACCTGTTCCCGATGAGTGTGCGGGATAACCTCCTGTACGGCCTCAAGCATCGCCCGATTCGCGAGCTGACGTACGAGGGCGACGCGCTGGGCAAGTATGAGGTCGCATTGCGCGAGTCCGCGAGGGCGGGCAACTCGACTTACGACATCCGTGCGGACTGGATCGATTACCAGGCGGCCGGCGTCGCCGGAGAAACGGAGATGGAGGCGCGCATGCTCGAGGTGCTGCGGACCGTCGACCTGGAGGAGGCCATCTTCGAAGTCGGGCTGCGCAGCTCGGTTCGCAACGGCCAAAGTTCAGATCTCGCCGAAAGTGTCCTGCGCGCCCGGGACGCGATGCGCGCACGGCTGAACCAGCCTGGCATCCAGGAACTCGTCGAGAGGTTCGACCTGACCCGCTTCAATCGCAACGCTACGCTCGCGGAGAACCTGCTGTTCGGGACACCGGTCGGCAAGACCTTCGACATCGACAACCTCGCACGCAATGCCTACGTGCGACAGATTCTCGATGAAACGGGGCTTTCGGGTGACCTGCTCAAGGTCGGTCATAAACTCGCGGAGACCATGGTCGAGCTGTTCAGCGACCTGCCTCCGGGACACGAGCTGTTCGAGCGATTCAGCTTCATCCAGCATGACGACCTGCCGCACGTAAAGGAAATCCTCTCGCAGGTTTCCGATGTGGGGCTCGACCGGATCGGCGAAGCCGACCGGAACCTGCTGCTCGCGTTGCCGTTCAAGCTGATTTCAGCGCGTCACCGCCTTGGACTGATCGACGAGGCATTCGAAGCGCGCATCCTCGAAGTACGCGCCAAGTTCGCGCAGAATCTGCCCGAAGACCTGCGCGGTGCGATCGAGTTTTTCGACCCGGCGAGGTTCATCGCGGCTGCGTCGCTGCAGGACAACATCCTTTTCGGCAAGATCGCGACGGGACAGGCCGAGAGCGCGGCACGCATCGGTCGCGTCATGCGCGAAGTGCTCGACGAGCTGCAAATGCGGCCTTTGGTGATCACGATCGGGCTGGACTACCAGGTCGGCACCGGCGGGGCGCGCCTGCCTGCGGCCGAGCGGCAGAAGATCGCGGTGGGCCGTGCGATTCTCAAGCGCCCTGCGGTGCTCGTCCTGGACCAGGCCGCGGCCGTGCTGGATCCTTCTTCACAAAACCGCCTGCTTGCAAACGTGCTCGCTGAACGCAAGGGGTGCGGCGTATATTGGGTCCTCAACCGTCCCGACCTCGCCGAGCGCTTCGGGCAGGTGCTCATGATGGAGAAGGGCCGGCTGGTGGCGCGTGGAAAATTCGCCGAGCTGCGCGAAGCCGGCGGACCCCTGGAAAAACTGATCGTCGCTTAAGAGCAGTCAGAGGAGGCAGCAATGAGCCTGGAACAGGAAGTCGAGTTGATCCGGCAGTTTCCGATCTTCAGCAAGATCCAGCCGGCGAAGCAGAAGCTGCTGTGCTTCAGCAGCGAGCGCCTCACGTACGAGTCCGGGCAGGTCATGTTTCGCGCCGGCGATGCCGGGGACGCTTGTTATATCGTCATCGAAGGAAGCGTCGAGATCTCTGTGGACACCCCGAAGGGGCCGCTCGTGGTGAACACCCTGGGGCGCAACGAGATCATCGGGGAGATCGCAATCTTCGGGGACGTGCCGCGGACAGCCACGGCAACCGCAACTTCGCGGCTGGAAACTTTGCGCATCTCGAAGGACCTGTTCCACAGCGTGATCCGTGAGAACCCGGACGCGGCGCTCGAATTGATCCGCATCCTTGCCTCGCGCCTCGCGAACACCACCGCTCAACTTACCAAGACGCGCACCGCCTAGGCCGCGAGCGGCTCCTCCAGGATTTCGTAGTCCGTGGTGATCTCGGCGGTCTTGCCGAGCATGATCGAGGCCGAGCAGTATTTGTCGTGCGACAGCCGGATCGCCTGCTCCACCAGCTTCGCCTTGAGCGCGCGGCCGCGCAGCCTGAAATGCATCCGGATGCGGGTGAACACCTTAGGGTCCGTTTCGGCCCTGTCCGCAGAGACGGTGACCTCGCAGGCCGTGACGTCCTGGCCGCTTTTCTTCAGGATCACCATGACGTCATAGGCGGTGCATCCGCCGGTGCCCACGAGCACCATTTCCATTGGCCGCGGCGCGAGGTTGCGGCCGCCTCCTTCAGGCGCCCCGTCCATCGCCACCACGTGGTTGCTGCCCGTCTCGGCAAGAAATGTCATTCCTTCGGTCCAACGCACAATGCATTCCATTGAAGGGCTCTCCATAGCGGGTGCTGCTTTGCAGCAGAATCTAACGAAAAATCAATGACCTGAAAGCGTTCAAATGGTACCCAACAGCTGCGTTTCTAAAAAAAGTGCATTAAAACAAGGCATCGTAGACCAAACGAGCGGATACACTTTATTTATGTTGCCATAGGAACGATATTTTTGCATCGCACAATAAAGCTGGCATAATCAATTCCAGTTCGATGCTTTGACAGCATCTGCAGGTTGTCTCCTCCACCCTCCTCCTTTGGTGGATTCAGCGCAACCCCTCCAAGGGTTGCGCTTTTTTTTGCCTGCACCGCCTTCGATCCAGCGTCTGTAAAATTGACACCCAAGGCGTTTTCTCCGTACAATCTACGGCTGTCCAAACCAAGCACCGGGTCATGAAAACGTTTTCGGCCAAGCCGCAGGAAGTCCAGCACGACTGGTACGTCATCGACGCGCAAAACAAGGTGCTCGGCCGTCTGGCATCCCAGATCGCATTGCGCCTGCGCGGCAAGCACAAGCCTGAGTACACCCCGCACGTCGACACCGGTGATTTTATCGTCGTTGTCAACGCGTCCAAATTGCGCGTTACCGGCAACAAGCCCCTGGCCAAGAAATACTACCGGCACAGCGGCTACCCCGGGGGCGTCTACGAAACCAACTTCGCCAAGATGCAGGCGCAATTCCCCGAGCGCGTGCTCGAGAAGGCCGTCAAGGGCATGCTGCCCAAGGGTCCGCTCGGATACGCAATGCTCAAGAAGCTCAAGGTGTATGCGGCCGAAACCCATCCGCACACCGCGCAGCAGCCCAAAGCTCTGGAGGTCTGAAGCACATGGTCGGTGATTACTATTACGGCACGGGCCGGCGCAAGAGCGCGGTCGCCCGCGTCTTCATCAAGCCCGGCAGAGGGCAGATCGTCGTCAACGGAAAGCCCGTCGACGTGTTCTTCGCCCGCGAGACCGGCCGCATGGTTGTGCGTCAGCCCCTCGAGCTCACCAAGAACCAGGCAACCTTCGACATCATGGTCAACGTGTTCGGCGGCGGCGAGTCAGGCCAGGCCGGCGCGGTGCGCCACGGAATCACGCGTGCGCTGATCGAATACGACGTTGCGCTGAAGCCTGCCTTGTCCGCTGCGGGGCTCGTAACAAGGGATGCCCGCGAAGTGGAAAGAAAGAAGGTAGGATTGCACAAAGCCCGGCGGCGCAAACAGTTCTCCAAGCGCTAATCGCGCGGACTGTTTCCATCCTGCAGAGAGCCGCCCTTGTGCGGCTCTTTTGCATTCAGGAGACAAACATGATCGCAGGCGCAACGGGACGGGCCTGATGGCCGGCGGTTTCAAGAAATTCCGCCAGCGCTTCGGCATCTCGGCTCCCCGGGTCGCCGTGCGCACGCATGTGCCCTGGTACCTGCGCTGGTTGCTGCTGGCAGTGCTCCTCGCATTCTCTGTCGCGCTGGCCGCATGGATATACGACGCAGGCCGGCGGTTTGCGGGGTTCGACCGCGGCGAGGTCCAGGACGAGCTGGTCGGCCTGCGCTCCGAGCTCGATGGCACGCGCAGCGAGCTTGCCAAGCTGCGCCCGATGGCGAATGCGGCCGATTCCAAGATGTCGATCGAGCGCACCGCGCAGGTCCAGCTCGCGCGACAGATCCGGCTGCTCGAGCAGGATAACGCGAGGCTGCGCGAGGATCTCGCGCTCTTCGAGAACATGCACTCTGTCGACGCCAAGGGGTCGCAGGCTCTGTCGATCCAGCGGCTCAAGGTCGAGCCGGACGGGCTCCCGGGCGAGTACCGCTTCCGGATGCTGCTGCTGGCCGGAAATCGCAAGGACCGGAGCGACTTCCAGGGGCGCCTGGAGCTGCTGGTCGGGGTGCAGCAGGAGGGGGGGGAGAGTGCTATCATCCTCGTGCCTGACCGGGCTGCCGCGGACGCCCCCGCATTCAAGCTGGCGTTCAGGAATTTTTACCGGGTCGAGGGCACATTCCGCGTCGATCCCAAGGCCAGGGTGGGCACTGTCCAGGTGCGCGTCTTCGAGGCCGGAGCTGCGCAGGCAAAAGCGACGCAAAGCGTGACGCTAGGATCCTGAGGGGAGCAACCAAATGTTCGGTAAAACCAGCAAGCCGCAGAATCGCATCGACAGCCTCATAGGCAGCACCACACGCATCGAAGGCAACGTTTTCTTCAGCGGGGGCCTTCGGGTCGACGGCGTAGTGCGCGGCAATGTGAGCGCGCTGCCCGACCAGCCCGGCACCCTGGTGATCAGCGAGCACGCCCGGGTCGACGGCGAAGTCGAGGTCGCGCACCTGGTGGTCAACGGCACGATCAACGGCGCGGTGCACGCGACCGAGACGCTGGAACTGCAGTCGAGTTCCAAAGTCAAAGGGGATGTGCGCTACAAGAGCATCGAGATGCACCAGGGCGCTATCGTGGAAGGCCGGCTGGTGCACCAGGACGGCGGGGTTTCCGGCGTCAAGACCATCGAGCTGAAACTGGCCTCGGGCTCCTAGCCGAAGCCCGCGTTGACCGCATGGCGATCCAAGCGGGATAATCACTCACCAGTCTTACGGAGCAGAACATGAATGCAGTCACAGACATGCCGGAAGTCACCGAAATGCCGGCGCCGCTGGTGTTTACGGACAATGCCGCCGGCAAGGTCAAGCAGCTCATCGACGAGGAAGGCAACACCGACCTCAAGCTGCGCGTGTTCGTGACCGGCGGCGGATGCTCGGGCTTCCAGTACGGCTTCACGTTCGACGAAGTCCAGAACGAAGACGACACGGTGATGGAGAAGAACGGCGTCCATCTCCTGATCGATCCGATGAGCTACCAGTACCTGGTTGGCGCCGAGATCGATTACTCCGAGGGGCTGGAGGGCGCGCAGTTCGTCATCAAGAACCCGAACGCGACCACCACCTGCGGCTGCGGTTCGTCGTTCTCGGCCTGATCCGGCGCACTCGCTTCGGCGGAAAAAAAGGGAGCCTCGGCTCCCTTTTTCATTTGCGCGAGGGTTTTTAACTAAGCCGGGTAAATCGCACCCAGCACGCGCGGGCCTTTCGCGCCCGTCACCTCGGGAACATTGCCCGGCCGGCCGTTGATCGCGCACCACGCAAGCCATGCGAACGCCATGGCTTCGACCTGATCCGCCTCCAATCCATGTGCCGCACTGGTTTCGACTACGCGCGGCGCCAGTCGCTCGGCAAGGCGCGCCATGAGCGCGGCGTTATACGCGCCGCCACCGCAGACGATCAATCGAGCGACCGGCACGGCCGACGCCTCGATCGACCGGCTGATGGACTCGGACGTGAGGTCGAGCAAAGTCGCCTGGACCGCCTGCGCATCCTCCGCGCCGCCCAACTTCGCGGTTAGCCAGCCTGGATTGAACAGCTCGCGCCCGCTGCTCTTCGGCGCGGGCTGACGGAAGTACGGCTCGTCGAGCATGCGGGAAAGCAGCGCCGCGGATGCATTGCCCCCCGCAGCCCATGCGCCGCCTGCGTCATAGGGCTTGCCTTGGTGAAGGTGGACCCAGTAATCCATCAGGCAATTGCCCGGACCCGTGTCGAACCCCAGCATCGGGGCATTGCGGGGGAGCAGCGTCACATTCGCGATGCCGCCGATATTCACCGCCGCCCGGTCTTCAGACGCGCTCCCGAAAGCCACCGCATGAAAAGCGGGGACAAGCGGCGCGCCCTGGCCGCCCGCGGCCATGTCGCGGCTGCGAAAGTCCGCAACCACCGAAATGCCAGTGCGCTCCGCCAGGAACGAAGGATTGCCGATCTGCACCGTAAAGCCCTGCGCGGGCTGATGGCGGACGGTCTGCCCATGGCAACCGATCGCCGAAACGTCGGCCGCCGCGACGCGCGCATCCGAGAGCACGCGTTCGACCGCCTGCGCATAGCGTTCCGCCAGGATGAGGCCCGCGCGGCCGGCGCGCTCGATTTCGTCCTGCCCCGTGGCGCTCAGGGCGAGCAGTTCGCTGCGCAAGCCCGCGTCGAAGCCGACATGCGAATGCGCCAGGGCGCGGAACTGCGATTGGGAGAACTCTGCGAGGACCGCATCGACCCCGTCCAGGCTGGTGCCCGACATGAGTCCGATGTAAAGGTCCCGGTTGGCCACGGGAGCGGCGAGGCTTACTGTAGCAGTGCCAGGTTGCTGTTGGCGATGAGGTCGAGCTTCGCGGCCAGGTCGGCGGTCGATTGCCTGAACGACGACAGCTCGTTCGCCGGCACCGGCAGCGCGGCCGGCATCGCGATCGTAAGCGGGTTACGCGCCTCGCCTGCAACGCGGAACTCGAAATGCAGGTGCGGGCCGGTTGCCCACCCGGTCTGGCCGACGTATCCGATCGTGTCACCCTGCGAGACGCGGGCGCCGCGCGGCAGGTTCGGTGCAATGCGGCTCAAGTGGGCGTAGGCGGTGGTGTACTGCCCGTTGTGCTTGAGCACGATCATGTTCCCGTAACCGCCTTGCGAGCCCGAAAACTCGACCACGCCATCGCCGATCGCGCGGATCCTGGTGCCCGTGGGCGCGGCGTAGTCGACGCCCTTGTGTGCGCGCCACTCCTGGCGGATCGGGTGCATGCGCATGCCGAAACCGGAAGAGATGCGCGAGAACTCGAGCGGCGAGCGCAGGAAAGCCTTGCGCAGGTTCTTGCCCTCGGGCGTGAAGTAGCCGCCCTTGCCGCCGTCGGCGCCTGCAAACCAGACCGCGCGATAGCTCTTGCCGGCGTTCACGAATTCCGCGGCCAGCAGGCGCCCGGGTCGCACGGCGAGGCCGCCGGTGTAGAGCACTTCGTAAGCCACCGAGAACCGGTCGCCCTTGCGCAGGTCGCGGTTGAAGTCGATGTCCGCGCCGAAGACTTCCGCCATTTGCGTTGCAACGGCTTCGGGCATCCCGGCGCCATCGGCCGCGGCAAACAGCGAGCTGCGGATGGTCCCGGACTTGAGGACCGTGTGCGGCGAAAGCGTGAGTTGCGACTCGGTCGGCTTGAACATGTCGCCGTGGCGCTCGATCGAGGACAGCGTGTCCTTGGCCGACATGTAGGTCAGCGATACCAGCGAGCCATCGTCCGTCACTTCGGCGTGGACGGCGGTGCCGGCGCGCAGGCCGTGCAGGATCCGCCCCTGGCCGCGCAGGAGCGTGTGCGTGTCTTCGTTATTGACGCCGAGCCTCGACAGCAGGCTCGAGAGCGTGTCGCCGCGCTGGAATTTTTCCTCGCGGATGAACGAAGCCGTGGCGGGCACCAACGCGTCCGACAAGTCGATCGAAAGCGGCTCGGGAACGGCGGTCAGCGGGATGACAAGCTGCGATTCGGGGGCGGTGCCGAACGCGGCAATCGCCCCGAAAAGGGGCAGCGCGAGGAGCGCACAGATGCGTGCGGCCCTGAAGCGCGGGCTCAGAAGTCTATTGGGCAAGATTGACCGATCGGCTAAGATCAAGCGGCTAAAATCGTTTTTTTAATCAGGCGCATGCCGCGCCCGCCGGGTTGTTCTTTTAATTCGCGGGCGAGTGTAGCAGACTTCGCGCTCCTGTAAAAAATACAATCCACGTCTGCTCGGCTCCTCAAAATCCATGGTTACAAATACCCCCGCGGTGTCCCATGCCCTTGACGTGATCAAGCGCGGCTGCGAGGAACTGCTGGTCGAGGAAGAGCTTGTCAGGAAGCTGCAAACCGGGCGAAAGCTGCGGATCAAGCTCGGCATGGACCCGACCGCGCCGGACCTGCATCTCGGGCACACGGTCGTCATCAACAAGCTGCGCCATTTCCAGGATCTCGGCCACCACGTCCAGTTCCTGATCGGCGACTTCACCGGCATGATCGGCGACCCCACCGGCAAGAACCAGACGCGCCCGCCGCTGACCCGCGAGCAGATTCTCGAAAACGCCGCGACCTACCGCAAGCAGGTGTTCAAGATCCTCGATCCGGAAAAGACCGAGATCCTGTTCAACTCGACCTGGTCTGACCCGCTGGGCGCGGAAGGCCTGATCCGCCTTTGCGCGCGCTACACCGTTGCGCGCATCCTCGAGCGGGACGATTTCGCCAAGCGCTACAAGGGCGGGCTGCCGATCGCGATGCACGAGCTGCTCTACCCGCTCATGCAGGGCTATGACTCGGTGGCGATGAAAAGCGACGTCGAGCTGGGCGGCACCGACCAGAAATTCAACCTGCTCGTCGGACGCGAGCTGCAAAAGGACTGGGGCCAGGAGCCCCAGTGCATCCTCACCATGCCGCTGCTCGAGGGCCTGGACGGCGTGAACAAGATGTCCAAGTCGCTCGGCAACTACGTCGGCATCGACGAAGCGCCGGGCGAGATCTTCGGCAAGCTCATGTCCGTGTCCGACGACCTCATGTGGCGTTATTTCGAGCTGCTTTCTTTCCGGCCGATGGACGAGATCGGCCGCTGGAAGCGCGAAGTGGAAGGCGGGCGCAACCCGCGCGACATCAAGGTGGCCCTGGCCCAGGAGATCGTCGAGCGTTTCCACAGCAAGGCCGCGGCGGAGGCCGCGCTGGCGGAGTTCGAGGCGCGCTTCCGGCATGGCGAGATCCCGGAAGACATCCCGGAGGTGACGCTCGAGGTCCCCGAAGGCGGACTCGCGGTTGCCCAGATGCTCAAGCAGGCCGGCCTCACGGCCAGCACGACCGAGGCCCTGCGCATGCTCGAGCAGGGCGGCGTGCGGCTGGACGGCGAGCGCGCGAGCGATCGCGCGCTCAAGCTCTTCGCCGGCGTGAGTGTCGTCGCGCAGGTCGGCAAGCGAAAATTCGCACGGATCCAGTTGACCTGATGGCCTGACCTGCAATCCCGGAGGGGGAAATCGTGAGCAGCCTGCCCGAGTACGAAGTCTTTGCGATCAAGTACGCGCACCACGAGCGGCGCTCGCGCGAGAATTTCCTCGGCGGCGACCCGCACGACGCCCCCATGCCGCTCGACTACTTCGTGTGGCTCATTCGCGGAGACGGCCGGGAGATCGTCGTGGACACCGGGTTCTCTGCGGCGATGGCCGCCAAGCGCCAGCGCAACCACATCCGGTGCCCGACGGAAGGCCTGCGGATGCTCGGCGTGGAGGCGCAAACGGTGCGCGATGTCGTCCTCACCCACCTGCACTACGACCACGCCGGCAATTTCGACCTCTTCCCGAACGCGACCTTCCATATCCAGGATCGCGAGATGAACTACGCGACCGGCCGCTACATGTGCCACGAGTGCTTTCGCGGCGCTTATGAAGCGGAGGACGTCGTCAGCCTCGTGCGCCGGGTGTATGCCGGGCGCGTGCATTTTCATGACGGCGAGGGCGAGGTGGCGCCGGGCGTTTCGGTGCATCTCATCGGCGGGCACACCATGGGCATCCAGACGGTGCGCGTGAATACCCGTCGCGGATGGGTCGTGCTGGCGAGCGACGCCTCGCACTTCTACGCCAATATGGAGCAGACCCGGCCTTTCCCGATCATCTGGTCGGTGGCCGAAATGGTCGAGGGTTACGCAAAGCTGAGTGCGCTGGCGGCGTCGCCGGCGCACGTCATTCCAGGCCACGACCCGCTCGTCATGGCGCGCTACCCGGCGCCCTCGCCGGCCCTCGAAGGCATCGCGTGCCGGCTGGATGTAATGCCAAAAACGGCATAACGACTGGCTTGAGACCCGCTCCCTGATTGGATCTCCTGTAAATAAAGTTTTTCTTTCTTGCGGGGTGGTCCGGGGATGTTCGCTTGAGCCTCCCGCTTTCGGTGCACGCCTACCACAGAATTCCAGCGTCCTTCGGTTGCGGGGTTGGCTGTTTCACAGGTAATCGTGCAGAATTAACCCGGATTCCGGCCAAATCCCCGCGAAAGCGGCGCAATCACAACATCAGGCCGGGACGGATTCCAACCAAAACGAGGAGATCACTTTGAAACGTCGTTCCTTTCTGAAGAAGGCCGGGCTGGGCCTGGCTGCCGGCACAGCGGCTGTTGCGCCGGGAATCGTAAACGCGCAGGGCGCCGCCCTGCCGACCGTCTCCTGGCGAATGGCCGCGAGCTGGCCGAAAAGCCTTGACACAATCTATGGCGGCGCCGAACTGATCTCGAAGCGGGTTGCCGCGGCGACCGGCGGCAAATTCACCATCAAGGTGTTCGCGGCGGGTGAGATCGTCGGGGCGCTGCAGGTCCTGGATGCAGTGCAAAGCGGGTCCGTCGAATGCGGCCATACCGCGCCCTATTACTACTTCGGCAAGGACCCGACGTTTGCTTTCGCCACATCGATCCCGTTCGGCCTCAATGCGCGCCAGCAGTTCGCCTGGATGCACCATGGGGGCGGGATCGAGCTGATGCGCGATTTTTACAAGGACTTCGGGATCCACAATCTTCCGGCCGGCAATACCGGCGCGCAGATGGGCGGCTGGTTCCGCAAGGAGATCAAGAGCGTCGCGGACCTGAAAGGCCTCAAGATGCGCATCGGCGGAACCGCCGGCCTGGTGCTGACGAAGCTGGGCGTGGTCCCGCAGCAGATCGGGGCGCCGGACATTTATCCGGCCCTGGAAAAAGGCACCATCGATGCTGCCGAATGGGTCGGTCCGTACGACGACGAGAAGCTCGGGTTTTTCAAGGTTGCCAAGAACTACTACTACCCCGGCTGGTGGGAAGGCGGCCCCCAGCTCGACATGATGATCGGCCAGAAACATTGGGACGCCCTGCCGGCCGAGTACAAGGCGATCCTCGAGTCGGCTTGCGCCGAAGCGTATGGCTGGATGGTCGCCAAGTACGATGCGGTCAATCCGGCCGCGCTCAAGCGCCTGATCTCCCAGGGTGTGCGGGTTCGTCCCTTCACCAATGACGTCATGGCCGCCTGCTACAAGGCTTCCGAGGAAGTCTTCACGGAAATCGCCGGCAAGAACGCCAAGTTCGCCAAGGTCTACGAGCCGTGGAAGAAATTCCGTGACGAGCAGGCCCAGTGGCTGTCGATTGCGGAGAATCGTTTCGACAACTTCATGATCGCAGCGCAGCGGACAGCGCAAGCCGGTCCCGCGAAAGGCGCACCGGCGAAGAAGTAGGCTCTACCGGCGCAGTCCAGGCGCGCCGCCTGGGACGAAAAACCCCGCCATGGCGGGGTTTTTCGTTTCTGGCCCGGTTTCTACCGCTACTGCTTGCCAGCGGGCTTCGGCACACCCCCCTCGCCACGCATCGCTTTCTCCAGCGCCTTTCCGGGATCGTCCTCCGGCGGCTGTTCGGCGTCGGGCGGCGGATCCGTATCCGGTTGGGCCGCGTTGGGGTCGGTAGAGGGCACCTCGTCCGGGATCTCGATGCGGATGTTGTCGACGTTGATGGCTTCCTTCTTCGCCAACCCTCCGGTCACGATGTTGGGAAAGGCGATGATCAGGGCCACCATGAGGCACTGGATGACCACGAACGGCACAGCGCCCCAGTAGATCTGTCCGGTGGTGATCCTTGGAGTCAGCTTGCCGGTGGCCTTGTCGATGTAATCCTTGCCCGGCGCCACGCTGCGCAGGTAGAACAGCGCGAATCCGAACGGCGGATGCATGAACGACGTCTGCATGTTCACGGCGAGGAGGATGCCGAACCACACAAGGTCGATCCCGAGCTTCTCGGCCACCGGGCCGAGCAGGGGAACGACGATGAACGCCAGCTCGAAAAAGTCGAGGAAAAAGGCCAGCACGAAGATCAGGACGTTGACCACGATCAGGAAGCCCATTTGCCCGCCGGGCAATCCCGTGAGCAGGTGCTCCACCCAGATATGACCGTCGACGCCATAGAACGTGAGGCTGAACACGCGTG
Source organism: uncultured Bordetella sp. (assembly GCA_964652785.1). GTDB lineage: Bacteria > Pseudomonadota > Gammaproteobacteria > Burkholderiales > SG8-39 > SZAS-79. Next base: position 54,941 of record CAZZDV010000005.1, read on the forward strand.
CCCCGACGAGGATGAAGACCACGAACGACGTCAGTTTGGCGGTCGTGTCCATCGCTTGGCGCAACAGGGGGAACGACAGGCGGCGACGTGTCATTGCCATGAGGAGGGCGCCCGTGGCGCCCATCGCGCCGCCTTCCGTGGGCGTTGCCACCCCGAGGAAGATGGTGCCGAGCACGAGGAAGATCAGCGCCAGCGGCGGGATCAGGACGAAGGTCACTCGCTCGGCCATGCGCGAGAGCAGGCCGAGCTTGAGAGCACGGTTGACCAGGGCCGCGACGAAAGCCACGCCCACCCCGACCGACGTGCAGACCACCAGCATCTCATCCGTCGGCGCGTCGGGTTGCGGGTACTTGTACTTGGCGAAGGCAATCGCGGCGGCCAGGGAGACGCCTGCGATGACCGCCAGCGAGATGGTTCCACTGCTCCCGTCGGGTTGGCGGAACGTGCGTGCCTCTACGGGCAGCGCAGGCGCCCACGAAGGCTTGAAGATCGCGATGCCGACCACGTAAACGGCGTACATCCCGGCAAGCACCAATCCGGGAATGAAGGCGCCAGCGTACATGTCGCCCACCGACCTGCCCAACTGGTCGGCCATGACGATCAACACCAGGGAGGGCGGGATGATCTGCGCCAGCGTGCCGGAGGCAGCGATCACCCCCGTCGCGACGCGCCGGTCATAGCCATAGCGCAGCATGATCGGCAGCGAAATCAATCCCATCGATATGACCGAGGCGGCAACCACGCCGGTCGTGGCCGCAAGCAATGCGCCGACGAAAACGACCGCCAGCGCAAGGCCGCCGCGCATGGGTCCGAACAGCTGGCCGATGGTGTCGAGCAGGTCCTCGGCCATGCCGCTTCGTTCAAGGATCAGTCCCATGAACGTGAAGAACGGCACCGCCAGCAGCGTGTCGTTGGACATGATGGCCCACAAGCGCTGGGGCATCGCCTGGAAGAGCGACGGGCTGAGCATGCCAAGCTCCACCCCGACCAGGCCGAAGAAGATCCCGTTGGCCGCCAATGCAAACGCGACCGGGTAGCCCATCAGCAGAAATACGATCAGTGCGCCGAACATCACCGGCGCCATGTTGTTCGTGAGCAGTTCGATCATGCCGCTTCTCCCCGTTCGCGGCGAAGTTCCGCGGCAAGCAATTGTTCGGGCGTCGGGCCGTCGTCCTTCTCGCTCGGGTCCGGGATCATCCCCCGCAGGAAGGCGATGCGCTTGATCAGTTCCGAAAGACCCTGCAGGCTCAGCAGCAGGAACCCGACCGGCAGCATCAATCGCCCCGGCCATACCGGCAGGCCGCCGGCGTTCGACGACATTTCGCTGGTCCGGTAAGCGTCGACGAACACCGGCCACGACAGCCACATGATCGCGATTGCCATGGGCATCAGGAAGAACACGGTTCCGAAGATCTCGATCCAGGTCTGCACGCGTTTGGAGAAGTTCGACGTGATGATGTCGATGCGCACGTGCTGGTTGTGCAACAGCGTATAGCCGGCGCAGAAAAGGAACACGAACGAAAACAGGTACCACTGGATTTCCAGCCACGCATTCGAGCTCGTGTCCAGCGTATAGCGAACGATCGCGTTGCCAGTGCTCACGAGCACGGCGACGAGGATGAGCCAGCTGGTGGCTTTACCGATGCGCCCATTGAGCGCGTCGATCGATCGAGATAAAGCAAGCAAAGCCTTCATCCGTCTCCTCCTTTGCTACGATCCTGGTGCCGGTGGCCCGGAGGGCCCGGCATTGTCTTTTAAGGCACCGCTCCCGCTGCCCGCCCGGATTCTCTACGATTGGGCAGGTTCGGGCAATCGGGATTGAATCTTGCAGCAGCCTTAACGGGTCCGCACTGTTTTCGGGCTCGACGCATCTGCGATACTTGCGCTTCAAAAATGGGGCCTACATGAGCGCATTCGATTTCGATACCCCGGTCGACCGGGCCGGCACGCACAGTTCGCGCTGGGAAA